>CAZVIO010000016.1:5594-14597 GCA_964627615.1 uncultured Candidatus Saccharibacteria bacterium
CCCATGTATTCTTCAAATCCTTCTACAATAAAATCTACTGTTTTGGATGCAGATTTTAGGAGGGTTATTCTACCTTCTCAACAAAATATTTTTCTGTGCAAAAGAACGGTCGCCTAGCGACGAGCAGGCTCGGCTCTGGAGTATTCGTGCATGGATAGTCTACATTCTAGGGCTTGTGCCTTGGCTCATTATCCTGAGTCATAAAGACGACTGGATGATTGTTTTTGTAGAGGCAGGCGGGTTACCGTCGATGCTTCTAGGACTTATTCTTGCACTCAAGCATGACAAGATGGAAAAGGAGACTGAAGTTGTTCTCGACTGGTTTGCTCGGATCTGTGCCGTCTTAGGTATCGGATACAGTGTGTACCATTTTGGGTTGATGACAAATATGACTCAGTGGTATGAGCTCGGTGGTGTGATCGGTTTTCTTATCGGTACATATCGTTTGGCAAAAAACCATCTCGACGGATATGTATGGTTTGCGCTCATGAACGCATCTGTCGGGTTGCTTATGTACACACAAGGTTATGCAGTGCTTGGTGTTCAGCAGTTACTCTCGCTCATTTTTGTTATCGACGCATATGTTATGAAAGCTCAAAGGAAGCAAAAAACCGAGTGACGCAAGTCGCTCGGTTTTATTATGTATGAGTGTGGTATAATTCATAATGAACTGAGAAAGAGCAGTCTGAAATTTACTTAATTGTTTCCAGAGTAGAAACAGTTCGACCTTATTCTAACCATATAACATATGAAAACAACACTTTATATACTTATCGGCGTAGCATTTTTGATTGGTCTGTTTTTTGCATTTAATAATTATATTTATAACGAAAAGCAAGGTGAACCTGCGATCAAAGAAGTGGTTACTGATCCAAAAAATGCCACATATAGAATCTCAGGTGAGTCAGTTACATTGAAAAATGGTGTACATGAGGTTGCGATTCCAAATTCAAGTGCACAAGTAGTGACTCGATATTTTGGAAATGAACTCGCAACCGATCTCAATGGAGATGGACGGGAAGATATGTTTTTCTTGATTACGCAACAGACTGGAGGTAGCGGAGTCTTTTATTATGGAGTGGGGGCACTCAATACACCTGATGGATTTGTCGGTACAGAAGCACTTTTTATCGGCGATCGTATTGCTCCACAATCTACTACTAAAGGTGAAGGAAATACTGTGGTAGTAAACTATGCAATACGAAAACCAGGTGAGGCGTTTTCTGTGAGTCCTTCGGTAGGAAAAAGTATTGTACTCAAACTTGATCCTGCAACACTGCAGTTTGGTGAAGTGGTGCAAAATTTTGAAGGTGAAGCAAATCCATCTGTGATGAAGCTTGATATGAAAAAATGGAATTGGATCAGTGTGTTTACAACCGCAGATGGTCAAACATTTCCTAAAAAAGATGGAGTATTTACGCTTACTTTTAAAACAGATGGAACATTTGGAGCAACAACTGACTGTAATGGACTTGGTGGAAACTATACAGTAAATGGAAGCAAACTTATGTTTAGTAACATGGTTTCAACTCTCATGTATTGTGATGGTTCTCAAGAAAGTGTCTTTCAAAAGATGTCTGAACAAACTACAAACTTTGAATTTACTTCTAAAGGGGAGTTGGTATTTATTCTTAAAAATGGTGGTAAGGCAGTGTTCCGATAACTAAATTTGCTTTCGCTCGAAGCTAGTTGAAATAAAAGGTATTGACCCCAGGGCAGAGCCTTGGACCTGTTTCTGAATTCACTTCGCTCATTCTTACCCGAGGCAAAGCCTCGGGGTATTTACCTGTTGTTTCAACGTCGCAACTCGGAAATAAGAGAGATTACTCTCTCTATATTTCACTCGAAGCTAGTTGAAATAAAAAAACAAAGAGCATACCGTAAAGCGATTGACATTTGTACTAAATATTGTAGATTAATATCTAGAAAGGATTTGAAGAAATGTCATCGTCAAAAAAAGACCCAATCGGGCTCACGATCTTCATTACCTTGACCTCAATCGGTCTTGGTTTGTTGGTCGATTGGTCGAAGTTTACGAACTTCGGCAAGAGCCCGGTTATCATCGATGCATCCACACCGTCGTCGGTGAGGCAACATGGCTTTGGTCCCCAATGTGACCAGAGCGATGATGGTCCTACGCCGTGTATGCACCGCGTAGTGATCAAACCCGCGGGTGCGAAATGAGCACCCGTGCAGTTTTGATATTATTTTTTTCGATGGCTATCTGGCGCATGATGCCAGCAGTTGTCGAAAAGTTCTTTCCGAATGAAGTGCTCCATAAGCACTCTATCAAAGAAAAACAGAAGGCAACGGAGGAACCTTCTGTGTTCGATACAGTAGATGATACCGATGTGTATCATCTCTAAACCACCACCACCAACCTGAAAGATCACCTGCGGTTGGTGGTTTTTCTATGCTCTAAAAAAGTCTGCTATACTGATACATATGAAATTAATTTTTCTTGATACTGAAACAACTGGAATTGAAAAAACTGATCGACTTGCTCAGGTGTGTTATCAGGTTGGAGATGAAGTAAAGGTTGGATATTTTAAACCCCCGCTACCGATGTCAGTAAAATCAATGAGTATTACGCATATCACCAACAAAATGCTTGCAGACAAAGAACCATTTAAAGGAAGTGAGTTTGCTCGTGAACTTCAATCACTTCTTTCTACAGGTGTCCTTGTGGCACACAATGCATTGTTTGATCTTGAAATGCTCAAACGGGAAGGTTTAGAAATTCCGCAGTTTATCTGTACACTTCGAGTTGCTCGGTATTTGGACAGTGGCGGTGTGATTCCTGAGTATAATCTTCAGTATCTAAGATACTATCTAGACCTCGATGTTCCCGGTAATGCACATGATGCTGAAGGTGATGTAAATGTATTATCTGTTGTGTTTCAAAGACTTTTGTCGAAAGTGCGTGAATCAACTCCTGATGATGAAACCGCAATTCAGAAAATGATAGAGATTTCGAGTGTACCGTCATTGTATAAAAAATTTAATTTTGGAAAATATAAAGATAAAGCAATTGCTGAAGTAGTAAAAAATGATCGTGGGTATCTCGAGTGGCTTCTCAAACAAAAACGTGAGAGTGGTGAAGATGATGTGGATTGGATGTATACATTGGAATACTATTTAAATAGCTAATTTTTTGCTATACTAGTGTGCATATGATGAATACAAAAATAATGGGGATAATCCTCGCGGTATTGGTAGTGATCGGAGGTGGTGTATATATGTATACAAGTAAAGACGCTACTCCTGTGGTAGAAGATGCGGGTAATCTTGCAGGTGGCACTCAGCCCGCAGGTAAAAAAATACCTTTTAGTGAATTACTTAAACAAGGTGGTTCGTATCAGTGTACTGTTGATCAGTATGTGGGTGATATGACAAGTAAAGGTACTGTATTTATCGATAAAGATAGAATTCGTGGAGAATTTTCAACTACTGTACAAGGTATGAATGTAGATACATCAATGATCGTACGAGATAACTTTACATACACATGGTCTTCTCTTATGGCAGGTAAAGGTTTTAAAGCAAAGGTTGTGGAAGTGGTTGGTGGAGATGCTGCTGTGAACACAGGTACATCTGGAACATATAGTTTCAACGCATCGCAGATCGGTGATTATGACTGCAAAGAGTGGAGTGTTGATGAGTCAAAATTTGTACTTCCTACAAACGTTACGTTTACAGAGATTAAAAGCTAATCATATATACCTATGAAAAAAGGATACTTTGGACATATCGAAGGTCTCACAAAAGACAACACAGATTTTCGTCATGTGCTTTATACCGGAAAGCATATGCAGCTCGTGCTTATGTCACTCCTTCCAGGTGAAGATATTGGCTCAGAAGTACACGAGGAAAACGATCAGTTTTTTCGATTTGATGCAGGGCAGGGGAAAGTGGTGGTAGGTGAGACTGAATACGAAGTAACTGATGGTGATGCGATCGTGGTGCCTGCAGGAACAGAGCATAATGTAATGAACACTTCAGATTCAGAATCACTCAAGTTTTATACTATTTACGCTCCTTCACATCACAGAGAGGGTATTGTTCGTGCAACAAAAACTGAAGCGATGGAAAATGAAGCTGATTTCGATGGTGTGACTACTGAATAATTATTCTTAATGGAACAGAGGTGAATCGTCTGTTTTTTGTACGTTTTGCAAAACTACACTCAATATGCGCAACTAATAAAGCCGAGTTGGGCACCTCCTTCATGGATTTTTGGGCCGGTATGGACCGTGTTGTATATCCTTATTGCGATTTCTTTTGGGTATGTATTTTTTCAGTTTTTCAAGAAAAGATTACCCGGAAAAGTTGCACTCCCATTTGCACTTAATATTGTTTTTAATCTTCTTTTTACTCCAATACAGTTTGGTTTGAATAATCTCCCACTTGCATCAATCGATATCTTACTTGTACTCGGAACTCTTGTTTGGGCACTGTGGGTAGTTCGGACACGTCTGACATGGATTGCGGTCATAAATATCCCGTATCTTCTGTGGGTATCTTTTGCAACAGCAGTTCAACTCACAATCACAATGCTTAATTGGTAACATGTCGTATGAGTACTGTTCAAGAAAAATTTGATGTGGTGGTAATCGGTGGGGGAGCATCCGGCATGATGGCTGCAGGGTTTGCTGGAGCGCGCGGAAAGCGTGTACTTTTGATTGAGAAAAACAAGCGACTTGGAGAGAAACTCCGTATTACAGGTGGGGGACGATGTAATATTACCAATGCTGAGTATGATATTCACGCTTTACTTGCACACTACAAAGAAGCAAAAGATTTTTTATATTCTCCTTTTTCTGTATGTGGTGTCAAAGAAACATTTGAATTTTTTGAGGGCAGGGGACTTCCCCTTTTTGTAGAAGCTCGAAAACGAGCCTTTCCCCAATCAGAAAAAGCATCTGATGTGTGCGATGTGTTGATTGCATTCCTAAAAGAAAATCAGGTGACGGTGGTCACAGATAATCCAGTACTTTCACTTGAAATTAAAGAAAAAAATATTTCAAAAATAATTACAAAAAAAGGAGTGTTTGAAGGGGAGTCTGTGGTGATAGCAACCGGTGGACTCTCCCACCCCGAGACAGGTTCAACAGGTGATGGGTTTGGGTGGTTGCGAGAACTTGGACATACGATACATGAACCTACTCCAACTATCGTACCGATTACTGTCGAAGATTCTTGGGTTAAAGAACTTGCAGGGATTTCTCTTGGTTCTCTCGAACATCCAGTGAAACTTTCGTTTTTTGTTGATGGTACAAAGGCATTTACCAAAAAAGGTAAAGTGTTATGCACGCATTTTGGTCTTTCTGGACCGTTGATTCTCAATACCGCAAAAGAGATTGCGGATCTGCTCCATAAAGGACTGGTGACTCTCCATATTGATACATATCCCGACAAAGACCTTGGGACATTGGAAAAACATATCATTAACATATTTGATGAACATAAAAATAAAGCACTTAAAAATGTATTTTCTGAAATTGCTCCACATGGCACATCGCGAGTACTGTTGAGCTTATTACCACATATCGATGGAGATATTAAAACACACAGTGTGACAAAAGAGATGCGTAAGGATATCGTAAAACTTATCAAAGCATTACCTGTGTCAATTTCAGGGCTTCTTGGATTCGACAAAGCAGTTGTTGCGGATGGTGGTGTTGATATTCGTGAGATTGATACAAAAACAATGAGATCTACTAAAATAAATAATTTGTTTCTTACAGGGGATATGATTCATATAGATAGACCTTCAGGAGGCTTCTCTTTGCAACTGTGTTGGACTACTGGGTATGTGGCAGGTAAAAATGTGTAGTAGCTCTCAAAATACATTCATGTTAAAATGGTTCTTATGAATCTTAAAAAGATACTTACATTTTTCAAGAAGCCATCTATAAAGAAAGAGGTCTAAAAACAGCTTTATAAGAATATCAAAGCAATAGAGTCTTTACGCGACTATGACCAAGGCAAAAAAACAATTTCAACCGTTGACATCCAACGCAGTTTTCCTGATATACGAGTCTCTCGTTGAAAGAAACCTGGTATCTTTTTCAGCAAATCAATCTGCTAAAAATAAAGTCGAAGCAATTATTTCCAGTATTAATGGTTCTTACTTTGGAAAAGAACTGTATCCTACAACTGAAGAAAAGTTGGTAGCATATTTTTATTTCATCATTAAAAACCATCCTTTTACTGACGGCAATAAGAGAACAGCTTCTCTTGCATTTTCTGTTGCTTGTGGACTAAATAACAAGACCTTAAAATCAAAATATATACTTGATGAGCTTGCTGTCTTTATGGAGAGTATTCAAGACCCAGATCATCAGTCAGTAATTAAAATAATGGCAAAAGATATTTTTAATTAAATCTAGAAATAATGAGAATGAATGCAGGATAGGGGACTTCCCTATCGGGAACAGAAATTTTAGGAGTAGAGAAAAATAGGAATTACTTTATAAAAGGGTACATATAAAAAGTAATAAAAAGATCCTGACCTCAAGGGGAGAGTGTGGGATTTTTTATATATGTAGATAATATCCAACATAATAATTTTAATTAAATGAATTAAAACAAAGCCTTTCCTGAGGGCTAGCATGTACAAAAGATATATTGTGCGACATGCTTATACTCCTCCCCTCTATACACAACAAGCACAATATGCGGTATGTAAATTTTGCACACAGTATATTCTACGTGCTATAAATAGTCCTGGAGGATTTGTACACATATGAAGATTGCAATTGTCGGGCAGTTTCTCCCCGGCGAATTGGCACAGATTATTGATGCACTTACGGGTGCTTTCGATGGATCTGGTATTAGTGCGTATGAGACGTTGCAAAGTTTTGTTGCGGATGCGCATAGTCGTGAGTTTGACACTGTCATAGCTGAGCACTCATTTGGTTTGTGCGACAAAGACAAATCAGATGACAGTGATGAGTATCGTCAACTTGTCCAAAGAATTCCTACGTTACACCCTGAGAGCCCATTGTACACAGATGAAGCATCATTGCATCTGTTTGAGTATTTGAATCGAAATAGAAAACCTAATCTGGCTGTAATCTATACTCGCAACATAAGGTTAGCTCAGGAGGACATTGAATCTCGTTCGTTCATGTTCACTATTCGTACGATTGAAAAAAATACGTACTCTATGGATGAACTGATCCGTACCATACGAGAACAAGCTATGCAGTGCAGGTAGTGTATACCCCGCTGCCATCTTTGTATGGAAGCGGTGGTTTTATATAAAACAAAAAACTCTCAATCATGAGAGTTTTTTGTTTTTTGAGTTTGCTTAGGCTTTTACTTCAACAGCAAGCTGTTCAAGATTTTTACCCCAACAAGGTTTAGAAGCATTCCATGGATCGGTACCAAACTTTTCATAAAGTTTTCGTCCGTATTCAAGGTTTCCTTCAAGAGTATAGATGTCGATGTTTGTCTTTTCAGCAGTCTCCAAGTGGTAATACTCGTTAATCTGCATTACTCCAACGTCACGATCGTTTACTACACCTCGCAATACTTCACCGTTCTTATCGAACTGACGAAACTGAGATTCACATCGTGCAATCTCTGCAAGGATCGGAGTATCGGCGAAATGATTTCGCACATACTCTTCTGTAGACATCTTCTTTTCAATATTTTCTTTTCTAAGAGCTTGGTTTTTTACTTGAACTTCCATTGTAGGAGCTTCTGTAATAGTTACTGGAGTGTGAACACCTGCAACTGTTGAGAAAACCATAAACAAACTAATAGCTGTAAAATTTAAAATAAGACGTTTTTTAAGTAGTAATTCTGACGTATCCGGAGCGAAGGGTGGTTTGACCCTAATGAAAAGACTCAACATACGATGTTTGAGTCCCTTATACTCTAGCACACCCCTACCCTTTCTGTCAAGGACTTTTTTTGAAATATATAGAATAAACGGCTTAATAAAGCCATTTATTGCTAAAGTCTATAATCAGTAAAATGCCTCAGTTAGTGGGTTTTTGAGATAAAACCCGATTGTACTTAAAATTCTTGATAAAAGAGAGATCTTGGTCTAAATTGGGCACTGACTGTTACGTTTCCGTTCATTATAACAGTACAATTCCCTGTTCCCTGACCACTACATGCCCCTCCCCACCCTACAAATCTCCAGTATGCAGTGTCAGGAACCGCCTGAAGTGTGACTGATGCGCCTTCTGAATATTGGCGACTACAGATAGATCCACAAGAAATATGCGTATCTGTTGTAGTAATCCTTCCTCCGATAGGTTTAAGTGCGGTAAGAATGTATTGGGATACACTTGATACAGGCACAGTGATAGATGCGGTTGCATTTGGTACCCCTGCTTTTGTACAGGTGATATTGTAGGTATATGTTCCTGTACCCGGATAGTTTCCTTGGTAATGGTTACCGCCACTGATTGGACTAATCACCGCACTGCTCCATGGGGATGATCCAGATGGTGTACATGAGTCTGGATTTCCAGTTGTATTCCAATAGATCGTGTTATTAGGTGTTGTAGGATAGTTTGTGATAGCTGAGTAGTATGCAGACAAACTTACAGTAATTGGACTTCCAGAGGTCACCGTCACCCCACCAGACTTCACACACACAGCACCTGGTGCAGTGATCCATTGAACTCCATCTTCAACTATAGCAAACTGAAAGTCATAGGTACCTGGAGTAGATGGTGCAGTTAAGGTACGGGTAAAGGTTACTTCCCCATTAGGTGGTACTGCAGTTCCATTTGGAAGACGTGTTCTTCCAGAACCTGCACCCCATGGATCACCTGAAGGACTCCATGCTCCTAAGAAGTGTTCTTGGTCTGATGCACTTGTGTATACGTTGTCCCATACCTTTGTACCTGTATTACGAAGACGAGCAACAAGGGTGAATTGTTGTCCTGGAGAGAATGATGATGTTGATACTCCTCCTACCTGAGAGTCGATAGAGAGACAGGATGCTCCGTTGACGCCGGAGTTGACGATGAGGGAGGC
>CAZVIO010000017.1:0-5333 GCA_964627615.1 uncultured Candidatus Saccharibacteria bacterium
GTGAGTGAACCTCCGAGAGATACAGATGAGCCGTTAAGCGTGATTGAAGAGTTAGTCAAACCTGCATTGTTCAATGTACCAGAGAGTGTTGGTGTAAGGGTAAGTGCACCTGCTCCTGGAACGATTGTTTGACCAAGAGTAAGTCCGTTAAATGAAAGTGTTGATGTAGAGAATGTAACTGATGTGTTTGTAGTTGTACTGTATCCTGAACCAAGTGCAGTGAGGTATGTTCCTGATGGCTGATATGTTGTTGTGTCGATTGAAAGTGTACCGTCTCCGTTGATTGCTTTTACGAAACCATTTGAAGAAAGGTTTGAAAGTCGTGTGATGTTTTGAGTTGTATTTACGTTGAATGCATTTGCAGAGTATGTAAGTCCTGTACCTGCTGTAGTTGTTGCACTAGATGATACAACTCCACCAAATACAGCAAGTGAACCATTTGAAAGTGATGGGAGATTGAGGTTACCTGAGATTGTTGATGATGCAGTTGAGAAGAATCCATTAAGAAGTCCGAGTGTTGTTGATGTTGCATTGTATCCTGTTACTGAAGTGAATGGGAATGCACCTGCTGCAGTTACGAATCCTGCATCGTTGTTAAACCATGAGAGGTTTACTGAAGATGATGCAATTGAGTTGATTCGTCCTGATGAACCGATGTATGCGAAACCATTTCCGAGTGAACCGAATGCTACGTTGCCGTTAAAGGTGTTTGATCCAGACCATACATTGTTTGTTGTTGTACCAAAGAGAAGTGAGATTGTATTTGCTGATCGGTTGAGTGGATATGTAAATGAAAGTGGAGATTCGTATGAACCAGTGAAGTTAAGTGTGTTTCCTGTCCATGCAAGATCTGTTCCAGCAGTGATGCGTGTTGATGGAGCATCATAGAATGCATTCCAGTTTGTTGTTGATGCAGAAAGTGGGATTGTGTATCCAGAAGTAAGACTCAACACCCCTGAAGTATTGTTGTATGAAAGACCTGTTGCAGATGATGAAAGTGCTTGTCGTGCTCGCGCATCTGTATAGTAAAGATTTGATCCTTCAGCAAGAGCTGTAGTAGTTGTTGCAGAGAAGAATGAGTAGAATGGTGTACCGAAGTTAGTGAGGTTAGATGCATTGAGGTAGTATGATCCTTCTTGACCGTCGAATGTTCCTGTCCAGTCTCCTGTTGCTGATGCGATATAGTCTGTGCCAGCGATTGCAGATACTACTGATCCTGCTGCTGTTGTTTTAAGGAGAGATGAAGTAACTCCAGTGATTGCGAGAGATGTAGTGGTTGCAGCAGCAAGTGTTGTGTTACCAGATACTGACAATGTACCTGTTGCAACAAGGTTTGCTCCAGTGATGTTTCCTGTTACAAATGCATTACCTACTACAGAGAGACGAGCGAATGGTGAGGTGGTGCCGAGACCTACAAAACCAGCTGGAGATACAAAAAGTGATGATGTTGCTGACACTTCAGTGCCGTTTGCATTATAAAATGCAATCTGACCCTGAGTACCCGCACCCACATCACCACTACCACTACCTCCACCGATACATACACCACCAACTGAAATACATCCACTACCAAGCTCGATACCTCCTGCAAATGTAGAAGTTGATGTATTTGAAACAATCAAACTTGTGAAGGTTGTTGTTCCTGCAGAGAATCCACTTGAGAAGTTGATGTCACCAGACTGGAATGTAATACCAGAAATTGTTCCACCAATAATTGTTGGGTTATTGATTGTTGTACCAGTCAAACTATCAATGCGCTGTGACTGAGCAATCTGCTGGTAAATGTTTGTAACTGATCCACCAGAACCAGTTGAAAGACCAGCAAAACGGTTGTCGATAGAAAGTTTGAGATTTGCAATCTCTTTCTCAAGAGTTTCTGCACCTACATAACTTACCAATACTTTTTCAACTACACGCTCAACTACATTATTATTTACAATAGTTGCAGTTTTATTATTTTGTACTACGCGAGGTTTTGTTGATGTCGCAACAGCAACAGTTTGTTTTGTGTTTGATGTAGGATTGATCACGACAACACCCTCTCGTTTAGAGAAGAATCCTGCAACTGCACGACCAGTTTTTGCAAACCAGTTATTAAGACTCTTGTATACAGAAGTAGATGGTGCATCAACAGAAGAAGCAGTATCAACACTCGCCACTGAAGCGATATTATTGTGAGCAGTATTACTTCCGATATTCTGGATTGTATTGTTATAAAATGCAGTAATTCTCTTTACATAAAAATCATTTACTCGTGCAAATGCGCCGTATGATTTTACTGCTACCTTTGATACTTGTGGTGCAAAATATGTTGTTGCTCCTGCAAAACCAAAACCAATCACAAATACAAAAGCTACTGCAAGAGCTTTCTTTGCAATATCAGCATAGATAAATGATTTGTGTGTACGAGCAGAATCTGTAAGTTTTGTAAGTATTGTTGGGTAATGAACATAAAACTTCCCTACAACATTTTCTACAGGAGAAGCAATTACTGGCTTTACTGTTGGATTTTCAACAACTTTTTTAGTTTCTGATTTTTCTACAACAGGAGTAGAAACTGGAGTAGAAACTTTTGTATTTTTTATTTGTGCACTCTTAAGTGTTGCAGACTGAACTTCTCGAGCGAGTTTTGCTTGTTCAAGAGCAAATGCAACATAGTCAGTGAGAGATTTTTCTGATACATACCAAGACTTGCCAACTCGTTCACACACAAGTTTTTTTCCTCGACAAAGTTGACCAATGTAGTCAGAAGTATAGCCCGAAATAGATGCGGCAGTTTTTGCGGAGATGTACTTTATATTATTGAAATATAAATCGGAACTCATTAGTAAAATTATAACTAAATTTTTTCTTCCGAGATAGCCTAAATATGTGGATAACTAAGGATAACTCGGACATTCGAGATGAACATTTTTGAGGTAAATTTTAGCTAAAAAATGATCAAAAAAAGCACCGTACCAGAGGTAGCGTAGTGAGCAACAAACCATCAAAAAATGACTGCTCGAACAACTGAAAATGATTAAAAAAGGTTACCCTAAAAGAGATGTACTTTTGATACCTGCCGCCGAATTATGTATCTATACCTAAAGGATAAATGAGTTATTTTTTACCAATTTTTGTCTAAAAACAGAGATTAGATAGAAAATATGCACAAAACAAGGCTCTAAAATGCGTTATATTGAGTTTAAAATCATTACTATGAGTCTTTACTCATGCAAAAAATAGCGAAAATAGAGCAAAAATACTATCAACATGCCTAATATCTACTATTTATGCATAAAGAGATAAAATGTGTATAATGTATATATAAATATACATAAAGATATAGATTACATTCAAAAAAATTAAGTCATTATGTGATTACGTCGGTATAACTTAGTAGGTTTTGATCATAATTATGTCCTTTATATTTTAATAAAAATACATTATATAACATATATAAACCTTAATAAATTTATATAGCTTCCTATATACCTTTAGTAAGGTTTTATGGCTAAAAATATGGCAAAATTATACATAACAATAAAGCAAGCTTCGAAGATTCTTAACGTGACTCCACTCACTTTAAGAAACTGGGATAAGAATGGAAAGCTAAAAGCTCATCGGCATCCTATGAATAATTACAGGGTCTACAAGATTGAGGATCTCGAGAGAGTCATTCATGAGATAGAGACCAATGCGGGACTCCGAAGAAGCACTAAGGCTCAGGTACGTAGACTTATCGTCCAACACCTCGAGGACTAACAAAAAACTCATCAATCAATCCATTGATGAGTTTTTTGTTATTTTATTAGTAAATCTATTTCAACAAATCCGTAATAATACTTTTAATCACCTCTGGATTCCCTGCTCCTTTGGTTGCCTTCATAGCTTGGCCAACAAAAAATTGAAATACCGCAACGTTTCCTGATTTATAATCAGTTACTACGTCAGGATTCTTCTCTACAATCTCAGTAATAATCTTTTTTAGTTCTTCAGGGTCACTTTTTTGAATCAAACCTTGTTTTTCTGCAATTTCTTTAATAGATACTCCTTCAGTTCCCTTTTCATAAAGAACCTTGATAAGTTCCTTTGCTCCTCTAGAGGACAAATCGCCACTTCTAATGAGAGTTACTACTGTAGCCACATCTAACGGCGTTAAGTACCCAAAAGCCTCAGGAAAGGGCAAATTTGAGCCTTTGGTGATGCCTGTAATGTCAGATACCATATAATTAGAGAGTATTTTGATTGATTCTGCGTTTTCTTCACCCCCTTCTGTCTTCACGTTCTCTGTGAACAGTCTTACTGCTTCTTCGAAAAAGGCCCCTATTTCACGGTTAAAGACGTAATTTTCAATATCTTCAGCTTTTAAGCCATATTTTTCACTTAATCGTACCCTTTTTTGAACAGGAGTCTCGGGAATTGTCTTTAAAATCTCTTCTCTTGTGAATTCTTTGATCTCACTGAGCTTGAATTTTGGAATATCAGGATCAGGAAAGTATCTATAGTCATCAGAGTTCTCTTTTGATCTTTGTGAAAATGTAAGTTGTTTATTCTCATCCCATCCCCTTGTCTCTTGTTTAACTTTCTCTCCGGCATCGAGAAGTGCACTTTGTCGTGCAAACTCATATTCGATTGCTTTACCGGCAGCTTTGAATGAATTGATGTTTTTAACCTCAACTTTTGTTCCTAGTTTTGTACCTAATAAATTAGGTACAGTATTATCTATTTTATTTATTTCCCCTACAGGTGTAGGGGAAATGGAAATATTTACCTCCACTCTCATCTGCCCTTTTTCCATGTTGGCATCCGAGATACCCATATATTGCAACATTATTTGGAGTTCACGCCCAAAGTTCATTGCCTGTTCTGGAGTATGGATAACAGGCTCAGTTACGAGCTCCATAAGGGGCACACCTGCTCTGTTGAAGTCAACCAAACTCTTACCTTCTTTTTCATGACTTGATCTCGCCGTGTCCTCTTCCAGATGGATACGAGTAATACCTACTCCAGCAAGTTCACCTCCACTTACAAGCGGATATTTATACTGGCTAATCTGATATCCTTTAGGAATATCTGGGTAGAAGTAGTTTTTTCGGTCAAACTCGGTAAAATCAGCTATTTTTGAGCCTAAAGCAAGCCCTACAGCAAGAACTTTGCGTACAGCTTCTTTGTTTACGACAGGTAATGTCCCTGGATGCCCCATACAGATAGGACAAACATGGATATTAGGAGTATCTATCTCGGGATCATTGGCACACGAACAAAACATTTTTGATTTTGTCTTTAATTCAACGTGTATTTCTAGACCAATTGTTGCTTTATACGAAGACATGAATAATTTTTAATTTAAA
>CAZVIO010000017.1:5349-8926 GCA_964627615.1 uncultured Candidatus Saccharibacteria bacterium
TCACCTTTTTGTAACATCTTTACAAGGAAATCTGAAAGATTTTTGAGAGATTCATCGTCTATAATCGATACCGTAAGGACATGTTTACCCATTTTTTCAAATAAATCCTTTCGTTGAGCGAGATCCTCTGGAGAAACGAGGTCTGTTTTCGTAAGAAGAACATACTCTTCTTTTGCTGCAAGATCGTTTGAGTATGATTCTAGCTCCTTACGTACCAATGAATATACCTCGAGACAGTCTGGTGTATCAGCTGAAATACAATGAAGGAGTACACGTGTGCGAGATACGTGACGGAGGAATTTAAATCCAAGACCTTTTCCAAGAGAAGCACCTTCGATCAACCCTGGAATATCTGCAAGAATAAAACCGTATAAATCACCTAGATTTGGTGACAATGTCGTAAACTGATAGTTTCCCACTTTTGCTTTTGCATTAGTGAGAGCGTTTAGCAGACTTGATTTCCCTGCATTCGGAAGACCAATAAAACCTAGATCAACTACAAGTTTTAGTTCAACAAAAAACTCTGCTTGTTCACCTGGTTTTCCTGGAGTAGATTCTTTTGGAGTTATATTACGAGAACCTTTAAAATGCTCGTTACCGAAACCACCTCTTCCCCCTTTTAATATCAATACTGGTTCAGTAGATAAAATATCAAATTCTTCTCCTGTATTTTTATTTTTTAGCACAGAGCCAATAGGAAAATCCATAATGAGATCTTTCCCATTTGCACCTTTCATGCCTTTATTTAAACCAGTGACGCCATTTTCAGCAGCAAAATCTTTTTCGTAATTGTATTGAGCAAGTCCTGCAATATCTCGTGTTCCACGAGCAAAAACATCACCGCCGTTACCTCCATCACCACCACCTGGACCTGCATGATCAATACCCTTTTCATGTCTCCATGCAACGATACCATCGCCTCCGTCACCAGCTTTTATATTAAGAGTTACTTCATCGATAAACATACTCACAGAGTACAGGATTAAGAGTCGAAAGTCCATCAAGTTCGTAAAGTAAAAAGTGTATATCTCAAACTTTATAAACTTGTGACTTAAGAGGCTTTACAGATTATTGAGCTGCTTTCAGCGCAAGCTCTGCGAGCTTGATCGCCCCCTCTCTCGTCTGTGCTACCGCAATAAATCTCCCCTTGTGACAAAAGATTGCATCATCTACTCCAGTTACTTCTCTCAATTCTGCACCGCTTTTACCTGCCCATTCTGCAGGTAGATCAATTCTTGATTTGTATGAACTAATATCATCTCTTGCCGTCTCTACTGCCCATGTATCATCTTGTCTTTTAGGATGAACGACTAAAAGTATATAAGGCTTACTAGACACTGATAGCTCATATTGATATGGTTTATCAAGGATTAGTAATGTTTTGTATTGCTGTTGAGCCATTATTTTATTTACTTCAATATCACTCTCTCTTATGTCCTTGAGGACTGAAATTTCTCGCTTGATTAAATTCATTGCAAACCCTGTCAAATATTTAAAATTTTCACTGAGCATCTCGTCATCCTCTTTCCATGTATTCTTATATGCAAAGGTTACATCCTTTAGATCATACATAAACAAGCCATCTCGGTCAGACTTCATAAAGTTGATCCCATTATCCATCGCATCTATTGGTTTAACGAGCTTTTGTTCAATCTGGTTACTGATATCCTTATCTCCACCCACTATCCTGTCCCCATACTCCTTCCATACAAGTCCAAATGACGCGTACGGGATACCATCTTCTCTCACCCCTGCACCCTGTTGTTGATGATGATCAAAACGTCTTTCTGCTGGATTATATACTTCACCTACATCAACTACATAATCTGCCGTGCTGATGATCTGAGTATCTCGAGTACGGTGTACAACAACTTCTTGTGTATCATTTTCCAAAAGTAGTCTAAGTGTCGCAACTGCAAAAACATCATCTGTATGAAATTGACCACTGTGTGTAACAATAGTAATAATTTTTTTATGTTGATTTTTTTCCATAGCTTTAATGTATTCTATAACAGCACTCAAGTCAAAAGTCTTTCTTCAGCAGCAAACCTTGTGTCCCATACAAAGATCATGTATGTGTACATTTTGAAACTTTATCCTCTTTCTTCAGACACTATCAGTCAGCAACTTCCCCACACAGAACCTCACCAGGTTTGTACAAAATACCCCAAAGCTGTGCCTTGGGGTATGTTGTTGATTTGAAATGGTGATACCTGAACAAAAGATGAAATACTTTTTTACCGAGCTCTTTTGTATATAACACTGACAGTGAGAAGATACACAAATGTGGTGAGTGCCATCACTGGGATGGTGATGTATCCATACTCCATCACATACACCCGAGCACACGCTCCCCCTTCTGCGGTACATGGTAGGAGTGACCCGCCAATACCCCAATCAGTGAGCGATTGAAATAATGCCACCAAACCTCCAAGCACTGATAATGGTAGTGTGTAGTACACCGCCAACTTTTCTTTTCTCCACAAAGATACTCCCGCAATCACTGTTTGTGGATACATGAAGATTCGTTGAATCCAACAAAGATCACATGGTGGGAAACCTACAATATTTGAATACACGAGACTTCCTGCAAGTGCTGCAAATGAAATGAGGAAAATAATTTCATCGATATATTTTTTTACAAACTGATGTGTTCCCTCTTTAAAGGTACCTTGAGTTGTGTACACAAAAAGAAATACAACAAAAACAACATGCGAGAGCAGTGTTGTTCCGGCTATAACTGGTGTAGCAAGTTCTTCAATCATATTATTCTTCAGGGGTTGGTAGTACACATCCTGTCTTTGCTGCCAAGTCTTCAAGTTCCATTGATCCGTTTACACGCTCCCCGTTTGCAAAATCCCATGTAGGGTAACTACCAACACCTTTGTCTTTACATACAGCAAGCTGAGTCTGACCATCAGGTGACGAACACTCAACATATGGGAGTAATTTTGCTGAATTGCCAAACATAGCCTTCTGTTCTCGACAGTGAGGACACCAGAAAGCACCAAAGAAGGTTGCTCCTGAATCCTTGATACATGTTGCAAATGAGTCATATACATTTGAACCGGTGTCTTTTTGGGCAAAAAAGGCTCCTGCAAGAACAAGGATAAGAACTCCGACAATGATGGCGATTTGCTTTTTCATATAGGCTTTATTGTATCACTTTTTGTTTTACTTTTCTATAGATAATAAAGCCTGTTATACACATAATAACCCCAATAAAGACCGTATTTTCTATGCGGCTAATGATACTTGCATATCTCATATAAAACTCACCTACCTGCCACCCAATCAGTGCTAAAAAGAATGCTTTGAAGAACGCACCGATAGCAGTAAGAACAATATACTTTTTATACGGCATACGTGTGACACCACAAAAAACAGCAATAAGAACACTTGGAATAATCGGAAAGATTCGTGCAAGTATCATAGATATCTCATCAAACGTACCTCCTTCGAATTTTTTTGTAACATATTCAATATCACTCCATCCTACTCCAAGCCACTTTCCATATGTATCAAGAAAAGGCTTACCTCCTTTGTAGGCAAGACCATATATCACCAATGATCCGAG
>CAZVIO010000017.1:8936-11219 GCA_964627615.1 uncultured Candidatus Saccharibacteria bacterium
GTGTGAGACCTGCAGCAGCTGGTAACACAATAGTAAACATGAGTGTACTTATAAATGCCCATGAGATTGCACCTTTGAGAAATATGAAACCTGAGCCGAGCAAAATAGCCGCAGAAGGTATTGGTACGATAATCTCTTCGATTACTTCAGCAAGAAACACACCCATACCTCCCAAAGGGACGACAAACTTCTCGAGGAGTTGGATAACAGTGTGTATCATGTAATAAAGAGTTAGTTGTGCTTATGATGCGGTGCATTAATCATCCCACATTTTTTGTATTTATACACCTCCCCTGTTTCAGGATTAATAGCGCCACAAGGACATGGATCATTTCTTCCAACTTCGTGTGATGTAGTAGCACTTACTTGTTTTTCTTTTGTGAGTATATCCGAACCCTCGCGAATCTCCTGAAGATTAATGCGTTCAGGTGCAGCGATTTCATGTGCTTTTATCTGAGGAAGTAGTCGAAGTACTTGTTCATTTATTGAATCTTCCATCTCTTTGAAGAGTCTCAACCCCTCTCGTTTGTACTCAGTCAGCGGATCTCTCTGTCCGTATGCACGAAGATTTACACTACTTCTCATGTAGTCCATCACCTCGAGATGCTCTACCCAATACATATCCATTGTCTGCAGGATCGCTTGTCGGAACGCTGATACAAGGTCATCTTCCGCATGTTCCACCTTTTCCTGTAATGCTTTTTTCTCTTCGTCAGTAAGAGATACTCCGAGCTCTTTAATATAGTCTTTTACAACTTGCTGATCACCGGTAAGGATCGCACTTCTTCGTTGATAAAAGATCTTTCGTTGATAATTCAATACATCATCAAATTCGAGCACGTGTTTTCGAGCATCAAAATTAAACCCCTCGATTTTTTCTTGAGCTTGCTCAATAGACCGAGTAATAAATTTATTTTCAATCGGTTCATCATCTGGGACACCAAGTGTATTCATCATTGATTTGAGGCGCTCTCCTCCAAATACACGCATAAGTGTATCTTCGAGCGAAACAAAAAACTGAGTCTCACCTGGGTCACCCTGACGACCTGAGCGGCCTCGCAACTGATTGTCGATACGACGTGCATCATGACGTTCTGTACCAAGCACAAAAAGCCCACCAAGTGCTTTTACTTCATCACTCTGTTCTTTTGTTGAAGGATTACCTCCAAGCTTTACGTCTACTCCTCGCCCTGCAAGGTTTGTTGCAATTGTTACGGCACCACGCTTACCTGCCTGAGCAATAATCTCTCCTTCACGAGCATGGTTTTTTGCATTCAATATTTCATGTGGAATACCTTCTGCTTTCAGATATTCTCCGAGCAGTTCATTGCGTTCGATTGATACGGTTCCCACAAGCACCGGCTGACCTTTTTTCCAACGCTCCTTTACTTCACGTGCAACTGCTTTGAACTTACCTGTCTCTGTTTTAAAAATAAGATCATTTCTGTCGATACGTGCCACTGGTTTGTTGGTTGGCACTGTCACCACATGGAGTCCATATACCTTGAAAAACTCTTCTGATGACGTACGTGCAGTACCAGTCATACCCGAGAGAGTACTATAGAGTCTAAAATAATTTTGAAATGTAATCGACGCAAATGTTTTTGATTCTTTCTGAATTGCAACTTTTTCTTTTGCTTCAATCGCCTGATGAAGACCCTCCGACCAACGTCTACCTGGCTGCAGACGCCCTGTAAACTCATCGACAATGATCACTTCGTTATCTTTTACTACATACTCTTTGTCTCGCATAAATAATGCACGAGCTTTTATTGCAGTTTCCAAATGGTGGACGTATTTAATCCCCTTTTCAGTATAAATATTATCTACGCCAAGCAATTTTTCTGCATGTGTAATACCTGCATCAGTAAGTGATATTGATTTATATTTTTCATCAACAGTATAATCACTTTCAGGAGAAAGCTTTGCCGCAATATCCGCGAATCGTGAATACATGTCACCTGAATCCGCTGATGGAGCTGAAATAATAAGTGGAGTTCTTGCTTCATCGATAAGAATCGAGTCAACCTCATCGACAATTGCAAAATGATGTCCTCGTTGTCGTAGTGTAGCAGTCTCATATTCAATATTGTCTCTCAAAAAGTCGAAACCGAACTCATTGTTGGTACCATATGTAATATCAGCTGCATAACTTTCACGTCGAGTACATGGTCTTAAAAATTCATTTACTACTTTAAATGAACCGACCTGATCTCGTTCTGCATCTTTTTCTGTATGACGTGGGTCGTATATAAACGACTCTTCATGGTTGATAACACCAAC
>CAZVIO010000017.1:11229-14482 GCA_964627615.1 uncultured Candidatus Saccharibacteria bacterium
CCCATCCATCTCTCATCACGAAGAGAAAGATAATCATTGACAGTTACCACATGTACACCAAGAACAGCAAGCGCTTTGGTATATGCAGGCAAAGTAGCTACGAGAGTTTTCCCTTCACCAGTACGCATCTCTGGGATACCACCCTGTTGTAGAATCAATCCTCCCATAAGTTGAACATCAAAATGTCGCTGACCAAGTGTGCGCTTTGATGCTTCTCGTACTACAGCAAATGCTTCTGGTACGATACTATCCAATGTCTCTCCTGCACGTAGTCGCTCTTTAAATTCAGTAGTTTTCGCTTTTAACGCATCATCGGTAAGTGCTACACATGAAGCTTCCAGCGCATTAATACGCTCAACAATAGGCTTGAGCTTATCGATTTCCTTGTCGTTTTGATTTTTGAATATATTTTTAAGAAAATTCATATATATAGTACAAACGCCTTATTGAGCCATTATGCACTCGTTTGTGTGGCAATTTTAACACAAAAAACAAAAAACCGCATCTCATTGCTGAGTGCGGTTTTTTGGAAGATTTTCCTCGACTAGCTTCGAATGAAATAATAAAGTAAACTTTTTTATTTCCGAGAAGTGAAGTCGAAGTAAATAATTTTCTATAAAAAACTATTTATTTTCTCTTAGCTGTTTTCTTCTTCTTTGGTGCTGCTTTCTTTGTAGCTTTTTTAGCTACTTTTTTCTTTTTTGCTGCCATGTGATTTGTTTATTATCTTCTGTTGCCAGTTGATAAAAAATAAATTAATTTTTAAAAGTTCGTGATAAAAATTTTACAACTTTCATCATTCCGACCTGTGTTAATTATCATACGAGTACGACTTCAACACAATATTTTTTTTCAAAAAATTGTGGATAACTTTATTTTCTTATTTGTAATCAAATTTAGAAAATAAGAAATCCCCGTGTGGGATAACTTTATTTTACGAAAAAATATTTTTACAAAACAAAAAATACTCTCGTGAGTATTTTTTGTTTTGTAGAGTAACACTTCCCTACTGTGACAATGATTGTATGTATTCAGTTCCTTGTGTTTTGAAATCAGGATAATCTTTTATCAACGCTTCGATCAATGCAATTGCTTTTTGTTTTTGGCCAATCTCTGCATATACACTTGCAAGTGCGATTCGTGTTTGAGGATTTTTTGGATCTGTTTCTAACCGAGCATTCAATATACCGAGTACTGTTTGATAATCTTTCAAATCTGCAAATGTACGGAGGATTCGGTCATCAGTAATTGCTTTTGTCCCGAGTGTAGTCAACATTGATTTTACAACATCGATCTTACCCGCATACAACGCACCGATAGTGTACACAATATCTGAATCAGGGAATCGTGGTTCGAGTTTATATGCCTTTTCAAATATATCGAATGCTTTTGCGTATTCTTTTTTACCAATATAACTTGAACCTAATTCAAAATACATTGTTGGTTTGTTTGGAGAATTTTCGATTGCCTTCTCTAGATGTTTGATACTTTCATCAAACTGTCCATTTCGGTTGTAAAATGAACCCGCGAACAGTAGGTATCGTGCATCTTTGGGAGTCTGTGCAACTTTCTTTTCTACCTGTTCTGCAGTAAAGGTGTAGAACTCTTGTTTGAACGCATCAGGTAGACTTGCTGACTGGATCACTTGAGATGACGCTGGCACAAGCTGTTCAAGCGCTTCAGATGAACCAAATGATTCGTATGCAAATGCCTTTTTGAAATACTCAAGATTTTTTGTTGGACCTTCTGTCTGAGGACTGATTGCACGAATCAGATTTTTTGACGTCATGATCGCAGGTATGTTGACCATATAGATGGTTGCTACACACACAAGTGCCACACATGGTACGACAATGTATGTAAATGTGTCTTGAGATACTGCTCGTGTTGTGAGTCGCTCCCAGATATGCTGATGCACACTTCGTCCATGTACATATGCAAGTAATGAGAAGAAGATAATGTAACTAATGAGGTTGTCGAACACAAAGAAGTTATGGAAGAAATACGCAGACAGAAATCCTGTAAACACCGCTTTTTCTTCAAGAGAGAAATCTGACTTTTTCCACATGAAATACAGTACGGCTGCGTACAACGAAAGATATGAGAGGAAGCCAAGAAGACCACCTGCAATAAGCCAATCGAGCACTACGTTATGTGTTCGGTCAAACCACTGCTCCTGAGCATACATGAGTGGTGTGTAATGCTTGTTAAATACATAATTAAAGTTCTCTTGTCCCCACCCGAGAATTGGTCGCTCCTTGAATCCTTCGATTGCCATAGGCCATACAAAATATCGCCCCTGAGTTTTTATTTCAGAAAATGACAATGTTGCGAATCGAGACAATACGGGACTATTTTTTACAAATGTTGTGTTGCGTAACCCAATAAATACTCCAACAAGAAGTACGATCGAGATGCAGAGTCCCCATGCAATTTTTCGAACCTTTGGTTCTGAACGTTCTTTCCATGCGATAATAATTGCAGTAATTACTGCTCCACCGATCAATCCAAGTATCGCTCCTCGAGTTGCTGTAAAGTACAAGATTACTCCTTGTGCAACAACAAGGATCCCATACAACCATCGATACATTGTGTTTTTTGCCTGGATAAAGAACTGCGTTGCAAGAAACATATGAAAGACGATATAAATCGCAAGATATGATGCGTTACCAAATGTTGCATCAAGACGCACACCTCCTTGGTTTATCGTTGCGAGACCTGCAAGCTGCATAAAACCATATCCTGAGATCAACGCTGAAGCAATCAGAGAAGTGTTCCAGAATTTGTCCCACCACTCCTTTGTATGAAAGATACTACTTGCAACTATATAATAGAGAGCCAAGTGTGCAATAAGCACAAAACCTTCCATACGTTCATAGTTTGACCAGAGACTTTTCGCTGGATTCTCTCCGAGCAAAACGGCAATAAATACAATACCAGTAAATACAAGCACTGCCTTTGTAATCAGTGAAAGTTTTGGTCGATACTCAACATCAATACATGCAAGAAGCACATATAACGCTGCTACAATCTCAACAATAATACGGAACGCAAACCCTTTTCCCGTAATAAACGGAAAGAGCATAGTTGAAGACACGATAAATGGTACAAACGGTACCAAAAACAAACCTCCAATCACTACCCATCGTAAATAACCTTGTATTGTTTTCATGCGTTACAGTATAACAAAACAATTTTAAACAAACCACCTAACTATATTCCCTGGTACACTAGTGCGATTTTGTGTCTAAAT
>CAZVIO010000018.1:0-1267 GCA_964627615.1 uncultured Candidatus Saccharibacteria bacterium
GATTCTGTGGGATCTCAGTATCATCGAGCGTGTATTAGCTGATCCTGAGTTTGTCTCACGGGTTTGTAAAAATGTCGAAGGGTGTCTTGATCGAGTTGCCGATCTTAAGAAAAAGGCTCTTGCTGACCAGACTCGGGCAGAGTTATGGAAAAAGAAGGTAGAAGGCGTCAAACCTACGGGTTCGAAGTAGGGAAGTGTCAGCCTGAAATATGCCATAGGAGGGGAACTTCCTATGGCTTTTTGTATATATAATTCCCCCGAGGTCGGACCTCGGGGGAATGTGTTGCGAAGCTACTGTCTACATGCACACAGGTGACAAGGGATCACGGGTGTGTTAAATGCAAACCATCGTGGTTCTGGATTTTGTCCAGTATCGAGGATGGCGGTTTGGTCAGAAGTTTTCTTCCATACAGATCCTTGATACTCAAAACGAAAATTCAGAGCCATGGTGCCGAAATATACAACCGCACGTGTGCAGCATACAAATGTTTCTGTAGGCATACATCACCTCTTTGATATATCATACTCCTCTTTTTTTAAAATATAAAAAAGCTTCCCCTATGTCTGACATAGGGGAAGCTTTTTTCTATTCTTTTCTAACTTCTACTTTTATTCTGCTTTCTTATTTGGATCAATAAATGAGAGTGTCATTTTCTGTTCCTTTGGATCAAAGAGAGAAATTTTGAATGTATATCGTTTACCAAGTTCAAGTTTACTTCGGAGAGCTTCTTCTGAACCAAACTCTGAGATGTGAACCAAACCTGCAATACCTTCTTCGATTGATGCGAGTGCTCCATGTTTGTTGAACTTGATCACTACTGCCTCAACAACCTGGTCTTTCTTGTATTTGTTTTCTGCGCTTGCCCAAGGATTTTCCTTGAGTGCTTTGATAGAAAGTGAAATCTTACCGTCTTTGATTTCGATAATCTTTACTTTAATCTTTTCGCCAACTCGGAAGAGAAGTCGTGGATTTTCTACAAGTGCCCAGTCAATTTCTGAAATATGAACGAGTCCTTCAAGTCCATCTTCGATTTTTACGAATACACCGAAGTCTACCATTCCAGTCACTTCACCGGTCACAACATCATTGAGTTGATATTTACCAATGATATGATCTTTGTTTTTCTCTGTTGGGTTTTTCTCTGAGAAGATAAGTTTACCTTCTTTTGGAGATGCACCGATGATAGCAACACCGATTTTTGTTCCAATAAGTTTTCGAAGCTCAGAAAGGATTGCGTCTTTGTCGCCATCTGCTACACGAGGGTAG
>CAZVIO010000018.1:1277-8315 GCA_964627615.1 uncultured Candidatus Saccharibacteria bacterium
GAAATACCTTGCCATGTAAGAATAAGTCCTCCTTTGTTTGCATCTTGTACGGGAATTTCAAATACTTTTTTATCTCGAATAGCATCCTCTGCTTCACTCCAGATAAGTGCTTGTCGTGCTTCTTTGAGTGAGATTTCAATATATCCATCTTTGTTTGAGATTGAAACCACTTTACCTGCAACTGTGTCACCAATATTGATTTTCTTGATAATATCTCGAGCGCTCATGAACTCGCGTCCAAAGATGATACCTGTACCAAATGGTGGAATATCGATATATACCGCATTTTTGTCGATACCGATAACAGTACCTTCTACAATATCATCGATTGATGGAGGGGTAGCACTTTTATCAAGGAAACTATCCATGATAGTAGCTTTTTTAACCACTTCACCTTCCATATCTTCTTTTTTATCAATAACTTCCTCTGTACTTACTTCTGTTTTTTTTGCCATTGTTATGTAAATGGGAGGGGAGGCCCCATATTTCCAAGGGGAGTCCTTGGAAATATGGGGTTTAACTCCTTTTCGACTCCGTTATTAAATTACTCACGTAGTATACAGAAAAATGGTCTTTTTGCAATAGTTAGAAGGCGTCCGTCAAGTCCACATGGTAATGTATGTGCACATTACCAAAAACGCTTGACATTCTGTTTAATATAGTGTTGTATGGTGGGTAGGGAGATTTGCCAAATGAGTGAAAACATCGTGTACTGGGTCTGGGGACTCGGTATCCTCATTGCGGCTGTGGTGCCGCTTATCTGGGTTCTAATACAGAAGTACAAGAGCTCAAAACAGTCAACGCAGACACAGCAGCAGGCACTGGTTGTTTCGGTTTTCGCACCCACCCTTGAGCCGGAACCGTTTCGGCGACAAAAAAGGGAAGAGATGAGAGCGTGGCTGCATCTGTCAATTGAACGTAGCAATCTTCAGCTTGTGCCGGTGCCTGAAAAGTACTGTCACGAGTTATGGTTTAGGGGCGTCGACGGAGTCGAGCTTCTCGGAATTATCTCTTTTCCGTTGGTGAATAAGGAAGTGGCGACACGCGTCGAGCTTTCCGGTTCACAAGAACGGTTCAAGCCGTCTTACTTGCTAAATGAAAGGAGAGCTCTCGAGGGTGCTCTGCGGCAGTACATTATGCAACCTCGGTTTGGTTGCATCGGCATGGAAAACGCTCACAAGTTGGGTCAGAAAGCGGTGGTGAGCGCCGACTTATGGGTCAGCCCGGAGTTTGCTGGAGAATTCGAGCGGGCGGAACGGTAAGATCCAGACAAATGCTCAAAATACAAATGCCCACGGCTTTAAACCGCGGGCATTTTTGTAAATAAATGTAATCTGATATAATACCTGCATGATTATTACATACCACGGTGTTGATTTTATAAAAGTACAGTTTGGAGATACTGTCCTTGCGGTCAATCCAGTTTCAAAAGATTCAAACATAAAAAGCTCTCGATTCGGGGCAGATATTACATTGATCTCATCAAAAGATCCTGAGCATAACGGTGTGGATGTTACTTCTCGAGGTGACAAGTCTTCTTTTGTTATTGATGGTCCTGGAGAGTATGAAGTCTCTGGTATTTTTATTAAAGGTTTCCTTTCAAAAACTCAGTATGGTGAGGGTGTTGATCATATCAACACGATATATACAGTAGCGATGGAAGGTATGAATCTCTGCTTTTTGGGAGCATTTTCTGAAGACGCACTGCCTACAACTGCAAAAGGTGCAAATGAAAATATTGATATTCTTTTTGTTCCTGTCGGAGGAGATGGTGTTCTTGCGCCTGCACTTGCACAAAAGATTGCGGTTCAGTTTGAACCAAAAATTATTATCCCAACCCACTGGGAAGGTGTTGGGCAAAAGGACGCACTTAAAATCTTTTTGAAAGAAGCGGGAGCAGAAGGTGTGAAGCCGGTAGACAAACTGACAATCAAAAGAAAAGATATTGAAACAAAAGAGTCAGAAGTTGTTGTATTGGCATCTTCGAATTAATACTTTGATTAAAGTAGGAGGATTAAAAATTGGTAAATAAGAGAACGTAGGGAGTCTTTGATCCGTAATCAGTAATCTAGTTTCTCATCAAATGTTCCATTTACTTGAAAAAATTAGAACCCAATCTTCTCGAGGACAGCGTACCTTGCTTGCCTTTAGTCTTTCTCTTTTGTTTACTGGTCTTGTATTTGTTATGTGGATGGTAAAAGAAAAAGAAGTCAACATGACGGATACGGTTGCTCGACAGGTAAATACGTATACACCCACCGATACACTTATAAAGAATATCGAGGATATATGGCACAGTGCAGTAGGTACAATAAAAAATACGCAAGAAAATTTGAAGCAAGTTGATTTTTCTTCAACTGTTGAGTACAGACGATAGCAGAAAGTCTATAAAGTCAGAATTCAGATGAAGTTACTTTCGAATGTACGGACTTGATGGACTTGGGGGACTAATTTTTGGTATACTAGTTTTACTTTTATGGCAAAGAAAAAAGATACAGATATACAGGAGGTAGCAGCAGAGGAGCGAATCAATGTGGTATCACGCGAAATTACTACAGAAATGCGTGAGTCTTTTATCGACTATGCGATGTCGGTGATCACTGATCGTGCGCTTCCAAATGTGCGGGATGGTTTGAAGCCTGTACATCGACGTATTTTGTATGCAATGAATTCTATGGGTTTGACCGCTGGTGCAAAAGCACGTAAGTCTGCAGCGGTGGTGGGAGAGGTGCTCGGTAATTATCACCCTCACGGTGACGTTGCGGTGTATGACTCTATGGTGGGTATGGCGCAAGACTTCAAGATGCGTTACCCGCATATTATTGGTCAAGGTAACTTCGGTTCTATCGATGGTGATGGAGCTGCGGCAATGCGTTATACTGAGGCAAAGATGACAAAATTTGCATCTGAAATGATGCGTGACATCGAAAAGGAAACGGTAAATTTTGTACCAAACTACGACGGTACAAAAAAAGAACCATCAGTACTCCCCACAGCTGTTCCGAACCTTCTTCTCAACGGAACATTGGGTATTGCGGTGGGAATGGCAACAAATATTCCGCCACATAACCTCAACGAACTCTCTGATGCAGTGATTCATTTGGTAGATAATAAAGATGCAACAACAGAAGATTTGCTTGAATTTGTAAAAGGACCAGATTTTCCGACTGGAGGAGTTGCATTTAACCAGAAAGACATTGCACATGCATACGCAACTGGAAAAGGTGGAGTCGTGGTACGTGGTGTTGCTGAAATTTCAGAAAATAAAGCAGGGCAGTATCAGATTATCATTACTTCTATACCGTACCGTGTAAACAAATCTGATCTGTTGATCAAAATTGCGGATTTGTGGCGTGATAAGAAAATAGAGGGTATCAAGGCGGTTCGAGATGAATCTGCCAAAGATATTCGAGTGGTGATTGAGCTTAAAGGAGGTTCTCATCCACAAAATATTTTAAATCAGCTCTACAAACACACTCAGCTTGAGGATACATTCCATTTCAATATGGTTGCACTTGTTGACGGTATTCCGCAGACACTTTCATTGAAAGGTATTCTTCAGGAATTTGTTTCTCACCGAGTAGAAGTAATCACACGTCGAACAGAATATGATTTGAAAAAGGCGCTTGAGCGTGAGCATATTTTGCTTGGGTTGAAAAAAGCACTTGATCACATTGATCAAATTATCAAGATTATTCGTGCGTCAAAGGATGTGCCAAGTGCACATACTGAGCTCATGAAAACATTTAAGTTTTCTGCGATTCAGGCGTCTGCAATTTTGGAAATGAAGCTCTCTCGTCTCGCCGGTCTTGAACGAAAGAAAATTGAGGATGAGTTGAAGGCAATTCAAGATTTGATCGAATCACTGAAGGCTATTTTGGCAAATCCAAAGAAAATCCTCGGCATTATCAAGGATGAAATGAAAGATATTAAAGAGAAGTTTGGTGATGAGCGTCGTACACGAATCATGAAAGGTGGTGTACAGGTGCTTTCTGTTGAAGATCTTATTCCTGATGAAGAAAACGCACTCGTACTGACGTCAGGTGGATATATCAAACGAACCAATCCTGATGAGTTTAGACGACAGAAACGAGGAGGTGTAGGTGTGGTTGATTTGGATACAAAAGATGAAGACTTTGTAACCACATTGTTGATTACTTCAACACACTCAGATCTACTCTTCTTTACCAACAAAGGTAAAGCGTATCAGACAAAAATGTATGATATTCCAGAAGGTCGTCGTGCGACAAAAGGTAAGTCTGTTATGAATTTCCTTCCACTTGTTGAAGGTGAGAAAATCACTTCTATTTTGCCAATGCCAAAAGAGGCTAAAAAGGCCGAAGGATCACTCCTCATGGTTACTAAACATGGTATTGCCAAGAAAGTTTCTGCTGCGAGTTTCCATGATGTGCGTATTTCAGGAATTATTGCGATTAAACTCGACAATGGTGACGAGCTTATTTCAGCGTCCCTTACTCACGCAGGTGACAGTGCGATTTTGGTAACAGGAAAAGGTCAGTCGATTCGATTCTTTGAAAAAGATATCCGTGAGATGGGACGTACTGCTATGGGTGTTCGAGGTATGAAGTTGCTCAAAGGTGATGAGATTATTTCAGCACAGGTGATAGGTCGTGATGCAGATGATGCAACACTTATGGTTATTTCTGCAAATGGATATGGTAAAAGAACTGATATTGATGAATACAAGATTCAAAATCGAGGCGGTTCTGGTATTAAGACTGCAAATGTAACACCGAAAACAGGAAATATTATTGCTGCACAGGTATTTACAAAGGATACAGAGGAAATCGTAGCTATGTCTAAGAAGAGTCAGGTGATACGTACGGATGCAAATGAAATCCCTGTACTCGGACGTCAGACTCAAGGTGTGCGAATCATGAAGCTTCGAGAAGGAGACTCTATCGCATCACTTATTTGTCTTTAATTTCCATTTTTGGCAAATTTCGTCGGTAGACTTCAAAAAAAGATCCTCGCTAGCGCACTCAGGTTGGTTTGGATCTTTTCTTTTTATCCAAGGGGAGTCCTTGGATAGTTAAAAGTCCATAAAGTCAGAGTTCAGATGCACGTACTTTTGACTTTACGGACTTGATGGACTTTTGACTAGGCTACAAGGTTATCTCTTTCTGTTTATAACTTTCATATACAAAATATATAAATATCCATATAATAAAGATATGGTTTCTTTCTCCGATCCTCAAAAAAATATAGACCAGTGTGAAATCACTTCAGGTATGACTATTGCAGATTTAGGTGCTGGGTCAGGTTTTTATACAGTAGAAGCTGCTCGAGCACTTCATTCATCAGGTAAGGTGTATGCGGTTGATGTACAAAAAGACCTACTTGTTCGCTTGAAAAATGCCGCTCAAAAACAAGGGTTACATAATGTAGAGGTGATTTGGGGCGACCTTGAAACACCAGGGGGTACACATATCAAAGATAACTCAGTTGATCTTGTATTGGTGTGCAATATCATATTTCAGTTGGTCAATAAAAAAGCAGCGATTACAGAAATAAAGCGTATTCTTGCATCAGGCGGGAAGGTACTGGTGGTTGATTGGAAAGATTCTTTTGGTGGTATAGGTCCGCGTAAAGATCATATTTTTTCACCTACTGATGCTGAAAATCTCTTTGAAGCACAGGGTTTTTCTGTGTATAAGGAAATACAGGCAGGAAGTCATCATTATGGGTTTCTCTATAAGAAATTATAAAACATATGAGTACATTTAAAATCGTATTGCTTACAGTATTTGGTTTCGGAGCACTTCTTGGTGTGATTGTGTTTGCGACATACCGAGGGTCTGACAGTCAGGCAACTGGTCCTGTGGTGATGTGGGGTTTTGTACCGAAAGAGTATATGGATCTTTATGCAAAAGAAATGGGTTTTGAAAATAATAAGCAATTTACATTTACATACATTGAAAAGACAAAAGAGACATTTGAAAATGATTTTGTAAAAGCACTTGCAGATGGTAATAGTCCAGATATTGTGATGCTTCGGGAAGATATGCTTGCATCTCAAAAAGGACGATTGTTGGTTATACCGTTTACGTCATACAAAGAGCGAGATTTTAAAAATAATTTTGTAGAATCAACCGAATACCTCATAGGAAAGGACGGTTTTTATGGTTTTCCTTTGTATGCTGATCCGTTGGTTATGTATTGGAATCGTACGCTTTTTACCAATGCGTCAGTTCCACTTCCTCCAAAATATTGGGATGAATTCCTCCTCCTTCCAGGTAAACTCACGAGAAAAGATTCTACAGGCACTATTACAGCAAGTGCAGTGGCTCTGGGTGAGTGGAGAAATATTACTCATGCAAAAGAGGTGCTTGGCAATCTTTTGTTGCAAGGTGGTACCACTATTATTACAACACCTCGAGTGGACAAACCTTACAGTACATTGATGTATGAATACGACCAGGTTTCTCCTGCCTATAATGTGATTAATTTTTACACACAATTTGCAAACCCGGTTACTACGCAGTATTCATGGAACCGATCGCTTCCACAATCACAAAACTATTTCTTGCTCGGTAATCTCGCAACATATTTTGGTTTTGCATCAGAACTTCCTACACTTCGTGCAAAAAATCCAAATTTGAATTTTGATGTTGCGCTTGCTCCACAACCACGACAGGCAAACAAAGTTGTGGTCTTTAATCATATATATAGCCTTTCAATACCAAAACAAGCCAAAAATGTGACAGGTGCGTTTGCTGTTATGTCTGCGATGGCTGCAGAATCAGGAGCAAAAATCCTTGAAGCATATACAAATCTTCCATCAACACGCAGGGGTTTGCTTGCAGACACGCCAAACGATCCGTATAAAGCGATTTTCTACCAAAGTGCCATCCAGTCAGCTACATGGGTAGATCCTGATAGGGTGTCCACAAACACAACATTTCAGACTATGATAGAATCTATTACATCAGGTAGATCACGGATTACTGATGCCTTACGAAAAGCAGATGAAGAACTTAAAGTACTTATCGGTCAATAATATATGAAATATTTTTT
>CAZVIO010000018.1:8325-11087 GCA_964627615.1 uncultured Candidatus Saccharibacteria bacterium
GTGTAGAACTCCACCAGTAGCCGTACCTCTCAGTGTTGAGGAAGGTTTCATAGTCATGGCGGCAACCACCCGGAAGCGCTGTAAAACCTGATTTATTCCTGTATTCAGGATCATCGGTATAACCTACTACACCTACTTCATATGTATAAAGCCATCCTTTATCAGATGCTATTGATAGGGCAATTTTTTCACTCACATTTGTTCACTGCTTTGTCTTTTCGTTCTGTTTTTTATTCCAGTGTATGCAGGTGCAGTTACAGGTCAATCACTTGGTCTTTTTCCGTGTGATGGACCCTCATGTACCTTTAATGATGCGATTAGTGTAGTGAATGCTATCGTAAAAACATTGTTTGTTGCTGTACTCATCATTACACCACTTCTTGTAGCAAAAGCAGGATATCATTTTATTGTTGGTGGTAATAAACCTGCTGAGAGACAAAGGGGTGCAAATCAACTGAAAAATATTGTTATCGGTTTGTTGATTATTGCGTGTTCGTATGCAGTAGTGAAGCTCGTACTTTCAGTACTTATTAAACAAACATCTATTAATGTAGCGTTTTAATTATGAAAAAAATTATTTTTACGTTTTTAATACTATGTGTGATGGTGCCAGGGGTTGTTATGGCACTAAATACACCCGGTGGTGGCGGGCAAAATACCCCAGTTGGAGGGAATGGTACACAAAATACACCCGGTGGTGGCGGGCAAAATACCCCAGTTGGAGGCGGAAATACTAACACTTCAAACCCTAACAAAATCACTTGGAAGATTATAAACCCATTAAATGTTGGGAGCGATGTGTCCGCAATTATTACTGCGGTAATGAAGAACATCATTATGCCACTTGCATCAGTGCTTGTGGTTCTTGCTGTTTTGTACTCAGGTTTCAAATTTGTTATAGCACAAGGAAATCCAAAAGAACTTGAAGAAGCTCGTACGGGCTTTATATGGGTACTGATCGGTTCAGCAGTACTCCTAGGTGCGTATGGTATTACAGAAGTACTTAAAACAACGATCGAACAAATAGCTCCAATAAAATAGTATGAAAAAAATCATCTTTTTTGTCGGCATCAGTATTCCTTTTATTGCTTCGGCATATGCTTTTCCTGATTTTCGGGGGTTTTCCGTGGATGTAGCCGAGGTGCTTGATATTGTACTGAATATTCTGATTACCGTAGCATTTATTGCGTTTTTTTGGGGTGTTGCCAAATTTATCCTTTCTTCTGGTAATGAAAAAGCAATTACTGACGGAAAGCAGTTTATGATTTATGGAATTTTAGCCCTTTTTTTGCTGTGGACATTTAAAGCCATTATTTTATTTTTTAGCGGACAATTTGAGTTTGGAAATGAACTACAAAACACACAGCAATTCTTGCCGCAAGGAGAAAGAGAGTTGACTCCTGTGGTTGACACTGTATTTACACCATTAGAATAATAAATATTATGAAAAATAAAAAAGCAATATTGTATGCAATGTTTAGTATGTTGATGGTAATCCCTCAGGTGTCTTTTGCAGCGTTTGATAAAGTAAAAGGTCTCCTCAGGGATTTTAAATCGCTGCTTGATCTTTTGATACCAATTATATTTGCTCTTGCATTAATATTCTTTTTTTATGGACTCGCGCAATTTATTCGTAGTGTAAGCGATAAAACAATACAGGAAGGTAAAAATAAGATGATTTGGGGGATTATTGCTCTGTTTGTAATGATATCTATTTGGGGTATCATTGGCTACATTGGAGATTCACTTGATATCGAGACGGGAGTAAAAAAGGGTGCGCCAACAAGGACAACTCCAAGTACAACTGGTTGTACAACAGTAAACGGTACAACTGTGTGTCCGTGGGACTGACTAGCAACTCAAGGCTTTAATGTTTTTTATCCACAGAACCCTTGATGTTTCATTGCTATCCTTGTATTATATAGCTATAGGTCATTTAATTAATCATTAATCAGTTTATATATACGTTATGAATAAAATTATTTACGGTGCGATGTCATTGCTTCCAGTGCTTGCGTTTGCAGGTGGTGCAAATCAAACACTTGGAAATGTAACTACTCTTGTGCAAGGTGTAGCTAATATATTAAAACTTTTAATTCCAATGGCATTTGCATTGGCAATTATTTACTTCTTTTTTGGTGTTGCAAAATATATCAGTTCAGCAGGTGATCCTAAGAAGGCAGATGAAGGCAAATCAATTATGATTTATGGAGTAATTGCTATTGCAGTAATGGCTTCTGTATATGGTATCGTTGCATACTTGCAGAGTACAGTAGGTATTACTCCAGGAACAACAATAAATGTACCAACAGTTCCAGGTCTTTAATTAGCTCTACATGGGAGATTCTTCTATCACAATTATTCCATTCTTAAATAAAGTAAGCACCTATATACTCAATCCGCTCATTTTTATTCTATTCTCAGTTGCATTTATTTATTTTGCTTGGGGGGTGATAAATCTTATCACTGCAGAAGCGGGTAAAAAGGAGAGTGCAAAAGATGCTGTGGTTTGGGGTTTGGTAGGAATGTTCATTATGTTCTCTACCTACGGTATTATCGCACTGATCTTGGATACATTTGATATAAAAAAACAAGACGTTCCGTATATCAATACGAAACTCTAAACTTCCAGACACAAAAACCACCTCGGCGAGGTGGTTTTTGTGTATATAAAAGAAAACACGCGCTAACCCTGGTTGGAGTTGCGCGTGTCGGAAAGAACAATATCAAGGTGTTTGAAACGTGTAGGTGATCATCACTTT
>CAZVIO010000018.1:11097-12143 GCA_964627615.1 uncultured Candidatus Saccharibacteria bacterium
ATCCGGACCGCGTTTGAAGCGGATCCATTGGATATTTGTACCGATGTTTATTGGAGCAGTCTTGTCATCATCAACAGATACATACTCCTTTTTATTTCCACTTGTATCTTCCGCCTCGACAACCACAGTTTTTCCTTGGTGATCGAAGCGATACGTGTTTGTTAGTTTTGGGATACTGATTCGTGGTCCGAATTCAGTTCCCGCAACGACAAAAACCGTGATTGGTCTGTACTCTCGATTCTTTTCGTTCTCAGTGCCATACGGGAACCAAGGGTTGAGCCCATTGGTCTCGTACAGCTTGATTCCGTATCGGAGACTACAATCGTAATCTTCAATATTTTTACACCCAACCATTTTTTCTACTGTTTCTGGTTGGTGGTAATGCGTGTTCAATTGAAGAAAACCCTTATCACGAGGATCCTTTTTCCCTAAAAACACCTTGGATGGGTTTTCGGGATCCATATGATTTAAACCACTTTCTCTGCAAGCAATCGCAAGTAGAGCAGGGTAGTTTCTTAGGTCCTTACGAATTTTGTCCGAGTCAAGTCCTTTCGTGCCGTTGTTCTCAAGACAAGGTGTCTTCTCGATTTTTACGTCAAGGAAGTTTGCCGTAAGGTGTGTTGTTTGAGCATTTGTTGCGGGATCACTCGATGGTGGGAAGAAGGTGTTTCTTATCGTCACCAAGAGCACGATTGCTACTATTGTGGTGCCCACAAAGTGTCTCATAGGCTTCGCATTAGGATCACGGACTCGCATGGCGAATCCGATACCCGCAGCAATTTCAGTGAACACGAGCCAACCGTCACGCCAGTGTTGTGTATACCAACGTGGCCACATGAAGTATAGGCCAAACTGCAATACGCACAGAAAAGTAAAGACAATGATTGTGTTTAATAACCACCCCTGCTTGTCTTCACCAACCTGAGACTGAAGACCTTTCACTAGGTCGGTGAGCATTGATAATTTACTGCTCGTTTCTTGCTGTTCCACCTTCTCTCTGGTGATCCAGTAAAGGACTGCCACAAAGGCTCTAAGTAGGCTGAATG
>CAZVIO010000018.1:12153-14399 GCA_964627615.1 uncultured Candidatus Saccharibacteria bacterium
GAGAAAAATTCCCATTACGTTCTCCTCTTTACTTATTAAGGTTTTCTCTGTCCCTTGTTGCGTCCGCTACGCTGTCCTCGGGGGTTACCTTGAGGTTGCGGTGTGGGCGGTGGGGGAGTAGTTGGTTGTGGTGTAGGTGCAGCGGGGGGTGTGCTCTCGGGAGGAGTAGGTGGATCGTTTTCGCCCAAGTTTTTAACAAGGCTTGCGATACCACCTGCGACTCCCAAAATGTTGCTCCCGTCCATGATTGTGTGCTTGCTTTTCCCGTAAGCTTCAGACATTGTTTTGTTTACAAGAGCGATGCGTCCACCAGCAGAGTCAGCAATGGCGGCCATCGCGGCCGCATTGTCTTCGTCTGCCTTGTATGAAGCTCTTCTTGCGGTAGCTGTGGCATTACCTTCTGTAACTGTTTTTTTTGCGTTTGCGTCGGCGTCGATTTGCATCTTGATCGCCTTCTGCTGCGCAATCGGAATATCTGTCACCGATGCATTGAGGTCGTGACTGAATCCGAAGGGTTTGATGGTCACGTCTGTGATTTCAATGCCCCAAGGTTCCTCTTTTTCTTTTGTAGTTTTGTCTGGGAGAGTCACGATTCCCTGAACTCGGTTTTCGATCCGCTCGATAAGGTCTGAGCGGACTTCCTCAATGTCCCACTTTGCTTGGGCGGGACTGATCCTGGAAAGTTTTGCAAAAAATATTCCCTCAGCAATGTCTTGGAGGATTTTTCGTGCTTTGTCGATGCTGCCGACTACCCGGATGAAGTTTTCCAGGTTCAAAACCCGGAAACTCACCGTAAAGGCGATGGTGTAAGCCATCTCTTTATTGTAAGGGTTGTCTAAGGGTATCCCTGCGTACCTAGCATCTTTCGATGGTGGTCCCGAGTTTATACGGATCGGAGGAAACTTGCCTGGGGGCAAATCAACTTTTGAGAGATCACCATAGAAGATATCCTCAGGCTCAGCAGGGAACTCCCATTGCTGTGTCGTGGTGGTCTCGCGCCTCAGTTTGCAAAATGGAGGTGGTACAATAACCAGTCCAGATTGCACTAATCCAATAGGTCTTCCCATCAGCAAAACTAATCCTTGCTGGTCAGGACCGACTTCCTTTATGGAAAACCCAATGTATACAATCCCTCCTACAACCACAAACCACCATGGGATGTGATTGCTCACATCATTTCCGACCGCGTTATTCGCAATAAAGCGAATACCCATCAGTAACATCATTGTTAATATGGTGCCGAAAACGGCAATTACTTTATTCATTTTTTTCTCCTCAATTCAATTGTCAACGAGCGAGCCAAACAGGGGATTTAACCACCCGTTGACTTACCTCATAATTATACCACTACTATATATTTTGTCAATATTTTAGATACGTAAAATATGGCTTTGTTAAGGGGTAAAAAAAAGAAAGAAGGGGATTTGACGAATTAAAGTATATATAAAATAAGTGCACTCTGTGGGGTGCAAATTTGGAAAAAAGAAAACGCCCCACCTGAGAAATGGCGAGGCATTTTCGGGGGCGGCGGCGGGTTGGAATCAAAGTCTGTTGACGATGAAAGGCTTTATTTCAGATTCAAATACTCTGAACATTGGTGCAGCTAATTCGTCAAAAAGTCGTTGATCCCGACCGAACGTTGAGGATTTTTGGGCGTCTTCGAGAGAGGGGTATTCCTCGTCAATTAAGGCGCCGGTAATTCGATAAAGTTCCTCCCAGGTAGTGTCGAGGGGAATTTCGAGGTGCACGCAAATGCGATTTCGAAACCATTCGGTGTAGCCGATATAGTTTTTCCAGTGCTTATGCTGCTCGTTTAGCTCGTGAGGTTGGGCGTATGCAGTAGCCCAAGAGACTTGAACACATATGTCATGTAGACTTGGGTTCTCAATCTCTTCCTCTCGTATCTTTATTGTCCTAGGTGCGGAGCATAAAATTCTTGTGTCAATCAATGCAGGTCTCCTTTTGGGTAATATTTCCGTTTGCAATAATGCAGGATTTGGAAATAAAAAGCAAATGAGACAAGAGGGGGGGGGCTTTGCCTCCGAATTTTCCAAAATCGTCATTTTGAAAAATTCCAGGTGCCAGATCGGTTACTCTTGTGGGCAAGGAGGGAATCTCTCCCTCAAAAAAACTCATGCCGTCGCATGAGTTTTTTCTGGGCGCCAGATTGTCGACAAACGCTGCTGCGTTCGTATACCGACAATCTGTTCTCGTCCCTCTCGTAAAGCTACGCTTTACTCTTGTGG
>CAZVIO010000019.1:0-731 GCA_964627615.1 uncultured Candidatus Saccharibacteria bacterium
GTTTTACCAAATCGCTGAGTAATAATTACCTTATCAAGTGGCCACGAAAGCACTCCCGGTCGAGAACTCGGTAGACGTGTCGGATCAACTTCAAGTTGCAACTGTGACTCATATGCAAACAGCTCTTTTTCAAATGCAGCCTTTTGTTCTTCTTTTTGTTTGAGCAGTGTTTTGTATGCAGCCTCAGTGTTTTTTGTCTGAGCAAGTATTTTTGCTTTTTCTTGTTTGTTGTATTCAACTATTTTTTTCTGATCTTCAAGATTTTCTTGTAACAACTTAAGACGTTCTTTTTCTGCTTCTGTTTTAGTTTTTTTGTCAGCAAGATTACCTTTAAGGTCAACCAGATCTTCTGTTTTTATTTTAATCTGTTTTTGTACCTGTTTTACATTATCCAATCCATTCCACATATCAGTAAATGTTTTGTACTGCAGAAAATTTTCTATAGGTGTCTCTACCTCTGTTTGATACATTTGATTCATAAGCTCCTTGATCAATTCTGTATTGAGTTCAATTTGTTGTGCTGTTGTTTTGATAGTACTTCCCAGTTCATCAATAGTAAGATTACTTTTACTTATCCTTCGTTCGGTCAACGTCAAATCTGTAGTTACTTTTTTTTGAGTCACATCGAGGGTTTTAATAGTATTCTGGAGTGTTTTTGCTTCTTTTCCCACTCGCTCCACTTCTTTATTGTATAGATTTATCTCTGCTTCAAGTGCTTTGATTTGGTTATT
>CAZVIO010000019.1:741-5449 GCA_964627615.1 uncultured Candidatus Saccharibacteria bacterium
GAAGCTCTTCTGTTTTGTTTTGGGCAAATACAGGTGAGATGAAAAAGAATCCGAAGAGGAAGCAAGCTATCAACAAAAAAAGACTGTACGAGGGACGAATACGCATATGGTAAGTATACCAATAAACCGCCCTAGGCGGTAGAAGTTAGATTAAAGATTTTAGATTAAAGAACAAGAAAAGTCCCATTCATTAATCTAATATTTCAATTGCTTCTTGAATGCGAGAAATTGACTCTTCCTTTCCGAGAAGAGACAGGAGAGTAAACGGATCGGGAGATTTTTCACGTCCTGAAAGTGCTACACGTGTCGGCCAAAGGACCTGTCCCCGTCCTTCTGTATTTGCATAGTCCCAAATCAAGGCTTTTGTCGTTTCTGAATCCTTGAAATGCTCATCACCTGCATCAGAAATAAGCTCGAGCACTTTTTGTAGTCGCTTTTTTGTTACTTCTGCATCTTTTTCATCTTTCCAATACAACATTTCTTTTTGATATGTTGGTTGTCTAAAGAAATACGCAAAGTCACCTTCTGCAAAAAGTTTCTCAACATCACCCCATTTTTCGATACGCTCAATAATCAAATGCGCAACTTTTTTAAGCATTCCTTCGGTATAGTGCGGAAGTGAGGTGATGTTTTCCGGTACAAAACGAGTAAGTGTTTCAAATTGTTCTTCAACACTCAATTTCTTAATATGTTCTCGATTTATCCAATTGAGTTTTTCCTCATTGAGTCCTGCACCTGAATGCTGAATTTTAGTAATATCAAATGCTTTAATTAATTCATCACGTGAAAATATCTCTTGATCAGTACCAGGATTCCATCCCAAAAGCGCCAGGAAGTTTATAAATGCATCGGCAATATACCCTTCTTTTTTGTATTCAAGTAAATCTTTTGCACCATCTCGTTTAGAAAGCTTTTTCTTTCCATCAGGAGCCATGATCGGCGGAAGTGTTGCAAAAACAGGAGCCTCTATTCCAAGCGCTTCATACAAGGAAAGAAATTTGGGAGTTGAAGAAATAAATTCTTGTCCACGCATCACATGCGTCACATTCATTTCAATATCATCAACGATATGCGCAAAATTGTACGTCGGATATCCATCTGACTTAATCAAAATAAAATCATCAAGAGCTTCTTCTCCTGCTGAGAGACTACCCCACACTGCATCATTCCACTCATATCTTTTGAGCACAGGTACCTTGAATCGAAGTGGTTTACTTCCATCCCAGATTTCGGTAGTTTCTTTTCGATGTTCACGATATAAAAAAGGACGTTTTTCCTCTTCAGCTTTTTGACGTAATACCTCGAGCTCTTCTTCAGAGTACGGATCTGCATACGCAAAACCTTTATCAATCAATATCTGTGCATACTTGCGATATACATCAAGACGTTCAGACTGAATATACGAACCAGCGGGACCTGGAATATCTGGACCAAAATCCCAATCAAGTCCGAGCCATTTTAATGATTCTTGAATATGTGATATTGAACCTTCCACCTCTCTTTCTTTATCGGTATCTTCAATACGAAGAATAAATGTTCCGTTGTTTTTTCGAGCCCACAACCATGCATAGAGTGCAGTACGTACACCTCCCACATGCATAAAACCCGTCGGTGACGGTGCAAATCTGGCAACCACTTGTCGATCCTGATTATTCATATAATTGAAATTTGGATTTGAATTACTAAACTAAGATTTGATTAAAGATTAATGATTCTGGATTAATGAATGGGATTTTTCTTATTCATTATTCTTTAATCGAGCTTCCTTAATCTATTTATTGTGGTCGAGTGCAATATTTAAAATTTCCGTTGCAATCTTTCGTGCCGCCTCTGGATGTTGAGACGCTTTGGTTGCTTCGGACATCTGTGCGAGTACTGAAGGGTTATCAAGTAGCCGATCAACCTCTGCTGACAAGATATTACCAGAAAGATTAGCTTCTTCAAGGACAACAGCAGCCCCTGTGCGTGCATATGCATATGCATTCATCCGCTGATGGTTTCCGTTTGATTTGGTAATCGGAATAACAATAGCAGGTTTTTCCCAGGAAGCGATCTCAAACAACGACGACCCTGCTCGAGATATAACCAAACTCGCTGCTCCAGCAGACATTCGTAATGCAAGATTGTTGAGATAATCAAACGGCTGATATCGTTTTTTAAATTCATTGGTGAGCAACACCACATCCGCTGTGTTTTTCACCATATTAAAATTATTTTTTCCTGTCTGGTGAATAATCTGATATTTCTGAACCAACCGTGGCAATGCATCCACTACAGTATCATTGATGAGCTGCGCACCTTGAGACCCACCGATAACGAGAATCGTAGGAATATGGGGATCAAGTCCGAGATATTCATGTGCACCCGATGAGAGTGCATGCATAATATCTTTGCGGATAGGATTGCCTGTATAGGCAGTCTTTCCTTGTGGGAAATATGTTGCTGATTCCGGATACGAAATCGCTATACGTGCAGCAAACTTCCCTGCCCATGCATTTACTCTACCAGGAACACTGTCTGATTCATGGATCACTACAGGAATCTTCAGCATTTTACCTGCAAGAAGCGACGGAAAACTTGCGTATCCACCTTTACCAAAAATAACATCAGGATAGATAGTAAAGATTGCCCATAGTGACACAATCACTCCCCACGCTGTCTTAAACATATCAACAATATTCATCAGTGAAAAATACACCCGTAGTTTACCTGCGGTATTTTTCTTAAATGTTACACCATGTTCAAACAACAACCCTTCGTTGTACGGAGAGTGTGACATATAAAAAAGCTCAAGACCAATAAGTTTATTTTCTTTTGCCAGCTGGTTTATTTCTTCAACAATCGCAATGATTGGATAAAAATGACCACCTGAACCTCCACCGGTAAATAAAATTTTCATATGATAAATTACTTGCGTTTATGTGCTGTTTTAGAAATATTTAAAATAATTCCCGCTTGAGCAAGTGTAATAAATAATGCAGTTCCTCCATGACTTACAAACGGTAACGTAATACCCGAAAGCGGTAAAATACCTACCATTGCTCCTATATTTACAAATGCTTGAGATATGATGAGTATAACAATTCCTACAATCAAAAGTCTACCGAACGGATCCGGTACAGAAACAGCGATCTTGAGCCCACGTAATGCAAAAAACACAAACAATAACACCAACAATGTACTCCCAATAAAACCAAATTCTTCTGCGGAAACCGCAAAAATCGAATCCCCAATCGGCTCAGGCAAAAAATTAAATTTTTGAATACTTTGACCAAATCCTCGACCATACAACCCTCCGGAACCAACCGCAATAAGCGATTGTTGTATCTGATATCCACTTCCTTGAGCATTATCTTGCGGACTCATAAACGTAGTGATACGTGCCTTGACGTATGGACGTGTATATGCCACCACACCCAAACCGATTACACCAATAATACCTAACAGAAGCACATGTCTCCATCGCCCACCTCCAGCGAGAAATACTGCGAGTCCCGCCGATACAGCAACAATCAGCGTATCTGTGTCAGGTTGTGCAAGCAGTACCGTTCCGACAATTCCTGTAACTACCACAAACGGCAAGAGTCCATGTGTAATTGTTTTTATGTTTTCTTTTGCACGCGCTACCCATGCAGCAAAATAAATCACATATGCAATTTTCAAAAATTCAGCAGGTTGAAATGAAATAACTTTAAATGTAACCCATCGTTTTGCACCTCCATGACTGAGACTCAGACCTGGTACAAATACAAGCAATGTAAGTGCAACACCTACAATGAAAATAAAAAATGCATTCTTTTTGTAAAAATGAAACGGGATTTTTGATGTCACTAAACATGCCAATGATCCGAGAAATAGACCAAAAAAAGTTTGGTTGAATGCAACATTTGCATACTTAATACTATTCTTTGACAGCAAACCCAATGACGCTGAACTAAATATAAGAAAACCAGCCACCACTAAGATGATCAGAGAAACAAGAAATGGTATATCAACTTTTATTCCAGTTTTAAACATTTAAATTTTGTGACATGTACTATTCTGACTTCCATATTTGGCAAATTTCTTTGTCAGACTTCAAAAAATAATTCTCACCGTATACGTATACGTCTCCAATTATTTTTCTTGTCCTTCGCGAACTTTGCTCAAATCTGAAAGTCGATTATTAACCCACCATACTTAATATCGTACCCAATATTGCACACACAACTCCAATAACCCAATATCGCATCACTATCTTCTCCCGTGACCACCCATGTGCCTCGAAATGGTGATGGAGTGGAGCCACTCGAAACACACGTTTTTTATTAAAATTTTTATACACAAAAATTTGAATAATGACAGAAAGAGTTGTTGCAACAAGTGGGACAGCGATAATCGGCAAAAATAACACTGAGTTTGTGAGAAATGCCACAACAGAGAGTGTGACGGTGAGACTCAAAATACCTGTTTCTCCCATATAAAATCGGGCAGGTGGAATATTGAACCACAAAAAGGCAAGTGTCGCACCGCCCACAACCGCACAGAATGCAGCGAGATCGATTTGGTTATTGAAGTACGCAATCACACTGTATGCAGTAAAAATCGTTGCCATAATGCCTCCTGCAAGCCCATCCATACCATCGATCACACTTGTCGAAAACGTACCAAGCATAACTGCAATAAAAAATGGAATTAAGAACAATCCAAGCTCAAACTCACCTCCAAA
>CAZVIO010000019.1:5459-9163 GCA_964627615.1 uncultured Candidatus Saccharibacteria bacterium
CATCTTTTGCATATGATCCTTTGCCTGATATTTGAAGCATATCATCTACAAGACCGATAAGCGCAGTGAGAACAAGTGTAGCAAGTGGGATTAATGTTTGATTACGTGAAAGAAAGTTTAATTTTTCCGTGAGACTATTTGGGAAAAGTGCCGCCAATACAAACATAACCGCAACAGTACAGAGCACAGAAAACCATATAATCACACCCCCTACCCGCGGAGTACTGACTTCTTTTGCTGTATTATGAATTCGATTAAATTCTTGTGATGTAGATTCTGGATTGTCAGATGCTGTTCGAGGATTTTTCTTCCACATCTTATATGCATAAAAATAATGCGTAAAAAATGGTGTTATCGCGATACCGATAACAAAGGAGAGAATACTCGGAATAAGAACTTTAAGTACGTCGATGTTCATGTAATGTAGTATAACAATATAGGCACAATAAGTGAATATATAAGGTGCTTAATTGTGACTGTACGGAGTAAACTCAGGATTATTCTGATTAATAATTTTCTCCACCAAATTATCCCAAAATATTATGTCTTGAGGGTTGAAACTGTCACCTTTATCATCTAGAATCATTTTACGAATATCTCCTATAAGTTCTCGTATATCTTTTGCATCTCCCTTCTTATTACCTTGACCTAATCGTTTCATTATATTAGTGAGAATATCTTTATCGGGAATCCATAGGGATAATTCTATAGACATTTGATTTAGTTCTTCATAATAATCAATTAATTCATTTCTTTCCAGATATTTTTCTTCGTTACCATGATATTTTTTCCATCTAGCAAAAAATTTTGCTACGACTTCTGCTTTTTGTCTTTGTAGCTGTTGAAATCTATATTTTTCAAGTTTAAAATCATATTCATGTTGAATTGACTTGTCTATTCTCGATCCTATCCACTCCTTAAACAACCATCCAACAATAGTCACTAAAAACACCAGAGGAACACTAAATTTGATTAAATCATCTATTGATATTTGAATCATAAATTTTCTTTTTTCTGATGATTAGAAGAAAACTGGAACTTACCACAACTCCTCTACTCCATAAAAACTGTATACCACAAAGCAAGCATGTATAAAATGTAAATATGTCTTGCATTATCCTTCTTATGTTCGATATGGTCTGAGATAAGGTTTTCAATAAAGAATGTATCGAGATGCTCTTTGATGTACTCTGATTCTCTAATTGCTTTGTAGACCGGACACATGGGGTCACGAAGCCAGGTTCGTATCGGTGTCGGGAAACCAAGCTTACGTCGATGACGAGTTTCTTCCGGAATAATTCCTTTAAATGCTTCTCGAAGTATATGCTTAGTCGTTGAACCTTTCCATTTGAACGTATCAGGGAGAGTACGCGCCAGTTTCGCTACTTCAATATCGAGAAAAGGCACTCGAAGCTCAAGTGAATTTGCCATCGTCATCTTATCCGCTTTTGCCAAAATATCACCAACAAGCCATGTGTGGATATCTATGTATTGCATTTTCTGCGAATCACTTCCGGTTGCTTTCGCATACAATGGAGCAAGTGAGTGTACCTGCGGCCGAGTACTTTTCCACAATCGATGTATTTGTTCACTCGTAAAGATAGAAGCATTGCCAATATACCAATCTTCAAGTTTTTGCAGCGCTCGTTTTGCATGGTTCTTACCCCAGAATTCAAACGGTATACGAGTCAACATCTTCAAAAACCACTGAGGAACCCAAGCCAATCTTTTTTGATCGATTGGTTGTAAGTAGATATTGTATCCTCCAAACAACTCATCTGCTCCTTCTCCAGAAAGTACTACAGTAACCTTTTTACGAGCTTCTTTTGCAACAAAATACAACCCTATCGCAGACGGGTCTGCTACAGGCTCATCGAAATGCCATACGAGTTTTGGTAATACATCAAAATACGTTTCAGGATCAATGGTTATTTCTGTATGGTCGGTACCGAGAAAACTTGATGTGGTCAATGCTTCTTTACCCTCAGTTAAAACATCGAAACCTACTGTAAACGTCTTGTTTTTAGTTCCTGGTTTTTCTTTTTCAATGATTTCATTCATCAACACAGCGATAATTGATGAATCCACTCCCCCAGAAAGAAATGAACCGACTGGCACATCACTGATCATATGATGAGCAACTGAGTCCCGAAGCGTATCGACAATTTCTTTCTTTGTCTCTTCAAAATTTCTTGTGGTTTCTGGCGCAAAGTCAAAGTCCCAGTACCGCTCGATCTGATGGGTGCATTTTTTTGTATCAATAGTAAGTGTATGACCTGGCTTAAGTACAAAAATATCTTTAAAGAATGTTTCTTCTATTGGATTGTACTGAAACCGTAAATAATTAAAAACGGCTTCATGATTGACTTGTTTTTTGTATTCAGGATGTTCGAGAATACTTTTAATCTCAGAGCCAAATGCTTTTATTTCATTTCCTTGTTTCCAATAGTACAACGGCTTAATACCAAAAAAGTCGCGAGCAATAAATATTTTTCCAGTTTCTTTATTGTATATAGAAAACGCAAACATTCCCCGAAGACGAGAAACGGACTTTGGACCATGAGCTTCATACATCTGAAGGATTACCTCCGTATCAGAATGTGTTTTGAAAATACGTCCTTCTGCCAACAGTTCTGCTCGAAGTTCTTTGTAGTTATAAATTTCTCCATTAAAAAAGATAAGGAGGCTACCATCAACATTTTCGATAGGTTGCTTCCCTGCAGAGATATCAATAATCGAAAGGCGACGCATACCAAGCGCCACTCGGTCATCAGAAAAAAAACCATCTTGATCTGGACCACGATGATGAATCACCTCTGTCATTTTCTTAATTAAAGCTCGTTTTTCTGCTGTTTGTGCGCCTATGACGCCTGCGATTCCACACATAATCAAAGTATAGCCGAAAAGCGTTTTTTATCCAAAATTGAATAATAATCCTTATATATTCAATTATTTTATCTTACTGCTTCAGATACTGCAGTGTTGAAGATGCAAGAGCTACCACATCACCAAACCTCCCTTCTGCGGTTGATCCGAGTACCACAATCGCAATCGGTCTACCAAATCCTGCATCAAATACCACAGCAAGATTTCCACCCGCGAGATTTGTAAAACCGGTTTTTGATGCAATAACATTGGGAATATCACTTAACCTATCGTTTGTATTGACTGCTTCATGTGAATACTGAGTTGAATACACCGTTTCCTTTGGAATCCGTGTTGCTTCGAGAAGTTCTGGATATTGATCAAGAATATATCCAAATAAAAGTGCCACCTCTTCTGCAGACCCATATCCACCTGCCAGTTTTTCATTCATATCCAAACCAGTTTCATTCGAAAAAGACATTGTTGAAAGTTGAAGACGTTTTGCATACACGTTCATTTCATCAATAAACTCCTTTCTTCCGAGTGTGTAATCTTTTGTACCAAGCTTAAATGCACCCGCAACAGACGCGATTGACCGTGCACCATCATTGGAAGAAACAATGAGTGAAAAATCAAGGAGGTCTGACAATGCAAACACTTCCCCATCCCGTAGACCAGTATCACCCTCTTCGGCGAGAAATTCTTTTTTTACGGTAACTGTACTATGCTCAGGAAGCAGTGTGCGTGCCACGAGCGCAGACATCACTTTGGTAAGTGATGCGAGCGGACGTGAGACATTTGAGTTTTTTTAAGCAATCACTTTTTGATCTACAATATCC
>CAZVIO010000019.1:9173-13152 GCA_964627615.1 uncultured Candidatus Saccharibacteria bacterium
AAACGACTTCGCTTGAACTACTGGAACATAAAAAGAAACCTGAGTTGTAGACTTTTGATCTCCTGTAATACGCTCCTTGCGTGCATCCACTTGGTATATCAAAAAACCAAGACCAATCACGAGCCCCACAAGGACAATATTAAAAGCAAATAACGGTATGCTTATATCGTTTTTTTCTGTCTGTTGTTCCATTATTCTTCAGTTTGTTGAAGTGCACTACTGCGATGATCAATTTCTTTTTTGATCGCTTCGTATTCAGGCAATTCTTGTACAGATGTAATACCTAAGTATTTTAACGCATCGGAGGTGGGTGTGTACAGGTAAATCCTCTCATCAAGCTTACTTGGAATTTTTTCTATGAGTCCACGCAATAAGAGATTTCTAATTGAAAATCCCGCATTTACTCCTCGAATATACTCTATTTCTTTTCGAGTCACTGGACTTTTATATGCCACTATCGCCAATGTTTCGAGAGATGCTTGTGACAAATCTTTAGATAATTCATCTTTTACTATTTTTTCAATAAGTGGCGCACTGTCTGGATGAGTAACGAGTGAGTACTCTTCCTTATTCTCTAACAAAAGGATACCTCTGTGTGACAAATTTTGTCTAAGCATATCGAGCCCTCGACGTACTTCTTCCTCAGACACTTCAAGCCACTCCACCAAATCTTTTAGTGCTACAGGTTCATTTTTATAAAACAATATTGATTCTATTTTTTGTTCAATCATAATAGGATAAATGTTACATATAAAAGCTTAGTAACGAGGAACCCCCACAATACTACTTTCCATTTGGATATCATGAAAAGGTCGTTCTTGATGCACCTGTATTACTCCTTGTTTAACCAATTCGAGCATTGCCAAAAAATGCACCACTACTGCAACTTTTTCTTGTTTTCCCACACCTGCAAATTCTTTAAAATTGAGTTTGAGATGACGACCAATACGGTCTGTTAAACTTACAATCGCTTCCTCTAAACTCATAACTTTACGCACTGTGGTATGTGCCACAACTTTAGGTTGAGGCATGTTCAAGATAACATTCACAATCGCCTCTTTCAGTGAAGCAAGGTTTGTTTTTTTATCTGGTGCAAACACTATTGTGGTTTGTTTTTTCGGAACTTGTGAAAAAAGAATACTCGCCCCAAACATACGTTTAAGTAAAGCAGCTTTATGTTTATAATACTGATGAAGCGTGAGTCGTGTTTCTAAATCATCAATATTTTTTTTTTCTTCTTCCGAAAGTGAAAGAGTTGGGAGGAGAGACTTCGATTTAATGAGTACCAAAGTTGATGCGATCAAGATAAATGAAGCCGAATCTGAAAGAGGAAAATCTGTTTGACTGCGTACATATTCGACATAATCATCCGCCACTTTTGCAAGAGAAATATCACTAATTGAAAGTTTTCTTTTTTCAATCATTGATAGCAGGACATCGAGCGGTCCTTCGAACACATCTGTTTTGACATTATAATCGATTGTATCCACTCATGTATCATACCGTAAAACACCGAGACACTCTATAACGACTGTCCCCAGATGCGCTTGAGCACATGTACTGTAGCGTATATAGTATATAAAGAAGACATTACAGTCTCTTGTACTGACACTCTTGCCATTGGAGGATATCTCAACAACCTAATGCTGGTGTTGTTGCGTGATCCTCCTTTTTTTGCCCCGATTTTAAAAAATAATCGTCCAAGGGGAGTCCTTGGACGATTGTTCTAGGAAGGATACTTTTCTTTGTATACTTTCCATAAAGGAAGAAAATCTTCTCGAAACACTGCAGTGAGAACTACATCGACATAGTCACCATTTACAAACACATACTTTTTTTGGCGACCTTCTTCTTTGTACCCACATTTAGCATTGAAACCTAAACTCAACTGATTAAATTCAAGAGCAACTGAACAAATTTTTCGTAGGTTCAGTTCGTTGAACGCATAGTTAAGAAAAAGCATCTTTGCTTCAGTACCGTACCCTTTTCCTCGCCACTCTTCTTTTCCGATAATTGCGCCGGTGGTAGCGGTACGATCTTTCCAGTTGATGTGATGTAAACCCATGACACCGATCACTTGATTGGTCTCTCTGAGTACAATACCGAGGACGACTTCTTTTGTACTATCTTTCGATATCTTTTTGATCCACTCTTCTTCAGAAATCAAAGAGTGTGGAAACTGGTTACTAACCATTCGTCTTACCCCAGGGTCATTTGCATACCGCTGCAAAACAGGGGCGTCAGCGAGTTCAACGGGGCGCATGTAAATGCGTTTACCCATCAAAAACACAACTGGTTCTTTTTCTTCGATAGTGTTGGACATTTCTTCTCCTTTGAAAGAACAACGTGCTTTACAAAAAATCCGTAGCTTCTGTAAAGCCACGGATTCTTTAGGAGATTAAAGATTGTATAGTCAGCTACAGGAGCCGTGGCAACACAGAAATATAGGTAAAATACCCGAAGACTGATGTATCTCGGTGGGTTTTTCGCATATTCAGCTGTGTTGCACAATTTTCCATTACTTTTTTATAGTAAATAATATGTATATATTTGTCAACTAACTATTTGACAAATATATGTATATGGTATATAATATAACCATACAGTTCATTGATATACCCGTTCATGGAAGACGATGTGTGGAGATATATACTTCCCTATCTATACACATCGTCTTCCATGGTAGTAATACCTTTGGTAAGACATTTTCCCCGATGCGAAGGGGTCTGAAAAATGCAGTAACTACACATACACCTGAACCACTTTGTGGCAGGCACACGTATGTGTAGTAAAAACCCTTAAGGAGGGGAAAATGTTGGTAAAGTTTTGTGTGTATAACGGCAACTCCGGGATGACCGGGGAATGTGCCGACGGCAGAAGCTTTCTGCTCAATGGCGATCGCGGCTATGCCGAGGGTTACCCCTTGGCAAAGAAAATAACAAATAAGCCGGAGTCGTGGGACTTCGGCCGGAAGTATAAGGCTGATCTCACCGAAGGAGAAATCATCCAATTTCTTGAAATTGAGAAAGCGGATAAAGAGGAGAGAAGCTCCTATGATTTGTCTTACCACGAGAAAGACAAGGAACTATTACGACAACGATACCAAAATAACGACGAGTTTGCGGTAGCAATACCGCCGTATCCCGAGGAAACACTTGCGGCGGTGGAGCATTTCAGCAAATACATTAGTGTGGGGAAGAAGTACGATGGTTCCCCTGCACTAATCTTTACTATCCCGAAAGGGGTACCTTGGGATATTAAGCTGACTGGGGAGAAGCAGTGTGTGATCATCGATGGCTACACCATCGATGATCCAAAAGCAGTGTCGTTGTTTTACAACCTGTGTGATGCAATACTTATGTATCACACCGGGCGCAACCTGGCACGGCTGAAAAGACCGTGTCAGAAATCGGCCGAGGCTTTTGGCGGAAATCTAGCCGTAACAGTTGAGGGTAATTTTGCCCCGGACTACACGGCATTCCTGGAGAAGGAAATCCAGGATAGTCACGGAAGAAAATGTGTAGTAGTGTGCGTCCAGTCAAAAGACGGTCGGGCTCCTTACGGCCCACACACGACAATATATGTCGTAATGGGAATTTGGGAGGCGAGGAAGGTATTTCGAAGGCAGATTATCGATCTGCCAAAACAACCTGATCAAAGAAACATGCCCTTTGGGCCACCACAGGAGTGGTGGTCCAAAGATGATGAAGTTAAACGCTACCTGTAGTAAATGAAGAGCCGGTGACCTTTTGGTCACCGGCATTTTGTATATATAAAAACTACAGAGAAGATGCTCTCTGTAGTTTTCGTAATCTTATATTTTTTTCTTTTGCATCAGTGAAATGTTGAGTTCAAGGAGTTGCTCTGGAGAGATTTCTGCCGGAGACTGCATCATCGGATCTCTTCCCTCACCTGTTTTAGCAAATGGTATTACTTCACGAATATTTGGTTCATTTTGAAGCAACATCACAAAACGATC
>CAZVIO010000020.1:0-5528 GCA_964627615.1 uncultured Candidatus Saccharibacteria bacterium
CGAAAACATTAAAGAAAAAGCAAAAGTTGAGGATCCTATGGAAGTGTTTGATACAGCACTTAAAAACACAGGACCTTTGATGGAGGTACGATCACGACGAGTGGGAGGTGCAAACTACCAAATTCCTCGAGAAGTACGACCAGAACGACGAAACTATCTTTCAATGAAATGGATTGTAGAAGCAGCTCGATCTAAAAAAGGTTCTCCTATGGCAGAAAAGCTTGCAGAAGAAATCATGCTTGCGGCTAAAAATGAGGGTGAAGCAGTGAAGAAACGAGAAAACACTCATAAAATGGCTGAAGCCAACAAGGCGTTTGCCCACTTCGCATGGTAATTTAAAAAAATACTCCCTCGGGAGTATTTTTTTAAATTACCATGCGAAGTAAATATAATAGCGCATGGCATTCCCGATAGGTAATGATTTTGTATTATTGCTTATATAAGTAAACGCCCCCCCTGGGAAGGGGAGGCGAGGTTGGAGAAATAGGGACTAGTACTTCGTCAGAGAGAGCTCGCTGTGCGAGACTGTGAAGGTGGTGAGTCCTTTGCGGACTTTATAAGAGGGCTCGTTGGGTTTGAGTCGGCGACTTACCTCCATGACGATGAATACGCGATTCCCGTCATACCAAGCTTCTTGGTCTTTAGCGAAAGACGTTGTCTCTGAGGGGGTGGTTGTAGAAAGAACAGACATGAAGACTATTTAAACATGTACAAAATATATGTCAACCAAGTTGCCCACAGGGCGCTTTTAGTATATAGTTTTGGGTATTAAATCATCTCACGGCTTTTCGTGTTGATTTTTATAAGGCACAACTTAATCATTAATCATTTTATTTATGAATCGCGATTATCCACTCGAGAGAGTACGAAACTTCGGTATTATTGCTCACATTGACGCAGGTAAAACTACAACATCAGAGCGTATTTTGTATTACACAGGTATGAGTCACAAGATCGGTGAAGTGCACGATGGTGCAGCAACCACTGACTGGATGGAACAGGAAAAAGAACGTGGTATCACTATCACCGCAGCGGCTATCACTTGTTTCTGGAATCCTACCTATATGGGTAAAGATACCTCAAAGAAACAGCGATTCAATATTATTGATACTCCAGGTCACGTAGACTTTACGGTAGAAGTAGAGCGATCTTTGAAAGTGCTCGACGGTGGAGTAGTGGTTTTTGACGGTGTAGCGGGTGTAGAACCACAGTCAGAAACTGTATGGCGACAAGCAGATAAATATCATGTGCCTCGAATCTGTTTCATCAATAAACTCGACCGAACAGGAGGATCATTTGATCGATCATTTAAGTCAATCGTAGAACGACTCAATAAAAATGCAATACGAATGCAACTTCCGATCGGTGAAGAGTCAAACTTCGAAGCGGTGATCGACCTTTTGAAAATGAAAGCATATTACTTTGAAGGTGATATGGGTAACACTATTCGAGAGGCAGAGATTCCAGCAGAATATCTTGCTGATGCTCAGAAATATCGAGCAGAACTTGTAGAGAAAGCTGTTGAGTTTGACGATGCAATGATGTCTGGATATCTCGAAGGAAAAGAATTTTCAATTGATGAATTGAAAGCAGTGATTCGAAAAGCAGTAATCGCAAACAAACTCTTCCCTGTATTTACTGGTTCAGCACTTAAGAACAAAGGAGTGCAGCTTGTACTCGACGCAGTGGTAGATTATCTTCCATGTCCACTTGATATTCCACCAGTACACGGTACAGACCCAGTAACTGGCGATGAAATCACTCGAAAAGCGTCTGATGAAGAACCATTTGCAGCGCTTGCATTCAAACTTCAAACAGATCCATTCGTAGGACAGCTTACATTCTTCCGTGTGTATTCAGGTACAGTAGAATCAGGTTCATATATCTATAACTCAACAACTGGCGAGAAAGAACGACTCGGACGTATCGTACGACTTCAGGCAAACGAACGAGAGGAGGTGAAGAAAGTATATGCAGGAGAAATCGCAGCAGCGGTAGGTCTCAAAAATGCAAAAACTTCACATACATTCTGTGATGAGAATAATCCAATTATTCTCGATCCAATTAAGTTTGCAGAACCAGTGGTATCTCTCCGAATCGAACCTAAAACAAAAGCTGACCAAGAGAAAATGGGTATGGCATTGAAGAAACTTGGAGATGAAGATCCAACATTTAGAATCTCATCAAACACTGAAACAGGAGAAACTATTATTTCAGGTATGGGTGAACTCCACCTTGAAATCATGGTTGATCGTATGAAACGAGAGTTTGGTGTAGAAGTAAATATCGGTAAACCACAGGTGGCATATCGAGAAACCATTCTTGGTTCTGCTGAAGCTGAACACAAATACATCAAGCAGACTGGAGGTAAAGGTCAGTACGGTCACGTGAAAATCTCTATCAAGCCACTTGAACCACTTGCTGAAGGTGAGAAAGTTGCTAAAAACGTGAAGCGATATGATGAGTTTGAATTCATCGACTCTATTAAAGGAGGTGTGATTCCACAAGAATTCATTCCTGCTGTAGAGAAGGGTGTTAAAGAGGCGATGGATCGAGGTATTGTGGCAGGATACAAGATGGTAAATGTATCATGTGAACTTACATTCGGTTCATACCACGACGTGGACTCATCTGAAATTGCATATAAAATTGCAGCATCCCAGGCATTCCAGGAAGCAGCAAAGAAAGCAAAATCTGTTATTCTTGAGCCGATTATGAAAGTAGAGGCGGTGATGCCAGAACAGTTCATGGGAGATGTGACTGGTTCACTCTCATCAAAACGAGGTCAGATCGAAGGTATGGAAGAGCGATTTGGTTTGAAAGTTATCAAAGCAAAAGTTCCTCTATCAGAAATGTTTGGTTACACCACAGATATTCGTTCTATGACTCAGGGTCGTGGATCGGTAACTATGGAGTTTGATCACTATGAAGTGGTTCCACCTAACGTCGAGAAGACCATTGTGGAGTCTCGTAAATAGCATTCATATTTGGTCAATTTCGTTGTTGCGATTCAAATTTGTTCGCTCACCGTACGACAAGTACGGCTCGCTCACAAATTCTCTCGCGCCTAGAACTTGACTCAAATCTGAATGCTCTCGTTTCAGTGGTAAAATACTTAAAAACAAAACTGGTGAAAATGCCAGTTTTGTTTTTTTACACAAAAAAGAGAGTTTTTCATTGCATCACTAGTCGATACCAAGATACAATGTACATATGGAAGATTCTCAAAAAATATACGAAAACGAAACACGGACCCCCGAACGTCAAGAATATCTTGATGATCTTCAGAAGATGCTCGAAGCAATACCGGTGAAAAATCCTTTTGGTGTGTTAGAAGAGCAGGAGATTAAAGAAGGTATTCAGCAGGCAGCAAAAGAATCTGAAAAAATTTTGAACAACAGAATATCTATTGTTCCTAAAAAAATAGTACCAATACGTGTTTCTATACCACCCCTACAAAAAAATGAGTCAAAGCCAGTAGAAATTACTGCAGGACAATTTCCAATTTCTGATATAGAGAAAGAAGTTATAAGTGTTACAAGAGAGACTCCACTCACACCGGATCAGATTATTAATACAATTTTACGAAACAAAGGTGAAGGTGACCCTCGATCTGGAAGAGGGTCAAATCTCCGTCTACGTATCAGTAGAGCATTAGAGAGTCTCTTGGATAGAAATCTTTTAAAAGCTGGTGTTGATGGAACATTTAGACCAACCTTTGGCTTTGCGGGTGGATCTGATCGTTCACAAGAACTTTCACAGGTAGATAAAATAAAGAATACGCTTGCGGATGGTGCGGTGTGGGTTGAGGATATATTAAACCAAGGAAATATTGAGGGGATAGATCCTTCAGGTGAAGGTTTTTTGGGTCAATCAGGTTTTGATACTTCAACACCTCAACCAGAAAAGATGGTTGATGATGCTTCGCGATATAATACTGAAGCAAAGGTACACAACGCATTTATGATGCGTCCTAATATGACTGATGATGCGTCTGGATACAACACTACTGAGGCAAAAGTACGTAACGCATTTATGATGCGTCCTGATATGGTTGAAAAACCTCAAAATCCTACATATAAGAAAATAGTGGATGCGTTCAACGGATTGATAAAAAAATATGATATTGAAAATAAGAACATAAAAACAGCACTAAAAACATTTTTTAGATTCAAAGTAGATGGTGAAAAAATTGAAGATATCATTAAAAATTTAGCTGATGTTAAAGCTGTACTATTACCAAGTGAATATGAAAGTTTGGTACAGATTGCTCAAGGGAAAGATACAGAAACAACTTACCCTGATTGGTTGACGCCAGAGCCACCACCGGTTGTGGGATCAAGTATCCCTTTGCAGAGTCCAAAGAAAATCATACCCCCTGTCACCATAAGACCTTCTCAGGTGGTATCTCACCCTGTGATTACTGTAAAAGATGTTGCTGAACGAGGTGTAGCACCTCCACCGCCGGTATATATCGAAAAACCTTTATCTGAAAGAAGTCTTGATGAGCGTGTCAGTGACGCCGCACTCAAGGCTCAGCGAATTGAGATTTCTCCAAACGCTGTACATCAGTTCATTGGAGCAGCATATCCAGAGCCAGCAGGACCAATGACGCAAGAGGAATAAGGAAAAATAGAAAAAGAACTTTCGTCTAAATTTGAAGAGTCACTTAAGCATTTTGCAGTGCAAGAAGCGCTTCGTAAAGAAAAGATTCGTGCGAGCAAGAAAGTGTATGAGAAGATTATGACTGAACTTGGTGTTCCGTCTAAACAGCGTCCTGATGCTGAAGGGGATATCGATCAGGTGTATCTCGATGCTAAAAAAGAATACATGGAGGCTGGTCGTGCATTGAGAAATTTTATTGCGCGACGTCATGTTGAGGTAGAGGAAACAATTTCTCGGCCGCATGATTTTTCTATTATTGAGAAAAAAACAACGAAACATCTTGATATTGGAGTAATGGAACAGTTTAAGAAGGAGCGAGACACGCTCAATACGCTTATTGCAGAAGCTCTTCCTGAAAAAGAAAGAGGTATTATGGCAAGGTCTATGGATAAATGGGCACAGTTACCTGTCCTTGCTCGTGTTGCACTATCATCAGCATTCTTTTCTCTCGTTTCAGGTGGTGTAGGAGGTTTTGCTGCAACTGCATCAATGCGAGCAGCGCGAGGTTTCGCTGGTGCAATGGGAGCAAAATATGCTGGGTCTGTGCTAGGTAAGCAACAACAAGAAAAGATGCTCGCCGAAAAAGAAAAAGCTTTGAAAAATTTCGCGACAATTGACGGTGGGCAACAGGATGAAAAAATTGGAGATTTCTAGGCATACTAGTCAGAAGCAGAAATACAGGCTCGTCCCCGCAAACCATCCTGGTTGAAAGTGAGAATTCCTATCGGGGAAAATTATAAGAAGGTCAGAAATTTAGTAGACACCTATAAATTGCATACCATTTGTGAAAGCGGCAACTGTCCGAATATGGGAGAATGCTGTGGCGAAGGCACGGCAACCTTCATGATTTTAGGAAATGTATG
>CAZVIO010000020.1:5538-8108 GCA_964627615.1 uncultured Candidatus Saccharibacteria bacterium
GCGCTTATGATGGCAGCAGGAGGAGCTACGTCTGTGGGTACTGGTGCAGTGATAAATGCTGCACATGATGCACTTACAACAGCACATTCTGCTGTTGATGCTCCTGCTCCAGCAAAATCTTCATGGTGGAATAAACTTATTAAGGAGGATGCGCCTACACAAAAAACAACCGTTATTGAAAAACCTGCTACCTCTGTTGTGGAGCAGAATATTCCTGTAACAATGCAACCAGTTGAAGTAGGGCTTTCAAGTAAAGGTTTTATTGACACAATAGATCAACTTAAAAAAGCAACTCAAGGTCAATCGCTTACACCTGCAGTTGAAAAACTATTCGCTCAGTCTCCACAAAAGATTGCTCTCGATTTAGGTCTCTTTAAACCAGGACAAGCTGCAGAAAGTGCATTTGGGTTCAATGGAGAAAAACTTGCTATCGATGCAGAAGGAAATCTTTCCTTGGTACGTGATGGAAGTGGTGCAACGGAGATACTTATGAAAAGTGACGGCACAATACAACCTTATGAAGGAAAAATGTTTGATGCGGATGGTCTGTCAACTTCAACTGATCCGACTCCTGTCGAGGATCACGTTGTTAAAGCACAACCTCCTCAAGTTGCACCTACAACAGCACCTTCGGTTCTTGAAAGTACACCAGAATTGAAAGTATCAGCTACACCAGGAGAATCTGTGGCTGCTGATGCAGCAACTATCGTAGCATCTTCATCGATAGAGAATATCCCAGTCCGTTCTGTTAATTTTAAAGATATTGTCTCAGTGAATACAGAACAAATACGACCTGCAGATATTATTTCAGGAAAATTACCACTTAAACTTGAGTATCAATTTGATCCAAAATTCAAAAATATTCGTACCGCATACAATATTGAACTAGAAAAAAGACTTATGGATTTACCTGCAGATATGGTTGACTTACGGTACCCAATCGAGTATAACGGAGGACGAATCAATGTATTTCAGAAAGGCTCAGAGCTTACAATATTACTCAATGGGCAGAAGATTGGCACAGGCAGTGTTATTGATGAAGGTGTCGGTTTGCAGTATGACCGTTCACTTGGTACTGGTATGTTTGGTGTAAAGAGTGATTTTGAACAAGCTTTTGATTTTGCTCGACAAGCGGTGGAAAAAAACAAAATGTTCTTTAAATTGAAAAAATAACATATGAACCCTTTATCAAAAGACATAGTATCTGAATGGGGGCTAGGGGATCTGCCTCAGGAGGAGCAAATAGACATGGTTGATCGTATTGGACGCTTGATATACCAGGCGATTTTAGTGCGTTCCCTTGATATTCTCTCGGAGATTGAGCAAGATGAGTTTGATCTTCTTCTCAATGAAGATGTGACAACTCCTGAAGATGTTGTACTTTTTCTTGAACGCAAAATTCCAACATTCACTCTTCTGTTAAAAGAAGAGGTTGCAAAATTGAAAGCAGATATCCTTGTATAACCTATACCTTTCGTTTGACTCTTGTGTCTATTTCGTTTATATTTATTGGCATCGCTTGTACGCGATTTTAAGCTGTAGAAGCTCACAAAATTTGGTTTTTCTCGAACATCAAGTTTTTGGAGTTTCCAAAATGGCAATTATTAGAATTATAATTAATAGGGTTAGCCAACTTTCAGATTTGAATGAAATCTGAGGCGGACAAAGAAAATCATTCGAAACCTTACTTGTTGTAAGGTGAGAACGGTTTTCTGAAGTCCAACAAAGGAGTTCGTCAAATATGGAAGTTCAATGGTTTGCCCACAAAAAATTATGGCAGATTTTGATCGATCAAAACCACACCTCAACGTAGGTACTATTGGACACGTTGACCATGGTAAGACAACATTAACAGCAGCTATCTTGACCGTACTCGGTCGAGCAGGAGAAGGATATTCATCTAAAATCAAAGGAGTAGGTGAAATCGACTCAGCTCCAGAAGAAAAAGCACGAGGAATTACTATTGCGCTTTCTCACAACGAGTACTCAACACCAACTCGACACTACGCTCACATCGACGCGCCAGGTCACGCTGACTACATCAAAAACATGATTACTGGTGCTGCTCAGATGGACGGTGCAGTGCTTGTGGTAGCGGCTACTGACGGTGCGATGCCTCAGACTCGAGAGCATGTGCTTTTGGCAAAACAAGTTGGTGTGCCAAAAATTATCGTATTTTTGAACAAATGCGACATGGTTCCAGATAATGACCTTATCGACCTTGTGGAAGCTGAAGTTCGAGAACTCCTTTCAAAGAACGGATTTGATGGTGATAATGCACCAGTTATCCGAGGATCAGCACTCAAAGCTCTTGAAGCAGCGGACAACAACGATGAATGGTCAAAGAAAGTATTGGAGCTTGCAAACGCACTCGATACATACATTCCAATGCCAGAACGAGATTTGGACAAGCCATTCCTTATGCCAGTAGAGGATATCTTCTCTATTGAAGGACGAGGAACAGTGGTAACAGGACGTATCGAACGAGGTGTTGTAAAAGTAGGTGAAGAAATCGAGATCGTTGGTCTCAAGGATATCACTAAGTTTACAGTGACTGGTATCGAAATGTT
>CAZVIO010000020.1:8151-10034 GCA_964627615.1 uncultured Candidatus Saccharibacteria bacterium
CTTGAATCAGGACAAGCAGGAGACAACGCAGGTATCCTCCTCCGAGGTGCTAAGAAAGAAGATATCTCTCGAGGACAGGTGCTTGCTAAGCCAAAATCTGTAAATCCACACACAGAATTTGAGGCAGAAGTATACGTTCTTAAGAAAGAAGAAGGTGGACGACATACTCCATTCTTCTCAGGTTACAAGCCACAGTTCTACATCCGAACTACAGATGTGACTGGAGACGTGACTTTGAAAGAAGGTGTTGAAATGGTTATGCCAGGAGACACAGCGACATTCAAAGTTAAATTGATTGCTCCAGTTGCGCTTGAAGACAATACACGTTTTGCGATCCGAGAGGGAGGTAAGACTGTGGGCGCGGGAGTTGTTACAAAAATTGTTGCCTAAGCCACGGAAATTCCACTTTTGGCGAACTCCTTTGTCGGAATTCCGATTGATGACCACTCACCGTACGACAAGTACGGCTCAGGATCATCAATCGGTTTCCTTCGCGGATTTCATCCAAAATTGAAATTTCTTAGTAACCCTAAGTAATACAAAAAACCACCTTCGGGTGGTTTTTTGTTGACAAAAATGTTTCAAGATGTAGTCTAAAAACCAGATATAGGAGAAACTAACGATGTTAATTTTTCGAGCAGGACTCTCGTATGTGACTGCGCTACTCTTTGGTTTATTGGTTGGTACTGTAGCCTTGGGAGGCTTCGCACTCCCTGTTTTGGTAGCGCTAGTTTCTGACCCTTCATTTATAGGACTGGATATTTTTCTCACTGGGATCGGGATTGGTGTGGGGGTGACCTTGTTCATTATTCCCTCGACTGCCTCCATGATTGAACAGAGAGCTGAGATTTTCAGAAATACGAGATGAATTAAAACCCCGCATATGAACTTATGGTTTGTATGCGGGCTTTTACTTACTTGCCAATAGTTTAATTGTTTGGTAAGCTACTCCGTAATGGCAACGAAAGAAACAACAACAAAAAAGGCTCCTAAAAAAGCTGCAAAAGAGGACGCGATTTCTAAATTGCGAATCCGAGTACGAGCATATGAGTACAAAGTACTCGATATCTCAGTACGACAGATCATGGATACTGCTCTTCGATACGATGCAAAGGTTTTGGGTCCAATCCCGCTTCCAACTGAGATCAAGAAATACACAGTAAACCGAGCTTCGTTTGTGTATAAAAACGCTCGAGAGCAGTTTGAAATGAGAACTCATAAGCGATTGATTGATATCTTGAACCCGACTCCAAAGATTATGGAATCACTCACAAATCTCTCTCTTCCATCTGGTGTTAATATCGATGTAAAGATAATTTAGTCAAAAGTCCGTAAAGTCAAAAGTAAACAAAAACCGCCCGAAAGGGTGGTTTTTGTTTTCAAGTAAAGAAATATGTGCTTATATAGGTGGTAGGAGGCGATATGGAAAAACCCTTGAACGAAGATGAAATAAGGCGGCGCAAGAAAGTTGAAGAGTTGTCTGCCGAGTTGGGTCACCAGATTGGTGACTGGAAAACTGTCCCAAATGAATTCAGACCTGGGGTAAACAGCCATGTGGGGGTGTGTCAAAAACCAGGTTGCAAGTGTAGAGGTATTGTCCAGCTCACCCCTGCTAGCTGGGCTCTCGGAGGAGGGTATTTGACGGGGCAGAAGTGTCCCGTATAAGTGAAAGAGTTGTTTCGAGGAGGCTTGCATCTGCAAGCCTCTTTTTGTTTGCAAGAATAAGGTCAATGTGTTTATATTGATTGTAGGAGAAAGAGGGAATATGGCTGAAAAATCGTGGGGTATAAGATGGAATCCAGATGTCCAGTATGCCCCTGATCGTATGTGTAAGTGTCAGAAGACGAGCCTCCCTTTTGTAGAGAGACTTAGTTTAATTGTGG
>CAZVIO010000020.1:10046-11307 GCA_964627615.1 uncultured Candidatus Saccharibacteria bacterium
AAATGCTATGAGTTATTCTGGTTTCATTTGGATAGCACCATTGTTAATTTTATGAAAGAGTGTGTTGAGAAATGGAACCCGGGAAACTAGGTTCCTTTTTGTTTGTAGTCGTCAGTAGGAAATGGGTACAGGCTGACGGCACTCAGAAATTATAGTCGTCTGAGTACAGACTTGGTAATTTCTTTGAGCCCTCTTGAAATAAAAATCATTATCTGCTAGTATTGCCAAATCGCCATTTAGGCTATTTTTTATGAGGACTAGTGATGGGCAATGTTGAGAAAAAACTTTTCTCATTACTGTCCGAAAAATGTCTTCAAAATCAATACAATCATATGAAATTCATCCTTGGAACAAAACAGAATATGACCCAGATCTTCGATGAGCAGGGTATTGTGCATCCAGTGACTGTTATCAAAACAAGTCCGAATGTTATCACTCAAGTTAAAAACCTCTCAAAGGATGGTTATACTGCTGTGCAGGTAGGTTTTGGTTCTCGAAATCCAAAGAACATCTCAAAGGCTGTAAAAGGTCATGTAAAAGAACTTGGTTCGTTTGCTCATATCAAAGAATTCCGAATTGAAGGGGGTGAATACAAAGTAGGTGATATTATTGATATTTCTACATTTGCAGCAGGAGACGGAGTTACCGTATCTTCTATCTCAAAAGGAAAAGGTTTCCAGGGAGGTGTTAAACGACACGGTTTCCACGGAGGACCTCGATCACACGGACAGAAACACTCGGAGCGAGAGCCAGGATCTCTTGGAGGTGGAGGACGAGACGGAGGACGTGTTGCAAAAGGAAAGCGAATGGCAGGACGAACAGGTGGTGATCGTATCACTACAGGTGGTCTTACTATTGCAGGTATCGATGTAGAAGCAGGAGAAATCTTTATTCGAGGTGCTGTCGCAGGACGCCGAGGTACGTTAGTAGAGATAAAAGGATAAAAAGATCAAGGATTAAAGAATAAGAAAAACCTCATTCATTAATCCAAAATCAAAAATCATTAATCAACAATCATGGAAGCAAATATTTACACACAAACAGGTAAAACAGCAGGAACAATAACTCTCCCAGAGAGCGTGTTTGGTCTTAAATGGAATGCTGACTTGGTTCACCAGGTTGTTGTATCTATGGAATCAAGTGCTCGAACACCAGTAGCACACACTAAAAACCGAGGGGAAGTATCTGGAGGTGGAAAGAAACCTTGGAAACAAAAGGGAACAGGGCGTGCACGACATGGATCAACTCGATCTCCTATCTG
>CAZVIO010000020.1:11331-13127 GCA_964627615.1 uncultured Candidatus Saccharibacteria bacterium
ACTCGAAAGGTAAACAAGAAAATGAAGGCAAAAGCTTTGTATACTATCCTTTCAGCTAAATTTAAGAAAGGACAAATTCTTTTTGTAGACTCTTTGAATTTCTCTGCTCCAAAAGCAAAAGATGCAAAAGGAACACTTGCATCATTCTCAAAAATTGGTGGTTTTACAGATATTCTTTCTAAAAAGAAAAATTCAGCATGGATTGCACTTTCAAAAGATAGTGTAACTACAAAGAAGAGTTTTGGTAACTTCAGTAACGTTGAGGTAGATGAAATTCGAAACATCAATCCAGTTGATTTGATGAAATATAAATATATTGTTATTGAGAATCCACAAGAATCTCTTTCAACAGTTACTTCTAAACTTGCATAAATAATATGAAAGCAGACCTTAAAACAGTATTATTGCGACCACGAATCACAGAAAAAGCTGCGCTTAAGTCAGAGTCTTCAGTGTACACATTTGAGATTCCAAAACACGCAACAAAGACAGATGTGATCAAGGCAGTAAAAGAAATCTACAAAGTATCTCCTGTAAAGGTGACTACTGTAACTAACCCTCAGAAAAAAGTATTTGTACGAGGAAAAGTTGGTTTCAAAAAAGGTCTTAAGAAAGCGTATGTATACCTTAAGAAAGGTCAGACAATAGAAGTTATATAGAGAAAAAAGATTAAAGATTAAAGATTAAAGAATAAAAGAAATCCTATTCATTAATCCAAAATCAAAAATCATTAATCCAATATTATGAAACGATACCAACCAACAACCCCATCACGTCGAAACATGACATCGATCAACTACGGTGCAGTTTTGACTACCGCAAAGCCTGTAAAGTCACTCACACGAGGTTTCAAACGATCAGTTGGACGAAATAACCAGGGTGTGATTACGACTCGACACAAAGGGGCAGGACATAAGCGACTCTTCCGAGAAATTGATTTCGTATACAACAAAATCAATATCCCTTACACTGTGAAAACTGTTGAATACGATCCAAACCGATCAGGATTTATCGGACTTGCAGTATATAAAGATGGTGAGAAGCAATACATCCTTCTTCCTAAAGGGGCTAAAGTAGGTGATACATATATCACTGCAGAAAATGCAGAAGTAAAAACAGGAAATCGACTTCCACTCAAAAATATTACTATTGGTACATTTATCTACAACGTAGAGGTAAAACCACAAGGAGGAGCAAAGCTTGCTCGATCTGGTGGAAGTTACATTGAGCTCATTGCGAAAGATGCAGGATACGTTGACCTCAAAATGCCTTCATCTGAAGTGCGAAAGGTGAAAGATACTGCATTTGCAACAGTTGGTGAAGTAGCAAACGATGAAAACCGACTCGTAAACCTCGGTAAGGCAGGGCGCTCACGATGGCTTGGAATCCGCCCTACAGTGCGAGGTACCGCTCAGAACCCAGTAGACCACCCATACGGAGGTGGAGAAGGCCGACAGGGCCGAGGACGACGTCGAGCAGTGTCTGTATACGGACGACCGACTGGTAAGGGACAGAAGACACGAACTCCGAAGAAATATTCTAATAAACACATAGTTAGTCGCCGAAAAGTTGGAAAACGAAAGTAAAACTTCCATATTTGGCCAATCTCATCGGCTAAAGACAAAAACCAATTCCGTCAATGTACCACATGTACACCTCCGGAATTGGTTTTTGCTTTATCCGCGACCTTGTCTCAAATCTGAAAGTTTTCAAAAGCACCCGAAAGGGTTTTTTGTTAGGGAATAAATACTGCATAAGTTCAGAAACATATGAGACTCTTAATTGAGTCTTGTATA
>CAZVIO010000021.1:0-6121 GCA_964627615.1 uncultured Candidatus Saccharibacteria bacterium
GACGAAGAAATAATTTCGAAGGAGATAGTCCCCGTAAGGTCAGAGATTTATATGAAAACTATTGTAGTTGATATTGATGATGTTTTAGCAGATCACGCTCGTGCTTTTGTTGACTATACTAATGAAAAATTTGGAATGAGTATCACTCCTGATGATTACCAGGAAGAATGGATGTATGTATGGAAAACTGATTTAAGTGAAACCATAAAAAGAGCAAAAGAATATCATGAGTCAGATCATCTGACTCTTTGTGCAACTATTCATGGAGCTCAGGACGCACTCAAAGAGTTAAAGAAAAATTTCAAATTAGTCGCTCTTACTTCACGACGTAATTCTATAAAAACACTAACTGAAGAATGGTTACATACACACTATTCAAGTATTTTCGACGATGTTATTTTTGCGGGATTTTTTGATAGCATTACTCAAGAAAGTGTCCGTAAAACAAAAGGTGAGTTAGCTAGAAATATCGGAGCAGACTATATTATCGATGACCAACCAAAACATATCGTATCAGCAGTCGAATTGGGAATGAAAGGAATATTGTTTGGAAACTATGCTTGGAACAAGCTCGACACCCTCCCTAAAGATGCAATTCGAGTCAATAATTGGCAAGAAGTTCTACAGTATTTTGAATCTCAATAATTTTTTATAAAGATAAGGTTTGTATGGTATAGTATTTATATAATTAAATATGTGCCTAACCCGTTAAGTAATTAATGGTATAGCAAAAAGACCGGTAACGAACAAAGGACCTACCATATAGGGTTGTCTTTACTGGCCATATCGAGAAACTGGTATGAACAACTTCCGTTGTTATTTATGTGGTGGGTTTTTTGTATACAAAAATGGAAATATATATTTTGATAATAATTATACTTGTACCGACACTCTTGTTTTTAAGCATACAAGACAAAAATTCATCTCAGTTCTTAATCTTTGGTGTTACTAAAAATATTCCTCGTTATACGAGAAAATCAAAAGTAATGAATGGAAGTGAATCAGCTTTTTTCTTTGAATTACAAAAGCAGTTACCAGTAGGATATTACATATTTCCAAAAATGAGGATTGCGGATGTTCTTGATATTCCAGATGGGCATGATTATTACAAAATGAGAAATAAAGCATTACCAAAACACATAGACTTTCTCATTTGTGACAAACATTTTAAACCACTTGTTGCGATTGAGGTAAACGGGTCATCGCACCATCGCTGGAAACAACAGGAGGCAGACCAAATCAAACAAGAAATGTTCAGAGATTCCGGCTTGTCTTTAGAGACAGTCGATGTGGGTAGCAACTTTACTGAAGCAATCTCAAGAATTAAGGAAACATTATTGCATGCCTGAATACAGTGAAAAATTAATAGAAGAAGCTATTACATGCTTTAAAGAAGAGAATGGGATACTCCTTACTAGAGAAAAGGCGATAGAATATTTGGATGGTCTTGCTGGTTTATTTTTAGCTTTTAGAAAAACTAAGGAAGTGCATTTATCTTAGTAATCAAAAAATGCATTGCTTTACCAGGTTTATCTAGTTTTGCTTTTGTGTAGCCGGTATCTGCAAGATGTAGACCTTGCAAGTGTAGTTTGTTTCTCTCAATTCTTATAGAATTTAAGAGTTCATATTCTTTTATTGAAATTATTTTCTTATTTTTAAGAAAGATAATAATTTTACTAAATGTAACTCCATCATCGTTAATGTGAATTGATTTTTTAACTTTCTCGCATATAGAACAGTCATGAGTAGTAGTAAATACTGATGATGGAATTTTATGTTTTTCTAAATGTTCAATTTTTTCTCCAATAATATGAGATGTACTTACTGTAGATTTTCTTGCTAACTCGTAGGATAATCCCTCTACAACCGTGTACAGTAATATAAGGGCTGATCTATAGTATGTAGACTTTTGAGTATTACTTATACTTTTAACAGACGCATGTTTGAGTAATATTGCAGCAGAATCTATCCGTCTTCCAGCATTTTTTAGAATCATAGGATTTATTTTTTCTTCTGGGTCTTTTCAATCTTTTCAATCTGCTTCAAAGCTTTACTAAGAGAGGGAAAACCATTTTCCTTAAGGAAACGTCCCAATTTCATATCTGAACGCACTTTAAAATCAACATCATGTTGATTTTCTATAGTTCCTATTTTAGTGTCATTTCTTTTTCTTCTGATAGCTCCGCTCATACAAAATTATTTAGAATTTTTCTTATCATCATCTTTTGTGTAATTATCTAATGGGGGGCGTGGAAGCTCTTTGCCTTTTGTGATATGAGGCAAATCTTTTTTTATTGCACTATCAAACCAATCACCACTTATTCTTCGGCTACTTGAATCAAAATCCTTTGAGTTTCTAATTTTTTCCTCTTGCACAGGATTATTTTTTATCTTTTTTTGGTTTTGTTTTGTCATCAACATTTTCTTCAATTATACCATATTCGATATGATATGACTTGCTTACAACTTTTTCAAATATCGGAGCAAGATTTTTGTTCCATTCAGGTAAATCAGCCATTTTTTTGACATTTAGTTTTAGCATATACTGGGCATCACTCATGTAAATGGAATATTCATGTGCAGGAAAGTCATTAACGAGACATCTAGCAGTTTCTTTAGCTTTATCAAAATTATCTTTCATCATCCTACTTGAGAGCATATCTACTGCATACCAGAATCCAATTCTTAGCTCTCTTTCAGCTTTTTGAAGATGATAAGGGTCAACCTGTTTCATAATTGGTTCCAAAAACTGAGTTGCATTTTCTAATGCAAGTTTTGATGCATCCAATTTTGAAACACCTCTATCTCTAAAGAAAGAGTACCTGTCTTTTGCAATAGAATCTACAAGTGCAGCCATGGATGGAGCAGTGTTCTTGACATCTAAGGCGCTGATTCTAGATCCATCTCGATGATGTTCAATAGGTAAATCTAATGGTCCAAGAGCTGAATACGGTTTTAAATAAATCTCATCTGTACCTAAAGACATAAGAGTTGCAGCACTTTTTGCATATGTGGGAACCACAGTAGTAATTTTATCAAATTGAGATTGGAGAACATTCATTATTCCAACAGCAGAGAAGGGACTTCCTCCACCAGATTGAATGATTAAAAATAGTTGTTCAGCTTGGTTACTTGCAATCTTTTTTTGAACATCCTCCAGGGTACGGTTATCTATGCCGTTTTTGGTATCATCTATGAAAATAAGGTATGCTCTCTTTGCTTTAGTTGCCATTACCAATACTCTACAGCAACAAAAAGCTTAAAACAAGACCTACTTTACAGAACTCGTTTTAAATCCAAGAAAGCTCTAATCTGGAGTAGTAAATGGTTCCAATTCCATCCCCCTCGGGTCACAACTTTAGAAGTTATATTTATCAACGTTTTTTTCACATACCCCATAGAGGGTTCAGAAATGGTATACTTCAGTAGTAATGAAAAAATGGGAACCAAGAATTGAGTCGCTAAATCAAAAGAAGATGGTCGTGGGCAAAAAACTGACGATGAGTTTTGTTGATTACAAGGTACAACAACTATGGCAAAGTTTCATTCCGAAGCGAAAGGAAATAAAAAATGTCATAGGCAATGAACTTATTTCAGCCACAGTTTACAAACCCAATCACTTTGAAGATTTCAAACCTACAAATGAGTTTGAAAAGTGGGCAGGAGTTATTGTGTCAAAACAAGAAGATGTGCCAGATGAAATGGATGTCCTCGTAATTAAAGACGGACTATACGCAGTGTTTGACTATACAGGATTGAGTACCGATGACTCGATATATAAGTATATTCACAGCGAATGGTTACCGAACTCTGAGTACTCACTAGATAATCGAGTTCATTTTGAAGTGCTAGGTGATAAATATAAAAATTACGACCCTACTTCAGAAGAAGAAATCTGGATACCAATCAAAACAAAGTTGTGTTAGCGGTCACTTCCAGAAGTTTTTGGGTGACTAGACCGATATACTTACGCTCTCTATAGAGTTCTGAAAGCCACGCTACGGGGTCACAAATAAAAAGCACCCACAAGGGTGTCTTTTTATTTGTGACCTTACAGAAATTGTGCGGGGCACAATTTCGTGGGGAATCGAAAAGCGGAGCGGGCTACCCATCGAGCACGATGGGTCGCGAGCTGCGGACACGAGAAAATTTTGCGACGGCAAAATTTTACTTGCGGAAGATTCCCCGTAAGGTCACAGGAGATATTCTTAGTAAAAGCACCCGAAAGGAGTGTTTTTTGTTTCCTGACCTAGTACAATGATATGTATGCAAAAAATAACACCAAATTTGTGGTTTAATGGTAATGCAGATGAGGCGATACAGTTTTATCTTTCGGTTTTTCCAGATAGTAAGATTATACGTACATCATATTATCCAACTGAAGGATTACTTGATTTTCAAAAGGATTTTGCAGGAAAAGTATTAGCTATTTATTTTGAACTTCTTGGTTCTCAATTTGTTGCGATAAATGCAGGTAATGAATTCACATTTAATGAAGCAGTATCTTTTAATATCTCGTGCAAGAATCAAGAAGAAATTGATTATTATTGGGATAAGTTAACATCAGACGGGGGACAAGAAAGTGTGTGTGGGTGGTGTAAAGATAAGTATGGTCTTTCATGGCAGGTTAATCCTGAAAATATTGAAGATTTGATGCTTAAACCAAAAGCCTGGGAAAAGCTTTTGGCAATGAAGAAAGTGGTGATTAAAGATTTACTCGAATAGATTAGGTTGGGTTACTGTGTGTGATTGCATTCGACTTAGTTTCTGTACTCTTGCTCAAAAATTGACATACGTATTTTTGTGCCATAATATGTTTTTCAGGAGAAATGGCAATGAATAATGCTATTAAAAGGTTGTTGAAGCTCTTGGAAGAGAATCCTAAAGCTATAATCGGCCGAGAGGATTTTAGAGGCCTTCAGCCTTTACGGAAGGTTGAGTTACTCACCATGAAGAGCGGTGGGACAATACCGTCGTTTTACACGGATAAAGAAGTGAAGGGTAGTAAAAAGAACCAGGGTCCTTTCAGGAAACTAAAGACCCCAAGGATTCGTCTAACATTTTGAGACTCTCAGTCATGTGTCCAAACCCGCCAGTTGTCTGGCGGGTTTTCTTGTATATTTTTCTTAACATGATAGTCTGTGTTGCAGGAGAAAATCGTGAACATATTCAAAGGGTTGGCGTTATTTTTTGGTCTTGGGACCTCGGTGTTGTTGTGGATTGTAATCCTCAAATCCCGAAAGAACCAAGGTCCAAGCTTCGCTTCTTTCATGATCTGGGGTGTGCTCAATAGTATGTTGGCCACCTCAATTTGGTTGCAAGGTGGCAACTATAGTCTCGTTGCGCTCTATGCACTCACGAGTTTTATTACAGGTGTATGTATTGTGTGGGTACAAGGAGTTCGCTGGACACCTAATGATACCGTGATCGCCATGATTGCTATTTTATGCATGGTTTCCTGTTTTGATCGTACGGCGTATTACGTAACTATTGTCAGTACGATTGCAACCTTGCTCGGGTGTATTCCGCAGTTCCTCGATATCCGGAAAAACCCAGATCAGCAAAAACACTGGCCATGGATAGGGTTTGGTCTTTCTCACATTTGTTCTATAGCTGCGGGAACAGAATGGAGTATTCCTGAGAGGTTCTATCCTGCATGTTGTCTTGTTTCGACCGCGATGCTGATTTCGCAAATTATTTTCGTGCAGTGGAAGAGGTCTCTGAGCTATAAAGCTTGTTGACCTTATGATGTGCCCGGGAACCTAACACAATACAGGTTCCCGGGTTTTTCCTTGTATGTTTTAAAAAACATGGTAGTCTGTGTTCCAGGAGAGATTGCATGTTTGCAGAACAAAATAAAATTCCTTTAGTAATTACCATTGATGGTGGTGCACGTACTGGGAAGAGTACGGTGCGTGAAATCGTAGCGGCTACATTTTTTCGAGATGGGCGCTATCTGAATGAGCTCAACAGTGGTTTGCTCTACCGAGCGTGCGCGTTGGTTATTCAGCGAGAAGAAAAAGAGGATGACCAAGAAGCGTGGGTCAGGATAGCTCAAAATCTCAAGGTCACGCTCAACGGTAACAAGGTCGTGTTGTACGGCAATGATGTGACTCAATCT
>CAZVIO010000021.1:6131-11972 GCA_964627615.1 uncultured Candidatus Saccharibacteria bacterium
GCGTATTTCTGCTCATCCAGAGGTACGTTCTGCGCTGAAAAATCATCAGCTCTCGTTCCGGAAAGCGCCGGGATTGGTGGCAGATGGTCGAGATATGGGAGAGCTGTTTGTGGGTGAAAATGTTGTTCGTTTTTTCCTTACTGCTTCTTCTCGTGAAAAAGCTGCTCGTGTTGTACGGTGGGCGATTGCAATGGGGAAAGTGGTAAATTTTGACACGTTGTTTAGAGAAATCGTGCAGCGCGATAGGCAGGATGAAACTCGACCCGTGAGTCCTCTGAGACCACATCGGTACAGTGTCGTTATCGACACAGACAAACTGACTGCGGTTGATGTTGCATCGCGGATTGTCGCATATACTCGAACCACTTTGGGGTTATAAGAAGTGGTTGTGAGGTGTAAGCCGGTGGGGAGTATTCCACCGGCTTTTTCTTTTTTAATTTTATTAAAGCGCTATACTTAAACTATATGAAAAAAGAAAAAAATGTCGTTGCGCTTTTTGTATTATCAGTGGCAGGACTTTTGTTTTCAGGGTATCTTTCGGGAGTAAAATTTTTTACTGACACATGCGCATTTAATGAAGGATGTCCGTATTTTCTCGGATATCCAGCGTGTTATGTTGGATTTGCATTGTTTCTTGCATTAACATATGTCAGTTTTCAGGTGATTACATCTCGAATGTATGATCGAAAAGGGTTTAAATGGATGGAAGTAATCGGTCTTCTCGGTGTACTGTTTGCGGGGTACTTCACATTTCAAGAAATACCAGAATTATTCCAGAGTGGACTTCGTGCGTATGTGCTAGGTTTACCAACCTGCGCACTCGGTCTTGTTTTCTACGTACTGATTGTATACATCTCAAGCCGATCGTTATCTAAAAGAAAAGTACCAGAATTTGTACAAAAATAGATGTGTATTGTAGTGTATAGAGAGGAGGTAGTATGGAATTGATCCGCACTAAACCTGTAACAAAAATTATCCTCACAAAACCTGTGTGGGGTAGGTGCGGTATCTGTCAGTGGACACACCGCACCTTTTACAAAGAGGGTAAGGAAGATGATGAACCTCGTGTGATGAAGTTGTTGAGAGACCTGCATAATCGGGCTCAGAAAAAATGCCCAGGGAGAATATCCGTCGTAGAATAGAGCTTTAGTTTATACTGAAGCTCTTTTTGTATAATGGGGAAAATATGATGTTGTGTAAGAGCACTCTCTGATATACTAAATGTATGGAATACGTTTCTCCTGACGCACCTCTCACATTTAAAACTCCAGAAGAAGAAATAAAGTATCTTCGAGAGCAAGTTGCACATCGCGAACATGAACTTCGTGAAAAAAAAGTGTGGTCAAGTAATGAATCTGCTGTTTCAGAGCAAATATCACGATACAAAGATCGATTAACATCAGAAGTATTACATCAAAATTTTGCATTACCTGAAAGAAAAATTCAAGAAATTGTACTTAATCTTGCGCCCGAACTTCATGATAGAAAAATGAGTGAACTTATGGGTGTGATGCAAACAAAGGGTGTAAAAAATGCATTATCGATTTTGTCTGCATTGCGAGATCCTCATCTTGAGGATGATTTTCATCGTATGCTTGTGCAGTATTTGCAAGGTGGTTATCCGATTAAAAAAGTCCCTGAAAAAATAGCAAAAGTAGGAGCTATGGTGTTGTATGAAGTAATGCTTCCTGAGGCAGAAGAAGGTAAGACACGAAGTATAAAAGAGACTGTATCTGCAATGCAGCAATTTATCTCTGGCATGAATTCAGTGTCTTCTGCAAAAGGTGATACGGATAATTATTTTACGTTGGAGATCGCAAATGCAGAAGGAAGCGAGCAGTTTATTTTTTATGTTTCAGTGCCTCACACAAAAAAAGATTTATTTGAAAAACAAATCACTTCAGTTTTTCCTGGTGTAAAGTTTTCAATCGATCCCAATGATTATAATGTCTTTAATGAAGATGGTGTATCTGTGGGCGGGTACCTTACCTTTAAAGAAACCGCTTTGTTACCAATTAAAACAATTGAGGATTTCGATATTGATCCGTTGACTATTATATTGAATTCATTTTCAAAAATACAAAAGGTTGGTGAAGGGGCTGCATTACAGATTGTTATCAAACCATCAGGAGACACATACGACAAACATTTCAAACATGCTTTGGAAAAGTTTGAAAAAGGTGTTCCATTGAAACAAGCTCTTAACTCAGGATCATTTCTTGAGGGGTTGGGTCGTGCCTTAGGTGATCTGCTTATGCCTACTCATACAGAACCAGAAGCAACAGAAAAGAAAACTCCAGATACTGAACAAACAACCTCTATTAAAAGAAAACTGAGTGAGCGAATCTATCCCACAAATATTCGTATCGTTGCGTCAGGTAATTCTCGGGCGGAAGCTGAAAAGATACTCAGTGAGATCGAATCAAGTTTGCATCAGTTTGGTAAACAGCATGAAAATATGTTCATGTTGGTTCGTCTTGAAAAAGGTGCTTTTGCAAAATTTACTCGAGATTTTTCTTTCCGTATGTTCAATGAAGATATTGTCTGTCCATTAAATGCAAAAGAGATTGCAACTTTTTTCCATTTTCCAAATTCTTCGTATGCAGTACAACCACAACTCAAAACATCACAAAGTATATCCGCCCCAACTCCACAAGATTTACCAGAAGAAGGAACGGTCCTCGGTGTAAATTCATATAGAAATGTTGATACCACTGTACGTATTTCTGCGGATGATCGTTTGAGACATTTTTATACCATTGGTCAGACTGGTACCGGTAAATCTACACTTTTGAAGAATATGATTATTCAAGATATTCATAATGGCGAAGGTGTCTGTATGATCGATCCTCATGGTGTTGATATTATTGATGTGTTGGCAAATATACCTAAGAGTCGTATTGAGGATGTGATTTATTTTGATCCGAGTTATGTAGACCGTCCGATGGCACTCAATATGCTCGAATATGATAGAGAACATCCAGAGCAGAAAACTTTTGTGGTAAATGAACTTTTTAGTATTTTCCAAAAGCTTTACGGAGCAGTACCAGAGTCTATGGGACCGATGTTTGAACAGTACTTTCGTAATGCAACCATGCTTGTGATCGAAGATCCAGAGACAGGCTCAACACTTCTCGATGTGTCACGAGTGATGGCTGATAAAAAGTTTCGTGATCTAAAAATTTCTCGATGTAAAAATCCTATCGTAGTGCAGTTTTGGACTGAAGTGGCAGAAAAAGCGGGTGGGGAAGCAGCTCTTGCAAACATAGTGCCATACATCACCAGTAAGTTTGATGTCTTCCTTGCAAACGATGTGATGCGACCACTGATCGCACAAGAAAAATCTTCGTTTGATTTCCGCGACATAATGGATAATAAAAAAATCCTTTTGGTAAATTTGGCAAAAGGGCGCCTGGGAGACATCAATGCAAATCTCATTGGTCTTATTTTGGTTGGTAAAATATTGATGGCTGCACTTTCTCGTGTAGATTCACTTGCAACAGGTTTTCCTCCGTTTTATCTTTATATCGATGAGTTTCAAAATATCACTACAAACTCAATCGCAACTATTCTTTCTGAAGCTCGAAAATACAAACTCTCACTCAATATTGCTCACCAGTTTATCGCGCAGCTTGATCAGAGTATTCGCGATGCGGTTTTTGGTAACGTCGGCTCTATCTGTAGCTTCCGTATTGGAGCTGAAGATGCAGAGTATCTCGAAAAACAATTTGCACCTGTCTTTAGTGCAAAAGATATTATGAATATTGATAACAGAAATGCAATTGTAAAAATGCTCGTACAAGGAAAACCGGCAAAAGCATTTAATATTGCAACACTCCCACCACCTGCAGGTGAGCCTGGTATGGTGGATAGTTTGAAACATTTGTCGTATCTGACGTATGGAGGGGATAGGGAGGAGATTGAGAAAAATATTTTAGCAAAATATAAAAAGTAAAAACAAAAACGGAGCGACCACAGGGTCGTCCTTTTCATTAAGGTGCAGGGGTTAGTCAATCGGACACACATCTTCGTTTGCTTCGTGAGCGAGCGCTGCGCACTCAGCGAGTAGTACGGATGTATGTGGGAGTGTAAATTCTGGGGTGGTGTGTTTTTTACGACGGTGAGAAGTTGTCTCTCGGACAGGTTTTGTCCTTATCTCTGAAATTTTGTCCCAGTCTCGACTCCCAGACAGTTGAGATGCAACACGTGCGTAATCCTCTTCAGGAACATTGTGTTGTGCGAGTGCCAACCGTTTCGCTTCGACGGTGTTACCACCGTTTTGAGCGTAGGCTTCGAAGTACGTTTTTCGAATTGCTCTTAAATCGTACATTACAAACCTCCAGATCTACGAACATTATACTATCTGTATTATATGTGTGTCAATAGTTACCCCAGGAGACTATCTACCACTTTTTTTACCACATCACCATTAGCTTTTCCTTTGAGGTCTTTCATAAGCATGCCAACAAATTGTCCTGCTTTTGATTTATCTATTTCTCCCATTTCTGTTTTTTTCGCAAGGGCGATTTTCATAACATCATCTTCAGACATCATTGCGGGGAGGTAGGTTTCGAGTACGGCAAGCTCTGCTTTCTCATCTTCTGCAAGTTCAGGACGTCCACCAGAGACGAATTGCTCGATAGAATCTTTTCGTTGTTTTACCGCACGTCGGATAACAGCAAGAGCTTCTTCATCTGAAAGGGTGTCTTGAGGAGTACGCTTGAGGTTTACAAGTTCATTGGTAAACGCAGAGATGATGCCGCGAAGAGTTTGTAGTTTGACTGCATCTTTGGCTTTCATCGCTTCGACCATATGGGTTTTGATATCAATCTGTAGTGACATAATATGTAAAACTTGCATATTTGACGAACTTCTTTGTTGAAATGTAAGAAATTCTCGTCACCTTACGACAAGTAAGGCACCTCACTTTTCTACATTCACCTCGAATCTCATCCAAATCTTCAAGTTTTAGGTTAAAAATTCTATATAATGAAAAATCATACCATAAGTTTTATTTATTTGGTAGAATATACTATATGGATACATCTGTAGTTATTATACTTATTGTTGCATTGTTTGGGTTTTTTGGTGTTGTGTTGTTTTTTGTTACTCGTCGACCAAAAGAACACAATGATATCGGTCTTAAACTCGTACTTGAACAGATCAATGAACTTTCTCGTACGGTGGACGCAAAAATATCAGAATCAGGGCGAATGATGAATGAATCAGTACGAATGCAGTTTGGGGAATCAGCTCAGCTAATTCGTAATGTAACTGAAGGTCTTACAAAGCTCGATGAGACCAATCGCCAGGTGGTTTCTTTTGCCGATCAACTACAATCCTTGCAAGATATTTTGAAAAATCCTAAACAGCGAGGGATTTTAGGTGAATATTACCTTGAAACTCTTCTTAAAAATGTGTTGCCACCAGGAAGTTATGAAATGCAGAAAACTTTTCCCGATGGATCGATTGCTGACGCTGTGGTTTTTGTGAAAGACAAGATGATACCAGTGGACTCAAAGTTTTCACTTGAAAACTACAACCGTATGGTAGAAACCACTGATCAAGCAGAAAAAGATAGGTTGGAAAAATTGTTCGTCAATGATCTTAAGCTTCGTATTACAGAAACAGCTAAGTATATCCAACCAAAAGAGGGGACCATGGATTTTGCATTTATGTTTATTCCGCATGAGGCTATTTATTACGATCTTTTGACCAACAAAATCGGTGGTACAAAAGAAGATAATGAAAATCTTATCCAGCGAGCAGCAGGGAAAAGTAAGGTGATTATTGTCTCACCGACTTCTTTCATGGCCTATCTTCAAACTGTCCTCCAGGGGC
>CAZVIO010000021.1:11982-12318 GCA_964627615.1 uncultured Candidatus Saccharibacteria bacterium
ATAGAGGAGTCTGTGAAGGGGATTGTAAAGAACGTTGGTGAGCTCCAAAAACACCTCAAAACCTATGAGGAATATCATGGAAAGCTCGGAAATGCCCTCTCTACGACGATAAATCACTACAATGCGACCGGGAAGGAGTTTAAGAAAATAGACAAGGATATTATGCGAATTACGGGCGAAACGCTCGATTTTGACCCACTGGTGCTCGATAAGCCGGATACCGACGAGTAGGTCTTGCTTTTTGTTCGATTTTCTTATAGACTAGTAAAACTATGGAATTTGCAGTAATCAAAACAGGCGGAAAACAGTATAAAGTCGCTCCAGGCGAATCTATTA
>CAZVIO010000022.1:0-322 GCA_964627615.1 uncultured Candidatus Saccharibacteria bacterium
AATCACTGGCTGATTAATCTGCTCTTCTGTAGGAGCACCGATTGTCACACCTGCATTTGAAAGTCCTGCGAGGAATGCTCGGTATGCATCGATCTCAGTCTGCTGTTGTGCAGTCACTGGAAACGCCATCTTACAGTAGATTTCATTTACTTTCTTTTTAGTAGTGATGTACGTAAATGATGTTGGTGCAGTATGTCCCCATGGTGTCAAAATATCATCTTTGTATCGATTCTGGAATGCATTCAATGCAGACACAGTTTGATCATCATATACACCAGTTACCTGAACTGAAAAACCTTCGAGATCTCGCAAGAATACCTGG
>CAZVIO010000022.1:332-7070 GCA_964627615.1 uncultured Candidatus Saccharibacteria bacterium
TTTCACTTCAACAGGGCTGTTATTCCATCCTAGCTTGAGATAATCAAACAAGTAATAACATGAGTTTCCTGTTGTTTCATTTCCTCCACCAATGCCAGTACCTGGATTAAGTACAAGCTCAATACCTGCCACTGTTGTTTTACCATCAGTTGATACTGGTCGGAAATAATATGTTTTTCCTGAATCAATCGGAATAGTGTATGAGTGAACAGTAGTCAATGGTTCAGATACACGCACAGTTGATGTTGCATATCCAAACGGTGCAGTGATAAATGATGCAGGCTGTGATGCTGTTCCATATCCTACTTCTTTTGTTGCAGGCAAGTTTGTATTCCATGTTACCAAGGCAACACCTGGAGTAATCTCAACAACTTTTTCGTTTGTAATTGCAAGCGAAGAAACGATTGGACCATTACCACCACCGCCGCCACAGTTTGCTGTACATGGAGGAGTAACTGTTCCACCACCACATCCAAGACATGGAGGTTCTACTGGAGTTGTTGTTGTTGGATTATATTTTGTTCCGATAACAACTACATGTTCTCGTCGATCAGCAGAAAGTACAATCTGTCCATCAGCATTCACGTTTCGAGATGCATCATCAGTTGTTGTAGCAGTAAAGAGTTCAGGACTATATGCAAACAAATCAAAGATATTGTTTACCGGAGTATTGAACTGGTCGTTATACAATGGACTTGTTGAAGAAATAATCCATGCAGTACCTGTTACACCGAGCTCTGAATAATAGTATGTTCCCAATGGAAGATTGTCATAACTTACACAATCTGCATCATTCTGAGAGAGCATAATGTTTCTATTTGGAGCAAATCCTGCAGCAGTCCATGTTTTTGTATGGATCGCTGAAGTTCCAATGTTTGTTGTTGTTCCGAGAGTAAGGGTAAATGATCCAGTTGGAAGACCAGTAGATGTGGTAGCGATTGCATTTGTATCTTTGTTTGCAAAGATTGAACAGAATGTAATCTTTCCTGTTGTCACACCACCACCTCCTGCAGGACTTACAATCACTTGTCGTGTTGTTGATGCAGTTAAACCACCAGAATCAGTTACTGTGTACACGAGTGGATATGTTCCCACTACATTTACATTTACTGTTCCAGTAATCACAATCTTGTTTGTGATGTTTCCATCTTCAAGATCTGCTGCTGTAGCACCTGGTTCTACCCAAGATTGACCCACGGTCAACGTTGCTGGATTTGCACCTACAAGAGTAATAGTTGGAGGAGTGTTTACAGGCGCATGCGCACATCCTGCACTCATGTCGAGTTTATACAAGAGTCCTGCTGGGTTTGTTTCAGATGTTGCATTAGGTAGAGCAAAGTTCACAACCTCAACTGTAAGTATATTGGTACCTGCAACAATCGCAGATGCAATATTATATGTAGCTACTGATGAGAAATTTAAAGCATCAAGATTTGAAGCTACAGTTACACCATTTACTTTTACAACATATGAGTTATCAGCCGCAATTGAAAGCATTGCTTGTGACATTGTTGATGTAGCAGTAAATGCTTTTGAAAACATCACAGTTGTTGTTGCAATTGGATCAGCCACCTTAGCAGCAGACCAAATCCATGTCGCACCTGGAATTGATGCAGTCCAAGCTGGATTCATGTTATATGTTGCTACTGCAGGAACACTTCCTGCAAAGTTAGTAGTATCGGATACAATTGTACATGCATTACTTGATGTTGATGGTAATACGATAACTGTTCGCGTTGTTGATGCAGTTAAGCCGCCAGTATCAGTCACTGTATATGTAAGCGTATATGTTCCTGGAACTGTACCTACTGTCCCTGTAATCACAATATTATTTGTGATGTTTCCATCTTCAAGATCAGTTGCTGTTGCACCTGGTTCTGTCCATGTAGTTCCCACAGTTACCACTGAAGGATTTGCTCCCGTAAGTGCGATTGTTGGTGGAGTATTTTTTACTGTTGTATCACAACCAGAGAATGAGATTTTTACAATATCATCATTATAGTCATTGTCTGATGCTGAGATTTTCAAATCTTCAAATGCAAGAATGTACTCACCGCCAGTTTGTGATTGTGGTACTTCATATACCAACACACGATCTGCGCCAAATTCATTTTCTGCACGTACAGTTGAAGTGTAATGATCACCGCCATGCACACCAAAGAGTGCAAACTGAATTGAAGAACCGTTTACTGTAATTGTAAACTTCTCACCGTTTGTAGCTTCTGGCAAGTTTGGATATGCAACATCTGAGTACGGACCTGAAGCAAACACAGGTACGAATGTTGAAATATCGTTATTGAGATAATATCCAAAGATTTCACTTCCTGCTTTTTGTCCATCAAGATACTGTACTTCTATTGTTGTTGTACCGAAAGGAAGCGCCCAAGATTGGTATTCTTTTTGATCAAGAAGTGCATTCAATGCATATCCTTGTTCAGTGAGTATAGTCTGAACCACTTTTTCAGATGGACCATAACTTACACCAATATGTTCTGATGCAATATCACCAAATGTATCAGGAAGTACACACTGATTCTTTACACTTGTAGATGTTTTTACTCCATTACATACCACCGACACATCATCAATAAATACACCTTCACCGATGTGAACATTTTGTCCTTGAGTAAATGAGATTCGAGTTTGTGTTGAAGTTGCAACAAATGTAAGTGTTCGCTGTGACCATGCGGTAGTTGTTGTACCTGATTCAATCACTGTGTCGATAAGTGATCCGTTTGCAAATACATTCATTCGATTAGTATCAGATGAAAGAGTTGGTCGTGGAGACATCCAGTATGACAATGCGTAGGTATTACCTGGAATTGTTGCGATTACTTGGGATACGTCATGGTTTGTACCACCATCAATTTCTGCATACTGAATACCAGAATGTGGAGTCCACACTGCAGTACCTTCTGTGTATCCAGCCTGAACTTCGATGTATGGATATACAACTGTATCAAGAGATGTCCAGAAGAAATCTGGAGTTCCAAGTGGAATACTTGTCCACAATGCAGGATTGTTTACTACAGGAGTTTCGAAGCCTCCGTTTGAAATGAGGTTTACGTTTGCTGAACATGTAGGTTCTACAGTAAGCGCAGCAATAGATTGTGTAGATACGTTATAAAAGACATCAACAGGTTTATTAAAGACAAACACTGTACGATGTGGGTTTTCTGCATTTACTACAACCAATCCATCTGAAGCAGTATTGATCAAAATATCGTCTTCAGTATTTTCTGTAAACAAACCATTTGTATATGCAGATGGTGTTACTGTAGAGATTGCTGTAGTTGGTGTATCAACATATGTTGTTGGCAACCACTGAGAAGATGATGTTTCAATAGAAACATTGTTGTAATAGTAATTACCAAATGGTACAGAAACAGCATCTGTACAATACATTGAAATACCATCAAGAACTGTATTGGTTTCAAATGTATCTGCATTAAATGCGTATGTAACCAGAGGAGTGTTGAAATCTGTTGTTGTTGCAAGGAAGAGAGAAAACTGACCAAGAGGTAGCGTGCTGTCTGCAGATTCAACTACAGAACACACCTGAAGTGTTCCTGTATTTTCCTGTGCATATGTAGTTTGTGTATAACCAAAAAGCGTGAATAGAAAAACCATCACGAATGTGATAAATCCAATCTGAAATGTGTGTTTATTGTGCATAAATAATATTTTTTATTTTTGTGAGTTTGCAACAACTCGATTTGTAATAGACCAAAATAGATTACATGTTTTTCTTATTCCTGTCAATAGCAGTGAAAAAGAGATGTTTACAAAATACCCTTTGTTTACAACGCTTTTTTGCATATGTCCTTGATAGTGAAAAAAGTGTCTTTTATATTTATTTCTATCGTTGCAGAGTCTGGCTTCTTTGCGATTGGTTTATAAAAGACATTGTTATGTATTATAAAAGACATGTCTTTTATAATACATACGTATATTTTCCACTTCTCTATATATATGGCTTAGCTACTCTATAAATTGCACGTTATCTATGCTATCGTATATATATGAACGAGAAATTACTATCACCGTATAATCCAAACGAGGTTGAAGACCGAATATACCGCATGTGGAAAGACAGTGGTTTTTTTAATCCAGATGTATGTATTCAAAAAGAAGTAACACGCGCAGATGCTCCAACATTTTCTATAGTACTTCCCCCTCCAAACGTAACTGGAACTTTGCATATGGGTAGTGCGTTTATGCTTGCTCTTGAAGACATTATGACTCGTTTCGCACGCATGCAAGGAAAGCGCACACTCTGGCTTCCAGGTACCGATCATGCAGCGATTGCTACTCAATCAAAAGTAGAAAAACAAATCCAAAAAGAAGAAGGGAAAAATCGACACGATCTCGGTCGTGAAGTATTCCTGAAACGAGTGGAGGCGTTTGCTCAAGAAAGTCACGACACAATCGTTCGTCAAATGGAGAAAATGGGATGTTCACTGGATTGGTCTCGTGAAAGTTTTACTCTTGATGAACAAAGAAACCGTGCAGTTAAAACAGCATTTAAAAAAATGTATGACGACGGTATTATTTATCGTGGATACCGTATTGTAAACTGGGATCCAAAGGGTCAGACAACTATTTCTGATGATGAAATTGTGTACGAAGAAAGAACATCGACACTGTATACGTTTACATACTCTCATGACTTCCCTCTTGTGATCTCGACCACACGTCCTGAAACAAAAGTTGGTGATACTGCAGTAGCAGTACATCCGACCGATACACGATACACTCAATATATCGGTCAAACATACACAGTAGACTTTTGTGGAGAAAAACTCTCACTTCGGGTTGTGGCGGATGAATCTGTTGATCCTGCATTTGGAACTGGTGTACTTGGTGTTACTCCTGCACACAGTGCGATCGACTGGGATATTGCACAACGCCACAACCTCCCTCTCAAACAAGTGATAAATGAATATGCAAAAATGTCTGTCGACTCTGAGCTACTTTCTGGTAAAAAAGTACTTGAGGCTCGAGAGTTGGTTGTTGCATGGCTCAAAGAAAACAATCTTCTCGTAAAAGAAGAGGAGGTTGTGCAACGTGTATCGACTGCAGAACGCACAGGTGGCATCATAGAACCACTTCCAAAACTTCAATGGTTCATCAACGTGAACAAAGAGTTTACCTATCCCCATGCAAACCTCCCACATATCGCACAAGGAGAATCAGTGACATTAAAGAAACTGATGTTGTCTGTAGTGGAACATAAAAATATCGACATACTTCCTGACCGATTTGAAAAAGTATACACACACTGGATCGAAAATCTCCGAGATTGGTGTATCAGTCGACAAATCTGGTACGGACACCGCATTCCTGTATGGTATAAAAGAACATTAGGAGGACCTCATCAAGCAACACATTTTAGTAAACAAAAACTATTAGATAAACTACAGATGTCTGATAGTGAATTTGATGTACAAACTCATCAATGGCAAGATTTGCCTGATTATGCTGAATTTGGTGATCGCACAAACATACAAATCGGCTCTTCTCTCATGCAAATTCTACAGGACAGAAATTTATTAGACGACACCTGGATTTTAAAAAATAAAATAAATCAACCAGTTTATAAAGATGAGGAAATCTATTGCGGAATCGAAGCTCCAGAAGGTACTGACTGGGAACAAGACTCTGACACACTCGACACGTGGTTCTCATCAGGTCTCTGGACATTCTCAACACTCGGATGGCCAGATACAGATTCTCCAGATTTCAAAACCTATCACCCAACCACTATACTCGAAACAGGATACGACATTCTGTTCTTTTGGGTTGCGCGTATGATCCTTATGTCTACATATTTAGTTGGACAAGTACCATTCAGCACCGTATATCTTCACGGTCTCGTTCGTGACAGTAAAGGTCAGAAGATCAGTAAATCACTTGGAAACAACATTGACCCGGTGGATATGATACAGGAATACGGAGCTGACGCGATCCGTATGGCACTGATTATTGGCACAGGACCAGGTAATGACAGTAAAATATCTGTTGAAAAGTTTAAAGCATATAAACATTTTGCAAATAAAATCTGGAATATTTCTCGTTTTATTACTACCGCCGGGACAAAACCAACATCTGAAGCAACTCTTACTGATGCAGATCTAACTCTTATTGAAGAAATAAACGAGCTCATCTCTGTTATCACCAAAGAAATGGAAGAATATAAATTTTATCTTGCTGGGGACAAACTCTATCATTATATCTGGGGACGTCTTGCTGACCAGATTATTGAAGAAAGTAAGCTTATTCTTCGAGATGGAACTGAGGAAGAGAAAAAATCTCGTATATGGACACTCTACTACATACTCGAGACAAGTCTGACACTTCTTCACCCATTTATGCCTTTTGTAACAGAAGAGCTATGGAGTATTCTCGGAAATACGAAACCGCTTATTGTAACTCACTGGCCTCATAAGTACTTACAATCATAACCTATGGAAATACTTTCGTTCTTTATACAAAACCCATACATCGTTGCTCCACTCCTCGGTATTATCCCCGCCTTGATTTGGCTTTTTTTCTGGCTTACTGAAGATACTCACCCAGAACCAGTACGACTGATCACTATCGCATTCTTTGCCGGCCAAGCAATCGTATTTTTAGCACTCCCTCTCCAAAGAATCGTGTACGACCTCTTTCCTGTCGGACAATCAATGCTTTTTGTATACTGGGCAGGTATAGAGGAAGTTCTCAAATACATGGCAC
>CAZVIO010000022.1:7080-9837 GCA_964627615.1 uncultured Candidatus Saccharibacteria bacterium
ATCCACAGCAAAGCAGATGATGAACCTGTTGACCCACTCATGTATATGATTATTGTTGCACTCGGATTTGTTGCCCTCGAAAATACATTGTTTCTTATGGACCCACTCCACCAAGGAGACTTCTTGGCAACCTTTACTACAAGTGGTTTACGATTTATCGGAGCAAGTTTGATTCATGTACTTTCATCCGCAGTAGTAGGTATTGCCCTTGGACTTGTGTTTTATCGTACAACACGTGACAAAATACTCGCTGGTATTATTGGAGTTATCCTCGCTACGACGTTGCATGCTTACTTTAATTTATTTATAATAAAGGAAAGCGAGAACAATCTTTTTCTCATCTTCGGATTTGTCTGGATTGGCATTATTGGATTGATGCTTATGTTTGAAAAAATTAAACATATATTCCCTAAACACAGTTCATATAACACTATAAAAAAATGAAAGATAAACGTTCTTTTTTCGAAAAACTCACCGGCGCAGTAAAAATGGAAGATACTGACACCGTTGATCACGCTGATCCTTTTCCATTACGTACATCTCCACGACGTGCTGTCGCTCCCCAAGAAGACTCTGAAGATCTTTCATCAGATTGGCTTGAAGAGGAGGAAGAAGAGGGACAACTAACTGTTGATGTATACCAAACAGGTAATGATATTGTTGTGAAATGTATGGTAGCGGGAGTGCGTCCTGAAGACCTTGAGATCAATATCACTCGAGACATGGTCACTATCAAAGGTAAGCGTGAGACAGAAAAGATGATCCGTGAGGAAGATTATTTCCACCGTGAACTCTACTGGGGGACATTTTCTCGTACTATTATGCTCCCTGCGGAAGTAGATGTTGAAGAAGCTGAAGCAGTTGAAAAACATGGATTGCTCATCATCAAACTCCCTAAAATAGACAAACATCGCCAAGCACGCCTCAAAGTGAAAGGAAATTGATGCATATCTCCATATTATGACCCCAGAAGAACGCTCACTTTTACAAAAAATAGCTCAGCAAGTTGAAGAAAACAATGAAATGCTTCATAGTATTCGTCGTGCTCAAAAATGGGCAACAGTATGGCGAGCTATCTACTGGATAGTAATCATAGGTTCTGCGGTTGGTGCATATTGGATTATTCAACCATATATAGATCAACTCTTAGGCGCATACTCTAGTGCTCAATCAAACCTCGATACCGTAAAAGGACTCTTAAATTCATATAGTCAGTAAATTTACATTGGAAGTGTTCTCCCTTTATAATTCAAAACCTCTTCTAAAAAAAGAGAGTCATTTTTAGTACTATGCTCAATCATATGGCAATTTGCACACAACAGTATACACTTCTTTATTTCAATTTTTATAGTATCCCAGCTTTTATTTGCAGCATTTCCAATAATAAAATCTTTTCCATTAGGATCTAGGTGGTGAAACTGCATTGCAGCCTGGTTACCATGCCAACCACATTTGATACATTTTCCACCTAAATACTTAATCGCAGCAGCTTTTGCACGAAATCTTCTAATTTTTGTATTACATGTACCACAACGAGTTCGATTTCTATATTCGTAGTTTTTAAAATCCTTTTTACAAAGCTTACATTTCGTAATATTTCTCATTGTTTACAGTATAGCATATAAAGCTATACTGTAACTGTGGAAAAATTGCAAAAAAGCTTATTTTTGATACTATAAGAAAGTAAGTTTACGTTTGCCAAGGTAGCTCAGTTGGTAGCAGCGATCCCCTGAAGAGGGATAGGTCGGCGGTTCGAGCCCGCCCCTTGGCACCAAATATAAAAAAACCCGTTAAGGGGGTTTTTGTTTTTGGTGCCCCCGGGAGGGATCGAACCTGGCTCTAGAAATTAGGAACTTCTCGTTCTATCCATTGAACTACAGCAGCATAAAACGCAGGTTTCCCCGCGCTTTGTACGTTATGCAGCCATCGGTACATCATTCTGTGCGCCGAGATTTAACAGTTGGTCAATCTTTGGCTTATCAAAACCAACCACCACGTCATCACCAATAAGAATCACTGGAACACCCATCTGCCCTGTTTTATCCAATATTTCCATCTGTTTTTCACGATCAGTTGAAACATCAAAAGACTCAAAAGGAACATTATGTGTTTTGAAATATTCCTTTGCAAGGTTACAAAAATGACATGTCGGAGTTGAATATACAACTACTTTTTTCATGGTGATATATATTAAAACGGATAAAGGTCGTACTAGTATATCACAAGTTTAGAAGCCTAAAAACTTTTTAATAGTTGACCATACTGTACGGTTTTGGACCACTTCAGTGGTTGTAGAGGGCTCATCTGAAACCAGTACAACCACGTATTCATCCTGTTTAGCAACACTATACTTACTTCGTATCTCTGCCTCAAGACCCTCATCAGTCTGTAGATGATCGATCTCCTTCATCAATACACTTTCTTTTGCAGATAGTGCTATCAGTCGTTGCTCCGCTTCTCTTACTTCTCTATCACTATGAACCTTCTTTTGATAGACCGTATACACAGAAAAAAGACTATAGAGTGCAACAAGCGCAAGGAATATACGTACACCTTTTGAGTACACAAAGGTTTTTATTCTCCATTTTTGTTGAAAATCAAGCATTGTTACTATATAATATCAGAACTACTATTAAAATTCCTATGCTATTTCAGAAAAAAAACCAAAAATATATTAAGACACTATGGTCAGCGCTCGTTATACTGATTATTGCAAGTATGACTCTTGTCTATATCATACCTCTATTTGGGTAACAC
>CAZVIO010000022.1:9847-10339 GCA_964627615.1 uncultured Candidatus Saccharibacteria bacterium
AGTTTTTTCACCTAAGTCGCTTATACTTTAAAAAACGACGAGCTTTACCTCAAAGTAAGGCTCGTCGTTTTTTTAAATAGTAGAAGATACGGCGGGGTGACAAATACCGAAACTAATCAGTTCTCATCATCTTTAAGAATACATCATGAGGTATATTTACTTTAGCTCTCTCAGCCATTTTTTTCTTACCTTTTTTCTGTTTTTCTCGAAGCTTCATTTTTCGAGTGATATCTCCTCCATACATATGTTGAGTCACATCTTTTCTGAAAGCAGTCATTGTTCGTGAAGAAATAATTCTTCCAAGCGCTTTTGCTTGTATTTTCATTGCCACCAACTGACGTGGCATAATCGCATGCAACTTCTCTACCGATTTTTCTGCTTCTTCCTCTACTGTTCTTTTTGCAACTACACGAGAAAATGCAGGCATTACCTCGTCAGCAATCAAGATATCGAGTCGTGTCACATGCGCCTCTCGTTCACGCTTGAGTTCAT
>CAZVIO010000022.1:10349-12192 GCA_964627615.1 uncultured Candidatus Saccharibacteria bacterium
GAGGCATACCCTGAAGTTGCACTTTTTAACTTATCGAAAAAGTTTCTCATCATTTCTCGTAAAGGCATTTGTACTGCCAGTCGTGCTCGATCTTCACCAAAGTTCTCAGATTCTCCGAGTTCCCCTTCGTGCTCATACAAAAGAGTCATAATATTTCCAAGATATAGTGTAGGGCAAATAATAGTCATATCAACCCACGGCTCGATTACCTTGGTAAAGGTTCCCTCGTCAGGAAAAAAAGCAGGAGAGTATATCATCTGTTCTGTTCCATTTTTCAACGTTACCTTATAGGTAATCGTTGGCATCGTCACCACGAGATTGAGTCCAAATTCACGCTTGAGACGCTCAGTAATAATCTCGAGATGAAGCATACCCAAGAAACCACATCTAAACCCTCGTCCGAGAGACCCTGAAGATTCTTCATCAAATGTATACGATGAATCAGACAACTTGAGCTTACCGAGAGATTGTTTTAAGAGCACAAAATCATCTTGACTCTCTGGATAAATAGATGCCCATACCACAGGAGAAGGAGACATGTAACCTGCAAGTGGAGGGTTGGTATCCTGTATACTTGCCACTGTATCTCCCACAGATGCAATCCCCGGCTCTTTAATTCCGGTAACAATATACCCTGTCTCACCAGAAGACAAAGATTCCACAGCTTTTTCTCCAGGAGCAAAAATCCCCACTTCAATAGCGGTAAATTTCTCATGCGCAATCTTAAATACAAGAGGAGTGTTACGTGTAATAGTTCCGTTCATCACACGCACAAATACAATCACCCCTCGATGAGTTGAGTACTTGAAATCAAAAATAAGTGCACGAAAATGTGGGGTATGGATCTCGTAGTGTGGAGGAGGGATACGCTCAATAACCTGCTCGAGCAATGCTTCAACACCTTCTCCTGTTTTACCTGACACGAGAAGCACCTCATCCTCACGACACCCTAAAAGCTTGATCACCTGTTGCTTCACATCATCAATACGTGCAAGTGGAGAGTCGATTTTTGAAAGCACAGGAATAATCGTCAGTCCCGCCTCACGTGCCATAGAAAGCACCGAAAGTGTCTGAGCTTGTACACCCTGAGTTGCATCAACCAAAAGAACACACCCTTCCACAGCCTTGAGTGCTCGAGAAACCTCATATGAGAAATCAATGTGTCCTGGAGTATCGATTAAATTCAAAATATATTTTGAATGTGCTGGTGTAGACTTTACGTCTTTATGGACTTGGGATTTTTGACTATCAACATGATATTCCATCCTCACAGGCTGCATTTTGATGGTAATCCCTCGTTCACGCTCGAGTTCCATAGAATCCAGCACCTGATCCTGCATTTTTCGCTTCTCAATAGTATGCGTAATTTCAAGCATACGGTCAGCGAGGGTTGATTTACCGTGGTCAATATGGGCTATAATGCTGAAATTTCTAATATGTTCCATGAGCTCTCATTAAAGCACAAAATCCTTTTTGATTAAAGAGTGCTGAGGTTAACCTGTTTTTTATGAAATAGTTGCATCTGGAGCCACAACTTTCGCCTTCCATATCTTCTTGTGAAGTGTTTTCCATACATCTTCAAGCTCAGTACTTTTAAGTAGCCAGAGGGCTACAACCCATACACACAACCCAATACTTCCTGAAACAAAACCTTGCATGAAAATACCGAACAACGTATCCAAATCAAAAACAGATGCAAACACCCCAAGCATACGGTACGATACATATCCCATAATCACCGATGCGCCCACAGTTTGAAACAGTGTACGAAGAACAAGACGTGAATATGATGTGTATTCAGATTCAAATGCATACCAATGCAGACACATGTTGACTAGTGTGC
>CAZVIO010000023.1:0-390 GCA_964627615.1 uncultured Candidatus Saccharibacteria bacterium
ATCTATTAAAATCGAGAAAATGATTGGAGATTTTAAGGTTGGAGACAAGATTGTTTTCGATGAAGTTATGCTCGTAGAAGGCTCAAAAGGTACTCAAGTAGGCACTCCTACAGTGAGTGGGGCAAAAGTACAAGCTACACTTGCAGAAATCGGACGAAACAAGACAGTAACTGTGATTAAATACAAACAAAAAAGTCGATATTTTCGAAAGAATGGTCATCGACAGAATTGGTTCAAGGTTACTATCGACGCTATCAAATAATCTCAACAAAAAACACCATAATGGTGTTTTTTGTAATAGTACAATCACGCAGCAACCAATCACGCAACGGTGATCCACCCACACTCATCCAACGACACCCCAAGGATCCGGGTGTTCTTTATTTAAAA
>CAZVIO010000023.1:400-1918 GCA_964627615.1 uncultured Candidatus Saccharibacteria bacterium
TACCGTATTACCAGCCAAAACAGGCTCTTCGCAGTGTTCTATATTTAAATCCTTGATTTACTTCTTGCTTCATACCCAAGCTCCATCCAAGGGGAGTCCTTGGACGATAAACGGTTCTCGGGTAGTCAATCCAAGGGGAGTCCTTGGATGAATGCAAGGGGAAATATTAGATACGACTTTTGAGTGCGTTTTTGATAGTATCCGCATCGGTGTATTCAAGTTCAGAACCAGTTGAAAGTCCACGACCAAGGTGAGTTATTTTTATAGTTGAAAAGGTTGGATTGGCACGTAACACTCGCTCAATGTGTTCACGGGTATGTTCTCCTTCAGGGTTGTAATCAAGAGCAATAATTATTTCTGAAAGTCCTTGAGGGATTCTTTTTTCGATATGTGTGATGAGTTCACGTTCACGGATTTTTGTTTCAGGATTTTTTTCGAGTACCGGAAGATTCCCGCCGAGAATAAAATAGTATCCAGTGAATGCTTTTGTTTTTTCTATATTTTCAAAATCAACATCACGAGAAACGATCATAAGGCTTTGTGTGTCACGACCGGTATCTCTACAGGTTTTGCAAAGCGGAAAGTTGTCTTTTGGAAAGACACGAAAACATGACTCGCAGGTATGAATTTGATTTTTGAGGTCAGCGATAAGGCGAGACATTTCCCCTGTGTAGCCAGTATTTTTGGTCAACAAAAAATAGACAAAACGCTTGGCTTGTCTCGGTCCAATTCCTGGAAATTCTTTGAATAATTCTATAAGTTTATTAAGACTGTCCATATATTAATATACGAATGGCTACGAACGAAGAAAAAATTTATTCATTTTCTGTCGGGCTAATCATCCATAAGCTTATGGCACAGGACAGATGGATGCAGTTCGAGGTGCGAAGTTTTGTTTGTGACCAAGCTGTACAGATAGTACTGCGCGGGAAGAAACAAGACGAGCAGCGAAGAAATGCGCCATATGAACGTGTCAGAAGTCTGCAAACTCTTTGTCGGCTCCGCGATACTCCGCCTTATCAATCGACTGAAACGTTGCTTTCTTGTCATTGAAGAACAAGTCCACTTTTCCGGTCTCTCCGTTTCGGTGCTTTTCAATCAAAATCTCGGCAATGTTTGTACGTTCGGACTCATCTTTATATTTGTCTTCACGGTGAATAAACATTACCACGTCCGCGTCCTGCTCAATAGACCCTGAGTCTCGAAGGTCTGAAAGGCGTGGGCGACCTCCACGTTGTTCCACAGCACGCGAGAGCTGTGAGAGTGCGAGTACAGGTACTTCGAGCTCACGCGCGAGTTGTTTGAGGGATCGTGAAATTTCTGTTACTTGCTGTACGACGTTGTCAGACTTTGCATTGGTTGGCGCCATAAGCTGAAGGTAGTCCACCATGATCATACCAAGACCATGCTCAGACTTGAGTCGGCGAGCTACTGATCGCATCTTGATGATGTTGTTTGCTGGTTGGTCGTCGATAAAGATAGGTGCTTTAGAAAGTTTGTCGAGAGATTCGCGAATAG
>CAZVIO010000023.1:1928-6023 GCA_964627615.1 uncultured Candidatus Saccharibacteria bacterium
AAAATCTTGTTCCTGGGTGAGTTTACCGGTACGGAGTTTCCATGCATCGACATTTGCTTGTGCTGCAAGCATACGATCCACGAGTTGCTGCGAACTCATTTCAAGCGAGAAAATACCCACAGGAATATTGTGCTCCACTGCTGCTTGTCGGGCAATATCGAGTGCAAGGGAAGTTTTACCCATTGAAGGACGGGCAGCAAGGATGATAAGGTCCGCCTTTTGAAAGCCCGCAAGTTTCATATCAATATCTTTAAAACCTGTAGGGATTCCACGCATCTCTTCTTTTGAGTTATGAAGACGGTCGAGACGTTCCCATGCTTCTGTAAGTTCGTCCTTGAGGGGGACAAATTTGTGGTGTGTGGATGTGTTTGTAACCTCAAAAAGTTTTTTCTCTGATTGGTCGAGAATCTCTTCGAGCTCACCATCTTCTGCATATCCCAACCCTCCGATATGGTCTGACGCTTCGATAAGTCGACGCATCAAATACTTTTTTTGTACAATCTGCGCATAGTAGGTTGCATTTGATGAAGAAGGTACAATATTTACAAGTTCAGCAAGGTATGAACTCCCGCCGATTGCTTCAAGTTTATTATTTTCTTTAAGTCGTGATGAAAGAGAGAGGAGATCAACAGGTTGTCGCTTGTTAAACAAGTCGAGCATGGTGTCATAAATCGTACGATGACGTTCAGAGTAAAAAGAATCACTTTTGATGAGATCCATAATGTCGTACAGAATTTCTGGACGAAGAAGAATGGAACCAAGGAGTGCCATTTCTGCATCAATATTTTGTGGTGGTATGCGGAGTCCGCGAATATCTGCCATGAGGATATTGTATCACTCACGATAGAATGGCGACTACTTGAAAAAAGTTTATATTCTGTTGAAAAGGTGGGGAAAAAATAAGTTGACTTTTGGATTTACAAAATATATCAAAAAGGGCGCTGCAATACAGGTGTTGCGGCGCCCCAGGTCTCTAACGGTGTCAGGATGTCATCAAATGATCTTAAGAGATATGCACCACGCCATGAACAGAGAGGCACTGAAGAAAATTTGAAAAAGTTGTGCGTCAGTTTTGTATTTTGTTCGGTAAAACCGAAACAGAAAAGCAGCAATGAGAGCTGCTACAATACTGACAGCAATAAGTGCGGTTTGTGGTAGCATTGTACCCAAAGCGATTCCGGTCATGCAGGTAACAGCTCCGACGAGCACGTAATCCATCATAGTAGTATCCTTTCTGCTTGTAATCTACTATATATGAGATATTTTGCAATTATTCCAATTATTGTTCTAAAGTGTTCTCAAATACTTTCAACAAAGTATAATCTTTCGTTAAGGTACGATCGAAAAATTTGACATACAAAAACCCGCAGGGGGCTTTTGCACCGCGCTGCGGGGAAGGTTATCTGAGCACGTATGTTCGGATGAAATCACTGATCCAGTTCTGTTTGTGTACAAGATGTGGGGTAATCCACATTAACACGTTACAAAAGACGAGGGTGATCAAAGAAAGAATTTTTATAAAAGCTGCTCCAACTTCATTTGGTACTAGTGTGATTACTAGCCACATAAAGATAACTGATGCGATACTTATCAGTATGAGCATTGTGGTGGATAGCAGTGCTCCGAACAAAAACCCAAGAGCACAACCTACTGCAACTGCAACAATAACAACGGTTATTAACATAAGGTCTCCTGGACGACAGATTACGATATTTCAATTTACTTGGCAATACTATCGTTTCTCCACTTTCGTTCCTTCAGGAGTATCGAGTACTTCAAAACCAAAGCTTTCGATTTGAGTACGGAGGGAGTCGGAAAGTGCAAAATCTTTGTTTTCTCGAGCGGTGTTGCGCGCAAGGATGAGCTCCTGGACTTCGAGGGGGATTTCTATTTCCGTATACGTATGAAGGTTCAATCCAAGTACCATATCAAAAGAAAGAATAAGTGCTTTTTTGTCGTGTATATGTATCTTTGGATTCTTAACAATGTCCCATATGAGCGCGATAGCTTTTGGTGTATCGAGATCTGTGTTGATGTATTGAGTAAACAATTCTCGCTCAGGGAATAAATGGTCTTGGGTATTCAAAGGTTGATTATCAGAATACTCGTGAATATAGCGGCGGAGTCGTTTTAATGCAGTGTGTGCACTTGATAATGCATCCCAACTGAATTCCATTGGAGAAGAATAATGTGAGGTAAGAAGGAGGTAACGGTAGGCAAGTGGATCAACTCCTTTTTCAATCAACGTTGAAACTTTAATAAAATTGTCTCCAGACTTTGCCATCTTGTCTCCTGAAGTATTTAAAAATGCATTATGCATCCAGTAGTGTGCAAACGGATGCCCGGAACATACTGACTGAGCGATCTCATTGTTGTGGTGTACGGGGATGTGATCGATACCACCGGTGTGAATATCAAATTCATCCCCAAGGTATTTGATCGACATTGCTGAACACTCTATGTGCCAACCAGGGAAGCCTACTCCCCATGGGCTCTCCCATTCTTGCTGTCTTTTTTCTCCTGTAGGTGAAAACTTCCAGAGCGCAAAGTCGGTCAGATTTCTCTTTTCATTGTTTTCACCAATACGTGCACCTTCTTCGAGACCAGCAAGATTGATGTGTCCAAGTTTTCCGTAATCAGGAAATTTTGATGTATCAAAATACACACCGTCTGAGGTTTGATACGTAAACCCTTTTGCTTCAAGATCTTGGATCATTGCTATCTGTTCAGGGATATGTTCAGTTGCTTTTGGAAAAGTGATATGCGCAGGATTGATCCCCAGTGCCTCAAGATCTTTCATAAATGCGTCAGTATAAAAGAGAGTAACTTCAGATGCAGTCATACCTTGAGTGCGAGCCATCTTTTCTACTTTATCTTCACCCACATCACCGTCACTGGTCAGATGACCTACATCGGTAATGTTCATGATTTGTTTGACGGCGTATCCATTCCATTCAAACATCCGTCTGAGTATGTCAGCAAACACAAAACTCCGCATATTACCTATGTGGGCATAGTTGTAGACAGTTGGACCGCAGTTGTACATCGAAACAAAACCTTTGCGTATTGGAACAAATAACTCATCTTTATTTGTGTATGTGTTGTGAAGATAGATATCCATAAAATCTTAAAGCCATTTCTTGTGTTTTGCCACAGTATAAAATAAAAATGAAAGAAAACACATAAGGCCAAACATCATATAAAAACCATATTGGTTTTCTGTGAGTGGTCTACCTCCAAGATCCATAGTAAAGAGTGCTGAAAGAAGCATAAATGGAAAACTAATCATAGTCACTACAGTAAGTGTTTTGATTGTCTCATTTTGTTTTGTAGAAAGGAGAGAGTTGTTGGTTTCTCGAAGTTCTCTGAGTATTTCAATATTGGCATGAATAATATCTCGAATACGATGGTATTCAAGCAAGATAGCTTCAATCTCTTCTGCAAATTCCTTGCCGAGGATATGACTACTTCCGTCTTTTAGAAAATCAAGAATCTCTTTATGTGAGTCAGTTGTTTTCTTGAATTCAAGAAGTGTACGGATCGCTTCGGAAATTTCAAATACCATTTCTTTTTCATTCCCATCAAATATTTCTTCAGTGATACTTTCACTCCATGATTCAATATACGCAAGTTCATCGCCAATAGCAGCGTAAAGTTCACGGAATAATACGCCAAAGACATGTTGACCATCATGAGGTTTTGCCAGTATCTCCTCTACTTCAATTTGTTTAGAGAGTTTGTGGAGTGCATCGATGGTGTTGTAGTGGGTGGTAATCAGAAAATCTTTTCCAATAACAAAATCAATTTCTTGTTTGAGCTCTGTACCTCGTGTGTGTTTGAAGACAGGAAAATGAAGAATAAGATAAATGTATTCTTTGTGGAATTCAATACGTGATTTTGGGGTAGGTGAACTGATTTCCTTTGCAACGTATGGGTCAAGGTCGTATTCACGAACAATATTCCCAAATTCTTCTGGTGTACCGTGGTCAATATCAACCCATGTCTCTTTTCCCCATATGTGTTTTTGTATCATATGATTAAGTATATCAAGACATTATATTCATTAAAAGGTTTTCAACATTGTTATTCGCCAAA
>CAZVIO010000023.1:6033-9906 GCA_964627615.1 uncultured Candidatus Saccharibacteria bacterium
TGGAGCTTACTCCGGGGTGGAACGGATTGTTTCCAGCGGTTCGCTTTGCGGGCAGATGGACGGCTGCCGGATCAGGGGGCGAGCCCAGCGCACGGCATTGACCAAAACTTTTTGGACATTGGCGAGTTATTAGTGTAGCTGTTTTTATTTTTATCATTACTTTTTTCTTGGGATTTAAAACAGGTGAATACAAAGTATCTCAAGTAGCTCTCGTATCGGGTGTTGATCATAAGAGTGGACCTAAAAATGTTGACTTTGAAGCATTTTGGAAAGCGTGGAATGTTATCAATGAAAAATACGTACCAACTACATCTAGTACAACTCCAACGAATCAAGAAAAAGTCTGGGGCGCAATCCAGGGTCTTGCTGCATCAACAGGTGATCCATACACCGTCTTTTTTCCTCCAGTAGAAGCAAAAGCATTTGAAGAACAGATCAGTGGCTCATTTGAAGGGGTAGGTATGGAAGTAGATATAAAGGATGGTGTACTTACGGTTATTGCACCACTCAAAGACACACCAGCATACAAAGCAGGTATAAAAGCAGGGGACAAGATTATCGGTATCGACAAGAAAACAACACAAGGTCTTGATACTGGAGAGGCGATCAAGCGGATTAAGGGTCCAAAAGGAAGTACCGTTTTGTTCACTATTTTACGTGGAGGAAGTAGTGAGCCGATTGAAATCTCAGTGGTACGTGATGTGATTGTTGTACCTGCAATGAAGATAGAAATCATCGATGATGTGTTTGTTATACATATGTATTCATTTTCTGCACAATCAGCAGATGAATTTAGAAAAGCACTTCGTCAGTTTGTAGAATCAGGCAAGTATAAGCTTGTCCTCGATCTTCGAGGAAACCCTGGTGGATATCTCGAGGCAGCGGTAGATATGGCAAGTTGGTTTTTGCCATCAGGTAAACTTATTGTTGCGGAACAGTCAAAAAATCTCACGTTCTCTCAGGAGTATCGAAGTCGAGGGTATAATATTTTCAATGATAAGCTTAAATTTGCAATCCTTATCGACGGAGGTTCCGCGTCAGCGTCAGAGATTTTGGCAGGAGCGCTTTCTGAACACGGCAAAGCATTTCTCGTGGGGAAGAAAACATATGGTAAAGGCTCAGTACAAGAACTTGTAGAAATTACACCAGAAACATCACTGAAAGTAACTATTGCAAAGTGGCTTACTCCAAACGGACACTCAATTTCAAAAGCGGGTATTGATCCACAGATTGATATTGATTTGGATGTAGAAAAATTTAGAACAACAGGAGAAGATAATCAACTTAAACGCGCGATTGAGGAGCTTGACAAGTAGGTGTATTATGGTGTATAATGTACACCAGATATGAACACACTGATTAACCTCGTTATCCTGAGTGTAGTGTTGTGGGTTGGATTCGATATGGTCGTAAGAATTTGTGGGCCTCGAATCCATCAAGGTTACCGTCAGGTAACAGGCTCTATCCTGCGCCACATTCGGCGTCAGGTTTCCCGTCTTGTCGGCTTCTTGTGGAGTCGCTATCGCCAGGGTATAATCGGAGCAGTGAGCATGTTTCTCTTTCTGCTCCTAACAGGCCGTCTCGTAGTGTGAGGCGGCTTTTCGTATATATTTTTCTCATAAAAATTTTATGATATAGTGTGGGTATGAAAATTATTTTATTGAAAGATGTAGCCAAAGTGGGCAAAAAACACGAAATTAAAAATATTGCAGATGGTCATGCGCAGAACTTTATTATTCCTCGAGGACTCGGTATTCCCGCAACAGATGCAAATGTAAAAAAAATAGAGGCTCTTAAAAATGCTTCAGATGCCGATCGACAGGTGCAAGAGGCACTTCTTGCAAAAAACCTCGAAACGATTTCTTCATTAACTATAACTATTTCAGGTAAAGCAAATCCTAAAGGGCATCTCTTTGCAGGAATTCATAAAGATGAGATTGTGGAGGCAGTAAAAAAACAGGCAAATGTAACTATCCATCCAGATTTTCTTGTACTCGATAAACCACTTAAAGAAACAGGAAACTACGAAGTACTCGTCCAAGCAGGAGGGAAAAAGGCAAATCTAAAGCTTTCGATTGAAGGGGTGAAATAGAAAAAGCAGTAACGTCAACGATAATCGTCGGTATATAAAATTGTATAACAATGGAATATTTATATCATCGTGTGCCGAAGCATATGACGGGTACGGTTTTGTGCCCACTAAATACTTTAAAAAAGACCTATCCTGAGATATATGCTGAGCATGTTAAAAAATATATAGGGAGGGAAATATTATTGACCTCGGAAATCCCACCGCTTAACTGTCTTTGGAATGATGTAGTCCATTTAACTGCTGTTTCACCAGATGAACTCAAAGCAAATCTAGCTCAAGCAGAAATAGAATATCCACCTCAAGCATGGTTTAAAATTCCTATCTCAAAAATAGAAGGGGATAAAAGTATTGCATTTGTATATAGAAGAGATATAGGGTTAAAACCAGAGTTTAAACAATATGAAAAGTTTGATCCTTTGCGAATGGATGTATATCGTACAGTACCTCCGGAGACAATCGAGCAGTATAAGAGGAAAAAAGCAGAAGGATTAATTCCTCTTAATTTTCACTTGGTACCACATGTTTTATATAAAGGGGAGATTGATATAGCAGATTGTGAAATTGTAACAGTTTGACACAACACTCTTTTAGTGTATGTTTATTTCCAGGAGATTAACATAAATGGCACTTGCAAAAGATAGTTTTTTTCAGGAACCACTTACTGAAAAACAAGAAGGGGCAGTAAACGAAGTTGAGGCCATGATAGATCGTGAATTGACCCAGAGTTATTGTGGTGAGGAGGTTGCTGTGCGGGTCTGGCAGTGGGAACAGACTGAAAATCTTCGATGTAAGTTTGAAATCTTGCGTCGCTACATCGCTGCCGGTTGGCAGTTTCGCTGGTACTCTGATGGTAAAGATGTGGATCTCTGGGCTGTGCTGAAGTAGTCCCCAAAGTCCACTAATAGAATCTCCGTAAGTTCTTCCAAAGACTTGCGGAGATTTTTATAATGTCAAGGACAGTCCTTGACATGTTGGTATGTGTGATCGTGTGATGTGAGGATAATGAACATCAAAAAACCTCACATTTCTGTGAGGTTTTTTGATTGTTGAGGTTAGATTACGTGAACGAATTTCTTTACTACAACACTGTCATCGAAGTGAGTTTTTCGTTTTGTACCGAAAGATACTGTACCATCCTTGAGTGCAAAGAGGGTATGATCTTTACCCATCCCTACATTTTTACCAGGCAAAACATCTGTCCCACGCTGTCGGATGATGATAGAACCTGTTTGTGCTGATTGGCCTTCAGTCAACTTTACTCCGAGATACTTTGGATTCGAATCTCGGCCGTTTTTTGTTGAACCTCCGGCCTTTTTGGTTGCCATAGTGTTTTTCTGTTAATATAAGTAAGTGATGAATAGTATAAAAGACTTTGCCTTAAAAATCAAGCCCTTTTTTACACTCTTTGCTCTCATCCTCGGAGCACTCCTTTTTTTCGGCCTTGGTAGGCTTTCAGCGCTCCAAAAAGACCATTCTCCTGTATCTATCATAAAAAGCCAGGTTTCGGCTCCTGTGGAAGCAGGAATACCTGAAATAACGACCATAGAGCCTGCTTCAAGTGGGGAAGTGATAGGGTCTAAAAATGGCACAAAATATTACCTGCCGTGGTGTGGAGCACTGAGCCGTATCAAACCTGAAAACAGGGTGGTGTTTGCCTCAGCTGCTCTTGCTCGGGAGAAAGGGTACACTCCAGCGGCGAATTGTAAAGGGACTAGATAGATAATAGATTAAAGATTAAGGATTAATGCATGAGAAAAAGGCGCATAGCGCCTTTTTATTGA
>CAZVIO010000023.1:9916-11122 GCA_964627615.1 uncultured Candidatus Saccharibacteria bacterium
GACCGAGAATTGACGGAGCGGCACAGATTGCGGCAACGATTTTGCCGTTTTCACAGCTATACTTAACAGCCTCAAGAACCTTTTCGTTTGCCTCAAGATTGAGAGTTCCGGGCATACCGCCGGGGAGTACAACACCCTGAACATCGTCAAAAAGTTGATCAACTTCTTCGAGCATATTTACGTCAAAAAGTTGATTAAACTTATCTTCCAATTCTCGGAGAATAACTTTGTGTCTTGCCTCGAGTCTAGATCTCTCATCCCAAAGTCTTGTAGTTTCCTCAGGTGATTGCATAAACTGCCTTGCCTCCCCAGTGATTTTATCAAACGGAATACGATAAATCAAAAAACCTATAATTAATCATTAATCCTTTTACTTTAATCCACTCATGTATTGTTGACCTGTTAACTATCTATGGTAATATAAAGTGATGGAACACACGACTCCAAAAAGCACACTCAAGACTTCACTTTCACTAGGTCTCTTTTTAGCTCTTCGACAAGTGCGACGTTCAAGTATTGGAACCACCGCATTGATTATTTTTGTAATGATGCTCACGTTTTTGAACCTTGTGGTGGTACGAGGAGTACTTGTAGGATTGATTCAGTCTTCTACCAATGTATTTAAAGAAAAGTACGCAGGAGATATTTTTATTTCTAATCTGCCAAAACATACCTATATAGAAGGAAGTACGGAGATTATCAGTATCGTTCAAAACCTTCCGTGGCTTCTTTCGTATTCTCCTCGATATGCAGAGAACGGTCAGCTTGAGGGTACATATAAAGAACGTATTGATTTTACTGAAGAAGCAAATATTACAGGTGGGGTGGTGACCGGTATCAATCCGATACTCGAAGATAAAACTACGGGTATATCTTCGGCTATTGTAGAGGGTCGGTTCTTGAGACCAGATGATACAGATTCTATTGTTGTTGGTGCAAACTTGTTGAAAACATATTTGCCGATTGAAGCTCCTGGGTTATCACTTCTTGAAAATGTGGGAGTGGGTGATCGAGTGCGTTTGAAAATAAATGGATATACAAAAGAAGTAACTATTGTTGGTATTATCAAAAACAAAGGTGAGTTTGATCAGCGTATTGTGATGCTTGATAGTGCGCTACGAACACTTATTGGACGTTCTGATTATAATGTTGATGAGATTGCAGTTAAAATTAAACCAGGAGTTGATCCTCAGGTTGTGAAAAAAG
>CAZVIO010000024.1:0-923 GCA_964627615.1 uncultured Candidatus Saccharibacteria bacterium
TATACAAGACTCAATTAAGAGTCTCATATGTTTCTGAACTTATGCAGTATTTATTGCGCGACATTGTTTTCTTGTTTGTATTCAAATTTAGAAAACAAGAAGTCCTCCTGTGGGACGACATTCCTGTGATAGAATTATACAAATGTCTAAAGAAGAAATTAAAAAATCAACTTCAAAACGTATTCCGGCTCGAACGGAGGATGAAATGATACCAAACACTTCACTTGGTCGGTATCTTCGAGACTTTCTCAATTATATTGAGATTGAACGAGGTCGCTCTCTTCAGACCCGAATCAACTACTTACATTATTTAGTACGCTTTCTCGAACAAACCAAAGCATCAAAACCACAAGATATTACCGACAGTGTGGTGAGAGAGTTTCGTTTGTGGCTCAATAGATTACCTTCTGGACTTGATAAAGCAAAAAAACAGACGCTTTCAAAACGGACACAAAATTATCACCTTATTGCATTGCGTGCATTTTTGAAATTCCTTGCTCGAGAAGGTGTCACTTCCCTTGCGCCTGAGCGCATTGACCTTGCAAAGACTGGAGAGCGTCTCCTTGACCTTATCACCGAAGGAGAACTCGCTCGCCTCCTTGATGCACCAAAAGGAAGTGATTTAAAAACAGTTCGTGATAAAGCGATCCTTGAACTTCTTTTCTCGACTGGGTTGCGTGTGTCCGAGCTGTGCTCCTTGACCGCTGATATTGATCTTACTTCTGATGAACTCTCAATCCGAGGAAAAGGAGGGAAAGTGCGTGTAGTATTTCTTTCAGACACTGCAAAGAACTGCCTTAAAGCATATTTGGGAGCACGAAAAGATATGAATGACGCTTTGTTTGTTCAAGTCGGACGTGAAGTGACGAGTAAAGAAGCAAATCCCCTCACCAAGCGCACCATTGAACGTATTATCAAACAGT
>CAZVIO010000024.1:970-11027 GCA_964627615.1 uncultured Candidatus Saccharibacteria bacterium
ACTTTCAAATGGCGCAGATATTCGCTCAGTGCAAGCTTTACTCGGGCATTCAAGTATTATTACAACGCAGATTTATACTCATGTGACTGATAAACACTTACGTGATATACACCGTAAGTTTCATGGAAAAAAATAAGGCAGGTTCTCCCTATTAATGCTATTGACAGATAAACATAAAGTGTGTATAATTATACACAGTAGTTCATTGTCAGAAAGGAACAAACAATGGCTCGAGATGGCCCTAAAAACTCTCTCGAAGAGCTGAAAAAAGAGTCCTTGGTTGCCCTTGGGTACCCGGAACTCGTTGGACTCGCTTCGGATACTGGAAACAGCCCAAATAGAGCTCAAGAACTTGCCGCATTTCGTTGGCCGCGTCGTCAGGCACGTGCTACATACTTCCTTGCCAAACTTCGTAGGGATTTCCCGAAGGAGTTTGTGCAACTGGTAAGTAAAACCCTAACCCCTATAGAGCACGCTCGTTCACACAGTGAGACAGAGCACGCACAAGGAGATCGAAATGAGAAACATAACAATCAGCGGCAACGCCGTTGAAGAGACCCGACGTCGATTAGCTTTCATCGAAAACCCGACAGAGCGCATTCGGCTTCTGTTCACCAACAATCTGAAGGACGATGCATTGACGGAGCTCAACGCTCTCGTCGATAAAGGTATCTACTTTCAGGATCCTTCCCGCGCTCACGGCGTCCAGCTGGACGGTGTGAAGTACAGCAGGCGAAATGGTGATGAGCCGGTCGTAACCTCCAAGGACAACACGGTGCACTTCACGCTTTCAGGTATCGCTAAGTATTTTGGCTGGACCAAGAAGCAGCTTTCCGACTTCACCACCCATCTCTTCGAGGTGATCATGGAGAAAATCGACCCGGCAACTGGTTGGAAGGAGATTGCATCCTGGGCAGGTTCATGGGAAATCAATGCGACCGAAAAGGCGTATGAGAAGTATCGTCCGAAGGACAAGAAGTTTTGTACTCAGTTTGAGCGCTGGCTTCTTCTCAGTCACTTCTATGACGGCGACCACTTTTTCCACTATCTCGGCGACGAGTGGTATCAGAAGTGGATCGGGTGGACCAAGCCGTCAAAGCGCCACACCTATCATGACGACAGTGGCGCTGTTGAGGAGCAGACGGACTTTCAAACCAGCAAGCTCAATGCTTTGGCCACACGGCTCAAAGTGATGGGTATGACTGAACAGGATGTCCGGATCGCATTCATTCGCTGGCTCGAAAAGTACAGCGAGAGCGGTCTCGATTTCTACTTCCACGCAATGGTGGTCAATGCTAACCCAATCTACTGCGATGAGAATCCGCGCAAGTTGGCAGCACTCTCGAAGCTCACGGATCGCTCACTCGAGCAGTTCTTCAAGGGCACAATGCACCACTACACCTTTGCCAGCTTGGCGAAGCGGGGCATGAAGTCTGATCCGACATTCCAACAGAAGTACACCGAGCGCCTTGCTCACGTTTTGGGTAAGGGTAACATCGGTTGGGCTGGCGGGGTGAACAATCTCGTCGGTGAAATGTTGTTTGGTAAGGAGAAGAAGGTCGAGCTCGTGTCTGTCGCTCCGCTTGCTTTTGATAAGGCAGTGGCGGCGGGCAAGTTCGGCATCGCGGCCGCGTTGGTCCTGCATTTTGGTGAGGAGGAGTGCTTCGACGAGAAGATCCTCTCTGCTCGCGTGCAAGGCAAGAACAATCGCGAGCGCAAGCAGATGCTTGGACAACTCGTGGAGGAGCGCAAAACGCAAATCCGCGAATCGTTCGGGATCGCCAAGACCGCAGGTCAGCCGATTCGGTTGAGCTACCACTGTTCCTTTCTGAAGCCGTATTGATCTCGTCTCTGACGAGGAGGCCCCGCAAAACATCGCGGGGCTTTTTTTTTATAAAAATTCCCACACCTTTCCATATTTGCTACAATCACGTTATGAAAATCATCTCATGGAATGTAAATGGGGCACGGGCATCGTTTAAAAAAGGTGCTTTTCAATGGCTTATTGATCAGAAGCCAGATATTTTTTGCTTACAAGAAACAAAATCAGAGTCACATCAACTCCCTGATGAAGTACGTTCCCCTCTCGGTTACCATTCATATTTCAATTCTTCTAAACTGCGCAAAGGATACAGTGGTGTCGCTATTTATTCAAAGATTGAACCAAACAAAGTGGAGTATGGAATGGGAGTAGATGAAATGGATCAAGAAGGTCGTCTTATTGTTGCGTATTTTGATGAATTTGTACTTTTGAATTGTTATTTTCCAAATGGAGGTGGTGGTCCTGAACGTCTCGCATATAAACTAGAATTCTATAAACACTTTCTTGCTTTTATTTTAAAACTTCAAAAAAAAGGAATGAAAGTTATTTTCTGTGGTGATGTAAACACTGCACATACTGCGATAGATCTCGCTCGACCAAAAGAGAATGAAAAAAATACCGGGTTCTTGCCAGAAGAACGTGCGTGGATTGATGACGTGATACAACATAATTTTGTAGATGTGTGGAGGAAAAAAAATCCAGATACAAAAGATGTGTATACATACTGGGATATGAAAACATTTGCACGAAGTAGAAATGTAGGATGGAGAATTGACTATTTTTTTGTTGATCAGTCACTTCTCTCTGATGTAAAAAATATGACTATACATAATGATATTTTAGGATCTGATCACTGCCCTCTTCAATTGGACATCACTGTATAATTAATAAGACAAAGTTATCCACAGCATAGTCCTTTACATGACTTTTATGTGTCTGATATAGTTACTCCAGAACAGGATCGAGAGTTTCATCAAAAACGAAACAAACAATTCTGTCGTTTAAAGTTCTTTACAAATAAAGTTGTGCGTTTTGTACACATGAGGATCTGCAGGTCCTCCCCCATGAAGGTTTCTTGGTTTGATAGGACAAGAGATATACATATCTACACTATCTAATATATTTCATAACTGACATTTATATGCTACTTTTAATTTAAGATTGAGATATTTATCGAATCCTAAATTCTTGCTGGGAAATACTTCTCTATAGCCGTCCGTGAGCCGTCTTTGCGACAAATGACGCCACACTGGGCGGTTTTTTGTTCTCAATTTTATTCATAGTAATCTATGAGAATAAAATTGAGGACACCGGGTATACCCGATGAAGGAAGTAAAAAGCATGTAATAAATTAAATTTCTGTTCACTTACTTTACTTTATGTCCTTTACGTATTTTTGATATTTCCTGCTGATCAACTTCTTCTTTTGTTTGTTTTCCTTTTTCACCAAGTGCTTTTAATTCATTTTCTTCCATATTATACAGCTCAACAGAGCGGTTTTCTAGATATTCAACAGTATTTTTAGTTGGATCCTCAAGTACTTCTTCAAGAAGTGCATGAAGTGTATACCCTATCTTAGGACCAGGTGTTCCACGTGTAACCTCAATTAAACGTTTACCATCTATCTTAAGCATCCCTACAGTAATTGGGTCACGTAGAGCTTCTTCAATCATCGCATGATACTTACGGAGTCGGTACGGGTCTTCTTTTGGTCTACCTGTGCCAACACGGTCACAGATACGTACATTCATCAAATCCCATATATTTTCTTTACCTACATTTACAATCATACGTCGCACAGCAGAAAGACTGATCTGCTCTGTATCAGAGAAAAACATATGCCAACGCACCATAGTAACTACTTTATCAATAAGTTTGTTTGGATATCGCAGGTCGTTGAGTATTTTTCGTGTTACACGTGAACCAACCACTTCATGACCATAGAATGTCCATGTATTTTGCTCATTTCCCCATCGACGTGTCTCTGGTTTTGATATGTCATGAAAGAGAGCGGTAAGTCGAATATCAAGTGGCCAGTCTTTGTCAGCGGCAGCTTGAACACTACGTAAAAGGTGCTCCCATACATCGTATGAATGTGCACGGTTTTGCTCTACCCCGATAGTTTTCTCTAACTCAGGGACAATATACTGAAGTATATTGAGCTTTTTAAGCATAAGAAGTCCATCCATTGGTCGTGGAGACATGATTATCTTTGTAAATTCATCACGAATACGTTCTCGAGAGATATTTTGGAGTAAATGACCATGTTCAAGGATAGCTTTTTCAGTTTCACGTGAAAGGATAAAGCCAAGTTCCACATGAAACCGCACAGCTCGCATAATACGAAGCGCATCTTCAGTAAGACGATCAGCGGCATCCCCCACTGTTTGTATAGTTTGAGAGGTAATATCAGTTTGTCCGTTAAAGACATCAGTGAGTTGTCCTTTAGATACTGAGTAAGCAAGTGCATTTATAGTAAAATCTCGTCGTTTCAAGTCATCTGTAAGATTTTGTGAAAAAGTAACGGTATCCGGTCGTCTATTATCAGAATATTCTGATTCAACGCGGTATGGAGTAACCTCAATAGTCTTAAGAGTATCATCCTCTGTTTCATCTGAAACAACACCGACTGTTCCAAATGTATTTTCATAAAAAGTGTGAGGGAATAATGCAATGATTTCTTCTGGTGTGGCGTTGGTTGTTACGTCCCAATCCTTAGGCTTTTTGTTAAGAATGAGATCTCTTACACATCCACCAACCAAAAAAGCCTCAAAACCGGCTTTTTCGAGGGTCTGTGTTACACGTGAGACTTCGACAGGAATAGTGAAGTTTGTATGCATATGAGTGATTTTTGAGGCTTTAAGGGGCCTTTTGAGATGATGTAAGGTGAACTTTGGGTACATCGGTCACAGATAGTTTCAATTCCGTCGAATTGAAACTTCCGCGACCCCGCCTCGCCTGTTTTTTCTGGTGAAAAAACATGGCTCCAGCCTTCGATTCCCGGAATATAAAACTTCGTTTTCTATGTGCGGCTACCGGGAATCGAACCCGAATCTCATCCTTGGCAAGGACGTGTTCTACCACTAAACCATAGCCGCTTACCCATCTATTGTACATAAAGTAGTTAGAAATTCAAATTTCAGTAGAGATATATGTGTGTCCTGGATAATTTTGTTTTCGTCAAAAAAAATTTCCTTCGGACCCTGACCTCGCCTGTTTTTCTTGCTAGAAAAACATAGCTCCGGTCTGCACATAAAGTAAAAAATCCCAAGCAGTTGGGATTTTTTACTTTATGTGCACCCGGCAGGACTCGAACCTGCAACCCTTTGTTCCGAAGACAAATACTCTATCCAATTGAGCTACGGGTGCATTAAGTCCTTATAATACGCGATTAATAGATTTTGCCAAGCCCCCATCATCCTTAATGTATCAATACTTGCAACAGTTAATCGCAAGCAACCTTTATAATTAGGGTTTTTCTTAACGGTATGTATGGTGGGTTTAAATATTGTCTTATCAAAAGAAGAAGGCTCTCGGTCTAATATTCTCGACCAAAACGGCAAATGTTCTTCATAATCTTCAATTTTATGAGTAAATAAGCGTGCCTTAATAAGTTTCTTATCAGTGGACAAGTACCTCTGTATCCATAAATACATAAAGGTAATCATATTCGGATCTGAATTTATAAACTGGAATTCCCCCGTTCTCTTTGAACCCTCTGCCCAGTAGAGAGATACTCCAATAAGAAACATTGAGTCATCTTTTAATTTGATGAACTCTTTCTCAGCTTTGGTGAACACAGCATTTTCCCGGACAACTCTTTTTTGTTTATTTGTTACAGATGCCTTTAAGCGACCTTTATGCTGCTTGACTTGCTTATTCTTTGCCAACAAGGTTATTTCATCATCCGAGAAGTCTAAGTCTTTGAACCAACCAGATAATACACCCTTAGATACACTAATAATCTCTTGAATTTCTTTATAACTCAAGCCATTTTTTCTAAGTTCTATAGCTTTTTTCCTATCATCTAACCTAGACTTCATGATACATACCATGATAACATGGTTAGTATAATGACCGCAATGGTTAGATTGTCTTTCATAAAAGACCATATTTCAGACAAAGTCTTTGATTTAAAGTCAGTTTTACACAAAATATGTTGAAAACTGTGGATAAGTCTGTGGACATGTGTATTAGACAGAGTCTTTAATCATCAATAAAGTATAAGACTTTATGTCTAAAAGTTTTAAAAAATGGCTTTATATAAAGGAAATTGTGTACGTTACAGTAGAAAACTGCAAAAATTCATATACATAGTATATGTTACATATGTAACATATACTATGGTTACACGTGAAAGGATGAAGCTTGTATACTATAGATTATGACAGAAAAAGAGCGTTCTCAATCTGGCACAAAGACTCAAAAACAGATAGTGGGAACTATCGGAGAAGATGCTGTATGTACATACCTTAAAAGAAAGGGTTTTAAAGTTATTGATCGTAATTATTTAAAAAAATGGGGAGAGTTGGATGTGGTGGCGATAAAGGACAAGAAAATTCACTTTATTGAAGTAAAGAGTGTAACAAGAAAGTTTGAAGATGTGCCACATGAAACACAGGTAGGGTATAGACCAGAGGATAATATGCATCCATGGAAGCTCCAAAGACTTGCTCGCACGATACAATCGTATGTACTGGACAAAAAAGTTTCAGATGACACCGAATGGCAGTTTGATGTGGCTACGGTGTATGTGGATCAAGAAAAACGTTTATGTAAGGTGATTATGCTTGAAGATGTGATTTTGTAAATTGTAATTTAGGATATTTATGTTAGACTAACTTGGTAAATATCAATGTTTACCCACGGGGTGTGGTGTAACGGCTAACATGCTTGATTTGGGATCAAGTGACTCCGAGTTCGAATCTCGGCACCCCGACAAAAAAGCGCTATTTTATGTTCAAAAGAACTATCGAAGATTTTGTGTGTGAACACTGTGGGGAAACCGTGGTTGGGAATGGTTTTACTAATCATTGCCCTGTGTGTCTGTGGTCTAAGCATGTAGATATTGATCCGGGGGATAGGGCGGAGGTCTGTGGGGGGATGATGAAACCTGTTGAAGTACAAAAGAAAGGGAAGGAGTACAGTATTCTTCAGATATGCCAAACGTGTGGCGTTACTCGAATAAATAAGGCACAAAAAGAAGATAATTTCGATATGATTTTGCAAATAGCTGCAGAAAAAGCCGCTCTGTAGTTAGTCTCTTTCAGCAATAGCTTTGAAGGCTTCATTTACTTCTCCTTTGTGAAGTGAAGAAAGGAATTTTTTTAATGTATCAAAAATAACAGGAACCTCGAGGTAATCGATGAGAATAGCAATCCACGCAAGCCATGAAGGCATCAGAACAGTTTGTGTAAATTGACTTACAACAAACTCATCAGTAATCCAGAAAAGGTGAAGCCATTGGGTATTAAGAAAAATCAGGTAGATGATAGCTTTTGGGCTTATTTTTTTGCGCAAATCATCGATATATACAAGAGAGGCACTAATGAGTGCTGGGATTTCTGTGTAATCTACAAGTACAACAATACGTTCAAAGATTTCGTGCGGTGTAAAAAGTGCATGTCCAAATGCTTTTGTCCAAATAACACTTGTGAGAAGCCACATGAGATGGAAAATTTGTAGACCAAAAAGCCCGAGGGTGATACCAAGGGTGAGAGTTGGGTGACTGTCGTACCAATTCCAAAACGAATCCCAAATTTTTTTCATAATCTAGCTATTGTATCAGGTGTGCCACTTTTAAATCAATGAGTCCCAGATAATTGAGAGGATTACCTTAAAGGTATGTGCAAGATTTTTATTTGTAATAACGGTTCCAAAAATAGGTTCATCAAGTGAAATGAGGGCGATATTATTTTCCCAGATGAGAATATCAGTTGAAGTATCCGTGTATTTTTCAGGGATAAATTTGATTTGATGGAGATTATTTCGGATCTCTTTGATTGTTTTTACTGAGTACTGTTTTGAAGATGCGGTCAGAATGTCTTTGAATATAACTTTATTTTTCTCCAGCTTCTCAACAAACTGCGCAAAGAATTTTGGATCAAGTGCGCGTAGCTTTTCAGTCGATCCGAGTGAATATACCGATTCTGCTTTGGTTAAAGTGGTGTATATTTTTTTTACTTCTTCAAATCCATCATAAAATCGTATAATCGGCTTGTTTTTCTGTGTAATGTAGAGAGATCGAAGGTTTGGAAGTATTCTGTCTACCGCTTCAATCTTACGCTCAAGAGAAAGCTTGAGGCTTTCTGGATCTCGAACAATGTATACTCGGCGGCTGCCTTTTTTCTGCTCTTCCACCACATCTTTTTCTTTCAAGGTCTGAAGTATGTTATAGCAATTGGTGCGTAAGATACCTGTTCCTTTAGCTATTTGTGGGGGAGTGGAGAGTCCATTTTGAAGTATATACAAATAGACTTCAGACTCATTTTTCTTGAGTCCAATAGCTTTTAAATCTTTTTCTAGTATATTTGTCATAAAAAATTATATCATTTTTATATTAGATAATATAGCTTTAAATGTAAAGATATTAAAAATAGTATAATATTTATTTACAACAATCAAAATCTGGCATATGGTTCTCTTAGAAAAGGTGACATATGAAAGGTTCAATTATAATTTTGCTTATGCTATTGAATTTAGTAGTGACTTTTCCTGCATGTATGAGGGGGAATATGTCGATTCTTAAGAAGATTGCGAGTATATGTTTTATCTTTGGATCTGCCTTGCTGTTTCTCATGGAGAGGGTAAGAGTTAATGAAGAGTTGTGGTTCAATCTAGTGGTTGGAGCACTTGTCCTTGCTCTTATTGCGGCTCTTGCGGATGTGTTGTTCCTAAAACAATAAGAACTGATTCTTGTAAAAAGGGAAAAATGAAACTCACTTATAGCGTGACTCGACTGAAATGGACTGACCAGAGGATTCCAGGAGCGCTGGTCCGAGGAGGAGTTAAGACAATTCAGCAGCTCGTCCAGCTTCATCCTTGGGACATCGTCGACAGGGACTGGAGGAGACAACAAAAGAAAAAGGTACAAGGTCTTGGCGCAAGGTCTCTGAAGAAAATCATTCAGACTCTTGCAGTCCACAACCTTACTTTATCCATGACAGAAGATGAAATTTCAAAATGGAAGGAGGATTCAAGGTGAAGTGGGGTGGTTTGAGAAAGTGGCAAAGATGGTGAGAGGTTGTGCATGTTAAACATTCTTGGAGCGATGTTCCTCAGTAGTTTTTTGTTTTCTATAGCTGTTTTCAGTTGTTTTCTTGTGGTGGGCGAGATTATGTCTTACACTCAAGACAAACTGTTGTTGAGGGCGGCTTGGTGGATTTTTCTTGTCGTCACAGGTTTTTTCTTGTTTCGAAGGCAAAGCCGGCAGTAATGTCGGCTTTTTAATATTTATTTCTTCAAAATCACATCGCTGAGGATTTTAGTAAGTCCGGGTGCTATGTTTGTGTTAAATGTTTGTGCAAATGAAGCGCTTGCAGATGCGAGTGAGGTGATTGTTTGTTTCGCTTCTTTGATTAAATCACGGTCAATATATGCAAGCGTGATTGCGTGTAAGTCTCGTGCTGTTGTGGTATCTCCATCCGAAGTGGTGGATATAATACCGATAAGCGATCCGTTTGAATCTACTACCGCACCACCAGATGATCCTTTTTGAGCAACTACACTTCCACCAAGAGAAATCAGATCCACAGTGTTTTCTCCAAATGTATATCGGTCAGCCACTGTAGTGATCGCACTGCTTTGGTATAAATTTTGTGCAATTGTCTGTCCACCTAAAAATCCAGCAGGATAAGAAACGAGTACCATTGGAGTCCCTACCTCAGTGTATTCAATAAGATTGATAGGTAAAAACGAGAACGGTGTAGGTGCAGGAGTACCATCAGTGCGTTCGGTGATACGTAAAAACGCATAGTCATATTCACCGGTGCTTTTTGGATTTTCTAATATAATGTCATTTTTATGTTCACGTACCCATGCAGGTGAGATATATACCAATTCAGCGTTATAAGTTGGATATGCTGGATTACCTGTACGAATTACACAAGTAAGAAAATCTTTTTGGTTGTTAAAGTTTTTAAGGAGAAAGTACTGGGCTACATGAGCGTTGGTAAGGATAAGTCCGTCGTCACTTATGATAATCCCTGTACCTGTGACGGGTGATACGTTTGAATA
>CAZVIO010000025.1:0-1889 GCA_964627615.1 uncultured Candidatus Saccharibacteria bacterium
AGTGCGCAGGTGAGAATTATTTTACTCCAGTCCAACAACGAAATTTGCCAAATCTGGGCGTTTTACTGGCAACTATCGCACTGAGCTCTCTCAGCAGGATCAATCGGACAAACCTTCACCGCATCACTGACAGTGACTGCAGGAGCTGGTTTTGAGACGAGCACTTTCTCCACAAGAGGCATACTCATAACCTCTGGTGCACCTACATTACTCTTTTCTGCTGTTGTCTGCAAGACCGGTGCAGGAGCAACTGACGCAAAACCACCACTTTTTACAAGTGCTTCTGGAGAGACATATGTTGTTTGTACAGTTGCATTTTGCAATATCTTTTCCGCAGTAACAACAGCTTCACTTTCTTTTGGGGTAGCTGGGGTGACCACCGGAGTACTCTGTGATAAAACATCTACTGTATCAAGTGACTTTTGGAGTGGCATTGCAAACGCACCACTTTCTTTTTTCAAACCAAGTGCAGCAAAACCAGTCTTACCAATCTGTTGTGCTTTGTTGACTGCAACAGTTGACTGTTCAGCAGTGTGACGAGGCTTCATGTGGAGGTAGTAGGTAGTCTTCACACCTTTCTCCCATGCAGTCTGATATATCTTCATTGTCTCATCAATATCTCGTGTCTCAAGATACATATTTCGAGAAAGACCCTGATCAACCCATTTCTGAGCTCGAGCAGCTACTTCAATATACGCATATGGAGATGTTGTAAATGAAGTTTTATAAATATCTTTGATGTGTTGCGGAATCCCAGCAATATCTGCGATATCACCCTGTCGTTCAACAATCTCACCTTTCACCTTTTCCCAGATTCCCATGTTCTTCAAATCTTTCACGAGGTTATGATTGATATCAATATATTTTCCTGAAATTTTGTTTCGAGAAAAGATTTGTGCAAAACGTGCATCAATGCCCGGGGTAGTTGCCGCAACGAGACCAATATTTGCATTTGGTGCAACAGCCATTAGAGTTGCATTTCGAATCCCTTTTTGTACCTTTACTCGAAGCACATCCCAGTTCAATCCTTTATGTTTACTTTCTTTGTCTACAGTCAGTGAGCGACCTCGCTCTGCTTCTACTTTTGCAATCGTATCAAATGGTACTTTGCCTTTTGACCATTCAGATCCAGCAAAGTGTGTATAGCTTCCTCTTTCTTGTGCCAAGTTTGCTGACTCATCGATTGCCATATATGAAATAAATTCGAAAATTCGATCAGCAAAATCCCATGCATGCTCTGCATCATATGACATACCGAGCTGTTCAATTGTATCTGAAAATCCCATCACTCCGAGTCCGATTGCTCGGTTTTCTTTATCAGATTTCTCTGCCTCAGGAATTGGCAGTACATTGATATCGATCAGGTTATCAAGCTGACGTACCGCAAGACGCACTGACTCTTCAAGCAGTGACCAGTTGATTTCTTTATTTTTGATATGGGCTGCAAGGTTTAATGATGCGAGGTTACATACCGCAACATTATCCTTATCCTGTGGTAAACAGATCTCTGTACAGAGATTGCTCATATGGATTGTTCCGGTGTTATTATTGAGCGCACGAAGATTGATAGTATCTTTCCAAGTAAGCCATGGATGTGAAGTAGTTTGCAATGCAACAAGAATCTGTCGATACTGCTCCTTTGCAGGCACCTTTTTAAAGGTTCGTAGTTTTCCGGCATTTGCCATCTCAATATATTCTGCATACCGTTTTGAAAATGCTTTACCGTACAACTCATTGAGATCTGCTGTTTCTGCAGGGTCAAACATATACCACTCTTCACCATTCTGTACTCGCTTCATAAACTCATCAGTCATAAATACCGCAGTGTTTGCAGTACGCATACGCATATAGTCATCACCTGCATTATGTTTCCAGTCGAGAAATTCTGG
>CAZVIO010000025.1:1915-10107 GCA_964627615.1 uncultured Candidatus Saccharibacteria bacterium
AAGGTGCCAGTTTTCCATATAGAAACAAAGTGCTCCTTTCTTTTTTCCACCTCGCTGAATCGCACGTATTGCAGTGTCAATAATTTTTGCAAACGGAGTAGGACCTGTTGAAATACCGTTGTTTGATTTAAGTGGTGAACCTGACGCTCGAAGTTTGGTTACTGACGCACCGATACCTCCCGAACCTTTCGAAAGAAGCATAACGTCTGAAACTGACTTTGCGATATGTGCCATATCATCATGGATTTCGAGAAGGTAGCAGTTTGAAAGTGCTGGGTTTATAGTTCCCGCAGCAAGGTTTGTTGAACCACCTGCAACATACTGAAGTTTTGACATTTTATTGTAAAACTTAATAGCCATCTCTGTTGGAGACTGTTCGTTGTACGCAAGACCCATTGCAATGCGCATAAAGAAAAATTGTGGAGTCTCTCGAGGTGTCTGATCAATATGCTTCATCGCATATCGAGAGAGCAAACTATCAAGTCCTGCGTACTGAAAAAGCTCATCTCGTTCTATACGGAGCGCGGCGGTTATCATATCAAGGTTGAATCGACTTTTCATTGCAGGATGAAGTCGTCCATCAGCAACACCTTCGTTGATAAAACGAGCAAATGCTTCTTTGTGTTTTTGTTCGAGATCTGCAATATTATCTTTGTCGTATTCACCTACCACTCGACGATACACTGTTTTCAAAAGGAGTCGTGTTGCAACTACATCGTATTCAATATCAGAAATAATATTCTGCACTGCAGCATTGATCGTTGCCTGATCCATCTCTTCTGTTGTAATACCATCATAGAGCGTCAACCGCGTTTCGGTTGCAATTTGAGTAACTTTTGCAACTGGATCAAAAAGCCCTTTACATGCTCGTTCAATCGATCGATTGATCTTGTCAGCATTAAAGGGCACTACAGTACCGTCATGACGTTTTACATTGATGCTCATAGAAAGTATTACTAAACTAACTTAATAATTAATATATTTTCACCTTATTTTTACTTTTTTTAGTGAAAAATATGGTTGGACAATTATTTTACCTTAAAACTATCTAAAAAAACTGTAAAAAACGGTGGAAAACTCACTCCGTTTCCCACCGCGATACAAAAGTAAGGTTGTGTAAAATTTTTCGTCAAAAAAAGCCCCTAGATAAGGACTTTTGACTCACTTCACTGCCGCTTGTTTAAAATGACACTGTATCTCCTACCGTAAGTCCCGCCTTTACTGCATCCCCTGCGGGAATTTCGATTTCGTATTGAGTGGGAATCTCTGGACCAAAAGACATTGGATATGTAGAAGGTAAAAGTGAATGTTCAACGTGTACCACTTTTTTATCCGTATCGAGCCATATAATATCAATCGGGAAATTCATATCCTTCATCCAAAATCTCACTACACCAGGAACGGTAAACACAAAAAGCATTCCCGTTTGTCTATCGAGAGATGGTCGATATGAGAGCCCTTTCTCCCGCAACAAATCAGTATCAGCAACTTCGAGAGTATAGAGTGTATTGCCGAGCACAACTTGTTTTGTATTATACGAAACAATCGATACTGTATGTGATGTACTCATCACATATATGATGCCGATACATATACCTATACAACACACACCAATAAGTATTTTTTTCATGATGTTAGTATATCAAAAACCTCACCATAACAGTGAGGTTTTTGCTTATAAAGAATATCCGAGTTTCTGGAGAGCTTCACGAGTATGAGGAAATACTCGTTTTGTGTCTCGTATACGCTGGAACGCCTTACTTTCTTCGAGTGATTTTTCAATCAACGGATTCACTCCTGTCAAAAGCACTTGTTTACCCTGAGATTCGATGAGATTCACAATCTCTTCGAATGCATCAACCCCATCAAGATCAATAAAGAAAAGTTCTCGCATACGAAGTACTACATTTTCAAAATCGGCATTAAGTTTGGTTTCAAATCGAGAAATATGCGCCTGAGCATTTACATATGCAAGTTGTCCTTTGATTGAATACACTAATGTATGACAATCCTTGCAGATATTTTCATCATCAATATCTTCTCCAACCACGTGGTCGGTCATCTGCTTCTCAGCATTATTGATAATCAACTCAAACTGACCCTTTGAAAGCTTTTCAACAAACAGAAGGAGTGCAACTGCAGTACCAAAAAGAATACCTACAATTGGATCTTCGTAGATAGTAACCAATGCAACAAGTACAGAAATTGTAAAACTTTTTTTATCAAAACTAAACATTCGATAAAAATGCACAATCTCCACCATACGCACCGCAACAAACACCAAAATAGCAGCAACAACAGCAAGTGGTATGTATTTAAAGTATGTCAAAAATACAAATGAAATCAGAGCAATACATACACTTGAAATCGTCGCTGACATTTTATCATTCGCTTTTGTTTTCACGTTAAGTGATGTACGTGCGAGTGCAGCAGTAGCAGGAATACCACCCATAAGACCCGAAACCGCATTGGCAACACCTAAACCAAACATCTCCTTTCGAGGCTGGTATTTTGTTCCGGTCATACCATCTGCAATTTTTGCCGAAATCATAGTCTCAAGAATAGCAACTACCGCCACCGTCAATGCAGGTAATATCAGTGATGTTTCTAAAAAGAAATGAAACGGTTGTGCTATTTTAGGTGCAATATCCGCATACTGCATACCAAGTGTTTTTAATTCAAACGGAAGTCTTCCAGTAGTTCCTAAATATCCAAGCAAAATCCCAATAGGTGTGAGTGTGATTGCACCAGGAAGTTTAGGAGTGAGTTTGAGCAATGTAAACAAACCAACTACAAATAACAAGAATATTCCAAATGTTGGAAGTGACGCTTGTCCGATATGTGAAAAAGATTCAATAACGTTTTTAATAAATTCTGGATGTTTTGTAAGACCCGAGAGACCGAGTGCAAAATTCATTTGGTTCAGTCCAATAATAAACGCAACTCCCAACGTAAATCCATGCACAGTTGATGCCGGAATAAACACAAGATATCGCTCAAGTTTAAATATGTATGATATAAAGATAAAGACCGCAGAAACAATTGCAAGCATAGAAAGCGCATCTGCTCCATGAGTGAGTGCATACGCAGCCAAGATACCTGAGAGTGCCCCTGTCGGACCTACGATATTGTAATTACTCCCTCCAAACAATGATGCCATTAAACCTGCCCACACCGCAGTAATAATACCCGCAGTTGGTGTACTGTTTGACGCCACAGCCAGTGATACTGAAAGTGGAATAGAAACAAGCGATACTGTTAAACCTGACTGCCAATTACTTTTTATTTTGGCAATACTACGTGAAATAAATGATTGCATGAAAACATGAATTAATGATTAAGAATGAAACCCGCAAAGTTTGTATAGTACTCCTTTTTTTGAATTTGTGAAGCTTTTTCGGTGGATAGTGAGGGCCAAGCAAAAAGCACCCTTTCGGGTGCTTTTTGCAAACTATATTAGTTTTGGAGTTTCCTTAAGAAGAAAGACTACCAGCTTCGACCTCCTCGGTCATTACCTCGATCAAATGATCCTCCTGTTCGTGGAGCTCGTGGTTCCATTGGTCGAGCTTCATTTACAGTAAGTTTTCGTCCGTCAAGTTCTTTTCCGTTCCACATATCAATAGCTGCCTGTGCTTCCGCATCAGATGCCATTTCTACGAAACCGAAACCTTTTGATCGGCCTGTCATTTTGTCCATGATAATTGTAGCTGATACTACATTACCTGCCTGAGCAAATGCGTCTTTTAATGCTGCATCGCTTGTTGCATATGCAATACCTCCTACGTACAACTTCTGTGCCATTTTCTTTTTAACTAGTCTTTATTGTAAACTGTAAGGCGACTAGCCTCTCTCCTTTTCTCACGAAAACTACGAGAACTTACATTAGCTATAATGATACGCTACATCCCTACACAAGTCAACTATACAAAAAACTGCCCAAAGGGGCAGTTTTTGTGTACTTACTTAAGTATTACTGATTTGATGATAACAGGAGAAACTGGTTTATCATTTGCACCTGTTTTTACATTGGCAATTTTATCCACCACATCCTGACCTTCCACTACTTTCCCAAAAATAGTATATGCATTCGGGAGCGGATAGTCTTGATGCATAATAAAGAATTGACTACCATTGGTATTTGGACCTGAGTTCGCCATCGCGACCACTCCTTTCTTATATCCTGCTTTATACGATGCAGTATTTGGATTCAATTCGTCCTCGAATTTATATCCTGGACCTCCGGTACCATTTCCATTTGGATCTCCACCTTGAATCATAAAACCTTTGATCACTCGATGGAATGTAAGATCATTGTAAAACCCTTTCGACGCAAGTGTTATGAAATTCTCTGTCGTTTTGGGAGCATCTGTACGATACAACTCAAATGTGATATTTCCGTAATTTGTTTCAAGCGTTACCATTTTAATATTTTTCGTGTTTGTATTATTGGACACTACTGGGAGGCACTTGTTCTGATACTTCGATTGGTTTTGTTAATAGATTAAGTGTCAATTCAACTTTATCTGAGATCACTTTGTCTCCCAAACCTTTGAAGAATGAACTTGAACCATATTTCACATTATAATCAGCTCGATTGAATGTGAACTTTCCATTTACCCGAAGCATATTTTGTCCTTCAACAGCAACTGTAACTGGGAAAGAAAAATCTTTTGTTACATCACGGATTGTAAGTTTACCTTTTGCGGTAAATGTTCCTTGTGTTTTTGCTGGTTCAAAAGAAACAAGCTCAAACTTTGCTTCTGGGAATTTCTCCACATTAAAGAAATCATCTGATTTCAAATGAGTTTCGAGTTGAGCATTCCCTTCACTATCTTTAATAGATGCCATATCAATCACAAACTCACCTGTTGTGATTGCGAGATTTTCAAATTTACCTTTTCCTGCTTTAAGCATAATAGTACCTGTATGAGATTTTGCTCCAGATACGAATGATCCTTTCCATGTAATCGTACTTGTTGCAGTATCAACCACATACACATCTTTTTCTACTGTTTCTGCGACAACAGGTGTTGTTGTTGCAGTCTCTGTAGCTGGTGCACTTTCTTTTGGTGTACTAAATACTTTATATCCTGCAAACCCAACTAAAGCGATAACAATCAGACTTAAAATAATATTTTTCATTACGTGTGTATAACTTAGCTACTAATGTACGAAGAACAGTCAACCAAAGGTATATTGTTCACACGTGACAAGTACAAACCAACTTATACACACTGATGTAGTGAGGGTTGAGAATAGGACATACTGGTTGTACAGCACATTACAAAACCGTAACTACAACGCAGTAGATGAGTTGGTTTTACTCGTTACGTCGTCGTGTAGAGTAGTATACACCAAGAATGATACAAATGAGAAGTAGTAACCACAACCAGTACCAATTATTCCACTCTCCTGCAAATGATACAGCTGCAACATTGTTATCAGATTCGCTCTCTGTATCATTATTTTCTTGAATACGTGTTGTTGAAGCACGTGGAGCATCCGTAAGTCCAGAATCGTTTGTAGATCCTCCTGTATACACGTTTCCAGAAAATGCACCTGATGTACCACTAGTAGACTGATATGAAGATGGTTCTGTAGAAGAATTTTGTGTTGGGATTATTGCACCATCAGGACTTCCACCAACTGCAAGCATTACTGGCGCTCCTCCTGACTGACTTCCACCGAATGATCCAACAATCGGACCGTTTGATGCAGTAGAACCTCCTCCTGTTCCACTACCACCTGTACCACCTCCCGAAGAAGAACCTCCTCCACTTGTTGTAGTTACCAGTTTTTTCTTAAATGTAATATTAGTAACAAATGGACTTGCTTCTGTATTACCTGCCTCATCTTGACCATGTGCAGTGAGACAATACACACCATCAGTCTCAGGTGTCCAGTTATAACTCCAGTTAAATGTAGTTGATGCTGTTTCGTTTACCAATGAAGTAATCGATGTATATGCACCACATGATGCTGCTGTTTCTTCTGTAGCTTGGATATACGGAGCGTACGCAAGAGTTGTACTTGCAACCATATGTGCATCAGTTGTTGATCCTGCAATTACAATATGTTCGTCTTCAATATTTGAATCAGGATTTGGAGATGGCTCGGAGTATAACCGCTATTTTGTTACTTATGAAGTACAGTTGTACGCAGTATCACATGCTTTCACCTGCCAGAAATACATACCTTCACTTGTACCTGATGCATCGATCTGTGAAGCGGAAAGCGTTGTTCCATATATTGGAGTTGAAAGTGCGTTACCTGTTGTTGTCGCAGATGAAACTGATGATTGATAGTGATATGACACACCTGAAAGAGATGGATCAATTGAATCTGACCAATCAAGGATAAGTCCAAGAGCACGAACAACAGCACCAGAAGCAGGGGTTTGGTGTACAGGAAGAGATGGAGTGTCTGTGTCAGTAAAGATACCGAAATCTACGCTCTTATAATCATAACCAGACGTTATTATAACTTCATGTTTTCCTGATATTGGAGATGAGTATGATGCGGATGCAGGAAGACCACCACTCAATGAAACTACATACTTTCCTGGCATTAACTCGGTAAAATTATACTCCCCGTTTGAATTTGTTACAGCAGTATTTCCAAGATATACAGTAACTCCAGGAATACCAACCTCCCCCTCATCTTTTATTCCATTATTGTTCACATCAGAAAACACAACACCTGATAAGGTTCCGAGATTAAAATTACCAAAATCTTTATTTATAATCTCTCCGAGGTTAACAATCATTGTATACCCGCGAGATGTCTCACAACCTTCGTTAGTAAGTGGTAGTGACTGTATAAATGGAATCTGTTTCTCCTGACACACTTTATAAGTACCTGGATTAAGCTGACCAAACATATATCCAATTTCGTTTGTGGTTCGTGAAGAAACTTCTGTTGTTACTAGAGTTGGCACAGGCACCTCACTTCCTTCTGAAGTAATCATTTCTTCTGTAATTTTGTACAGTTTTACAATCCACCCTGAAAGTGATAGATCCACGTCATCTCTTACAGTATCCCCATTCATATCCTCAAAAACTGTACCTTGAACAACACCAAGTTGACTATGATTATAGACGCACTGAATATTTACGCCCGCAGGAATTTCGAATGGACCAGAACGAGGATCCACAACAGTATCTCCTACAGTACAAAGCGCTGTCTCTTCATCTAAATTATTTTCAACAACCTCAACAAGATTGTACATCCCTGGAGTAAGTGAGATAAAAACATGAGACTCATTGTTTCCTAATACAACTGGACCAAGAATATTTTGATTATCTACGGAACTAAGTGTGAAAGAATACGTCCCTAAAACTGGCTCCGCATAATTCGTCACTGACAATGAAGATTTTTTTACATTTGAAAATGTACATACAACTTCATTTCCTGCTTGTACTGTAAATGAGTCTGGGGATACCGGAGTTTCTCCAGATACACATGACACAGAATCCTGAGCCCACCACAAAGGTGCTACCTGAGAAATCGAATATGATTCTCCTGGAACCACTCCTTCAAATATATATTCTGTCTGACCTGCATAGAGAGTATGTGTAGTTGTTGCATTATTATGTGCAAGATGAAAACTAAATGAATCTTCAGTAATTATAGGATTTGTATTCAATAATATCTTTACAGATCCAGCATCAAATACACCAAAATCTGGACCAGACGTTACAGTATTAATTACTTCAACATATTTACCTTGTGTGTTCCCTGGACATAAAACTCCTGAAGTTGGAAAACTTTGTGTTGTAGTATTGAGTGTACTTCTACACACCTTGTATTCACCAGGAACAAGTCCGTTTACTGCGTACGTACCATCACTTGTTGAAGTAGCAGTTAGACTAGTTGTTTCATTATAAATCCATATAACTTCACCTTCTTTTGGAAGCTCACCCTCATCTTTTATTCCATTTACATTTACATCATTCCATACATTACCTGTTATACCACCTTCATAATGATAAGTGACTTCAAGATACGGTTTACAAAGAGGACTTGGACTATCTGCACAAACACCTGCATATTCACGTGATCGGAATTCAGCTAAATATGAACTACCTGAATTTTCAAATTTATCTTGTATTACCCAACCATTATTACTAGATTGTCCATCAAGTACAGCCTGAACATCAGCTGTCACCTCGAATGTAACCCATGTATTATTT
>CAZVIO010000025.1:10117-10682 GCA_964627615.1 uncultured Candidatus Saccharibacteria bacterium
GTGCAACTGTTGGTTGGTTATTCCAAGTGATAGTGTTTTCATCCCATGAGTTCATCACCTGAGAAATACTATATAAACGAATACTTGTACTTGGTCGGTTGTACATAAAAACATTCAGCCTAACAGAATCAATAACAGCTCCAGATGGAACCGTAGGAGTATTTGCCTGTATAAAAATCCTTCGATTTTTACCATTTAAAGATTTAACTTCAATACTATTCACAGTACCGTAATTAACATTATTTTTACCACCAGTAGTATCCTGATCCACATACGAATCTTTTATGATTGCTGTATCATAGGTCACATATGACTGTGGACCCACTTCGGATGTTGTTGCGTGTGCAATAAATGGAGCAATTTGCACAAATACAAGTGCAAAAATACTAGCAAAAGCAATGCTTTTTCTGAAAACTTGTGGGTAAATATTCATAGTATTGATAAAACTAAATGGTATTATTTATTTGATTAATAAGTCATACACTACTTATTATATATACTATTGTCAAGTACTGCATAAGTTCAGAAACATATGAGACTCTTAATTGAGTCTTGTATATGACAT
>CAZVIO010000026.1:0-366 GCA_964627615.1 uncultured Candidatus Saccharibacteria bacterium
ATTCTATAGTTGGTCTTGTAGATGGTGAAGGAAGCTTTACAGATTATATAAGAAATATCGATGATACTCGAGTTGTCAAACGACGAGTCGTAGTAGAACCAAAATTCTATCTCAAGTTAATTGAGAAGGATAAAAATATTTTAGATCAATTACAACAATTTTTTGGTTGCGGAAGTATCTATTTTCAAAAAGATAGTCGTCCAAACCATCAAAATTGTTATCGGTATGAAGTGTATAGGAGAGATGATATTAATTCTATTATTATCCCTTTCTTTAAAAAACACCCTCTTCAATTTGCTTCAAAATCACAAGATTTTAAAATATTTTGTGAACCAGAATCTAGACCATTTAATACTCTTAAAAATG
>CAZVIO010000026.1:376-8162 GCA_964627615.1 uncultured Candidatus Saccharibacteria bacterium
AAATGATGAAGATGAATGAAGGAGGAGAGCATACACATGATACTGGTCTGCGTAAAATGTTTACCTTAAAACAAACAATGCACTAGAGCTCGCCGTATACGGGAAAACCGTCCGTACGGTGGGAACATCAATTCGTAGTTTAACGAACATAGTCGCCCGTCAACTCAAGGGAGATGGGAATACCCGAAGGATCACGTATGTGGTACCACGGTAAGCTCATTGACAGGGAGTAAGTCGTAACAAGGCACGGGTAGCGGAAGCTGCTCGTGGATTAATTCAATTTTGAAACCATGATGTATCTTTGATACTCATTTATGGTGTCGATATTGCGCATTCCAATTGGATGCACAATGGACTATAACTTCATGTCCTTAAAAAGTTTGGCATCGGAGAAAGATCCGATAGAACGGAACAAAACAAAGAATAGTAAGTTTCAGAAAACACCCTTACAGGGTGTTTTTCTGTATACTATCAATACTTGACTTTATTATCTATACATAGTATAATTCTGCCCAGATTCACTGTGCTTGGCGATGCATATGGTGTGTCGGAGCGTGAGTGACTAAGCAGTAAGACAGACAGAAAGAAAGAAAGGGAGAAAGATGAAAAACATCTTGATTCTCATGCTGATTTTGGTTGTGTTGCTCGGGGGTTACCCTGTGGCGGCACAGCAAACCAACAACGATGATGTCTACGAGGTCCAGCCGGGCGACAGCGCTTGGCGGGTCGCCGGGAAGGTTATGAACGACCCAACCCTCTGGGAGGAGGTAGTAAGAAGAAATCCTTTCCTGAAAGAGAAGGGTCGTGTCACTTATGATCCGGGAACTGGGTGGTTCAAAGTGATGATGCATCCGGGTGAGAAGCTCTATGGGCTTCGCGAGCTCGGCATCACTGGAACCTCTGTAAGTTCAACGTTTGTGCCTGAGTCGGTGACGATGGCGCGATGGTCAAAGGCCGATTGGGAACGATTGAATTGGCTTCTGGCTGCATTACTCGTTGCTTTGGTTGTACTTTTCTGGTATATCTTTCTACGCTCTCGTCGGGACCCGGTTTCGTCCGGACCGGCGATTGTGCCAGGTGGGGTAGCTCCGGAAAACGCGCCAGCGCGGTTCCAGGAGATGGCAGCTCGGCTCAATACGAACAGAACAGGGTCTGAGCTGTCCGCTCAGAATTTCCAGATCCTCAGTTCACAAGCGGGACGTATCTGGGGAGTCTTGAATGTTCGCTATGCGAACGGACAAGAGGTTCCGCGTCTGCTCAACGGTGACCGGGCATACCGGGCAGAAGTTCGCTTTCCTGACGGAAAGACCGAGACGCTCTACATGCTTCAGGGTTGTGGCAACGACCTCCGCTACGGCGGAATCAGTCGCTACATTCCGGGGCCGGAGTTTCGGTTTGAAGCCGATCCGGAACCTGTGGTAGCACCGCCGACAGTGCCTGTCGAACAACCTGTGGTCACGCAAGTGCCTCCTGTTGTTGCAGGCGTTCAGTCAACCGGAGAGTTTGTCCGGGAGAAGGATGCTCCTTCGGTTGCGGAGTTATCTGTTGTGCGCCTCGAGATTCGGTCTGCCACGGATGGCAAGCCGGCGATGGTCCACATTGTCGGTATCGACGAGACCAAGGACAACACCGTCGAAATTAAGCCAGGGGAGGTGACGTTCCGTTACCATATTCCCACGGCGAAGAACTGAGCGCAGTACCTTTCAACCCCGACCCGGGAATCTAACAATGGATTCCCGGGCGGTTTTTTTATACTAACAAGTTTATATGATATAAAGATAAGAGAATGAGAGGAGGAGCAATGATAACTCGGAAAACAATGCTGCTAGGGTTCGTTCCTCTTTGTGTGGTTGGGCATGAAAGAGGTGTTCCGGAAGAAGAAGTTTTTGTTCCGGAAAATGACCATGATCATATTGATTGGGAGGAGGTGGGGGGGTATATCCGCGCATTTTCGTGGGGAGGGCTTATGATACTCATCGCATTGCTTGCCGTACTTGTCTTGGTTGCGATATCGTGTCGCACAAGACGGAGACGGCGGAACCACTTGACATGAATATAAAGGAGTAGTATAGTTTAACAATGAAAACAAGTTCTTTTATGGTACTTGTGGGGGTGGTGTGTGGTATTTTCGCCACCTCTATGTTTTTCGGATCGAAAGATCCGACGGATAAAGCTTTCAATGCTGGCCTAGCATTGGTCAGCATCAGCTCCTTTTTTATTGGAGCGACACTCCACTTTCTTCGCAAGAAGAAAGTGGAGAAAATAATTGTCCGTCTTCAAGAGTCCGACTGGACGACCCTCGGACGGCACACGGGGGTGCGGTAACATTTTGCACTCCCAACCTTGACCGGCGTTCCCTGTGGACGCCGGCTTTTTGTATACCACAAAGGCACTTCTTGTTTTCTAAGAAAGTTATTCTAAGAAAACAAAGTTGTACAAAAAATTCTACACATTGTGCGTATGACCTTAATTCGAACCTGTTACCGAGTGAAAAAGTACGTTGTACTTTTGCAAGACCTTTTGAGAGATTTTTCAAGAGAATAAATTTCGTGTTTTGTGCGCGTACCAGGATTCGAACCTGGGACCTACCGAGTATCAGTCGATTGCTCTAGCCAGCTGAGCTATACGCGCACAAAACAAAATAAATTATTCTCCTGAAAAATATCCAAAAGGTGTACTGTTTCTGTAAGAATGCAGTCGATTGTAACGAAGAGAGACCAGAAAAATATATCAGAAAAATAGCATTTTTACAAGAAAATCATATACCTTGCTTTATTCTACAGATGTGGTTATATAAAAGGGGAGGCTGGGTATGTTTGAGTATATAATCCAGGCGTTACCTGGTAAGAAGCAAGCTCGTTTTAACTTTGCGCCGTCTCGAGAGACGTGCATAAGGTTCGTTATGGGATTCAGCATTTTTCTTTTGCTAGCAGGATTGATTGCTGGCATCTGGTCCTTTTTAAGTTCTGATCCTGCAAGCTGGACTCTTCTGTAGGAATGGGTCATGAAAGTGGTAATAAGAAAATTACCGATAGATGAGTCTCGTGTTTGTGCATTTCTAGTATTACTGTGGTGGGGAGTTTGGTGGGCGCTGTCGTAAGACGGCGCCTTTTTCTTGCGTTTACTTCTATATCGGTATAGCATTATATGTATGAAAAAGACATTTAATGTAACACAGGTATTAAAAGATTCGTGGAAATTATTTCTTGCGAATAAAAAGTTTTATTTAAAAACAGTGCTTATTTTTGGATTAATTGCAGTCGTTGCTGACATGCTCTCTGAAGATAAATCAGGAAGACTTGTGGATGTAGTTCTTTCACTTATCAGTACGGTCGCGTATTGGTATGGAACAATTATTCTTATGAAAGCATCACTCGCAGTTACTTCAGGAAAACAGATTACTGAAGAGACATCACGTCTTTCATGGTCTGTGGTATTTTCACTGTTAGCTGGATCTATCCTTGTCGGTATCGGCTCATTTATTGGTTTTATTTTGTTGGTTATTCCAGGTGTTATTTTTGCTCTTCGAGCAAGTCTGACTCAATATATTATTCTTGATCAAAATGAGAAAGCTGTTGCAGCTATTAAAAAGAGTCTCGCACTTACCAAAGGGTATTTCTGGAGCTTTTTCCGTCTCGTAATCGCTTTTGTTGTGCTAGGAATGATCTCAGTCTTTCCACTGATTGGGTTAGGATTTATCGTCCTTATTCCAGTTTCAACACTCGCACTTTCTTTGATTTATCGAAAGTTGCAAGCACCAGTTGCAGAGGTTGTTTCTGCTCCAGTACAAGCTCCACAGGCTTAGTTGCTTTGCTTTGATAGGTGTGGTTTGATATTGGTTAGTATGTCCTTTGCAACTAAAGCTTTGTTTGGTTTGATTGGTGGTGCTGTGTTTTGCGGTGTAATGGTATTTGTAACCATGCCGCTGCCAAAGTAACTTTCCAAAAGGGGCGCTTCGGCGCCCTTTTTCCTATCAAAAACTCGCATTTTTCTTGTTTTTCGGTTAGAATAGCGTCTTGTGGATTAGAGTCACAAGTCGGGTATTAATCATTAATGTATATATATTCAGAATGAAAAAAACAAAAATTGTAGCAACTATAGGTCCTGCAACAGAAAGTGAGGCACAGCTTACAGCTCTTCTTAAGGCAGGATTGAATGTAATGCGACTTAACTTCTCTCATGGTGACTTCAAAGAGCATCAGGGGCGAGTAGATAATCTCCGAAAGGCGATGAAGAAGACGGGGATTCCCGCAGCAATCCTTCAGGATCTTGGTGGACCAAAAATCCGAATCGGTATGTTTAAAACAGAGTCTGTGATGCTTAAAGTAGGACAGACATTTACACTCACAACAGACAAAATCGAAGGAGATGAAACTCGTGTGTCGATCAACTATCCACTTCTTCCAAAAGAAGTTGAGAAAGGGCATATTATCTTCCTTCATGACGGAAAGAAAAAACTTCAAGTTACAGATGTGAAAGGAAATGATGTGATCTGTAAAGTGCTCGTTGGAGGGGATATCAAAGGTAAGCGCGGTGTAAACTTGCCAGACTCTGATCTTTCTATTAAAGCGTTGACTGATAAAGATCTTGCTGATCTTGAATTTGGTATCAAAAACAAAGTTGACTTCATTGCACTTTCTTTTGTGCGACGACCATCTGATATTACTGAGCTTCGAGAAATCTTGGCGAAACGAAAATGTGATGCGGGGATTATCGCAAAAATCGAAACACCACAAGCGATCACAAACATTGATGAAATCATCGACCTTGTAGATGGTATTATGATTGCGCGAGGAGACTTGGCAATCGAAGTGCCATACGCAAAGGTTCCTGGATACCAGAAAATGATGATTGAAAAGTGTAATGCGCTTGGTAAACCAATCATCACTGCAACTCAGATGATGGAATCTATGATCAAGTCACCGGTTGCAACACGAGCAGAAGTATCAGATGTTGCAAATGCAATCATCGACGGTACTGATGCGGTGATGCTTTCAGAAGAAACTACTCTCGGAGATTTCCCTGTAGATGCAGTGACTGTAATGTCTACTGTTGCTGAAGAAATTGAAAATGAATACGAGACAGGTTTTGCGATTTCAGAAACTCCAGAGGGAACACTTTCTGCATCTGATGCGCTTTCTGCAGCAGCAGTAAATACAGCAGAAGATACTGCAAGTGAGGCGATTGTGGTGATGTCTGACGATGTGAAAACGACATGGATGGTTGCTCGATTTAAAGCATCAATGCCTGTGTATGCAGTTACTTCAAATGAACGAACATTTAACAAACTCAATCTCTCATGGGGTGTGACTCCAGTTTTGGTAAAGAAAGCAAAAACTTTTGCAGAAGCGGTAAAGGGTGCAAAGGGAGAATTGTCTAAAATAAAAATGGTAAAGAAAGGAGATACAGTAACAATCCTCGGAGCACTCGATATGAAAGGGGAGGCAAATGCGGTAATTGTTGAAAAAATATAAAAATTGCACCACACTTTTTAAAAAAAGAAGAGCATCTTCCTGAAAGATGAGGGGTAAACAAAAAACAGTCTGGTTAAAGGCTGTTTTTTGATGGGAGAAAAGTGCTTGACAAAATAGTATAGTATGTTAATACTATAATAGATTTCTAAATCGCCCTACCAGAGGCTAAATATCTGGTGAATGCTCCATATGGAGAGAAAGGTTACAATGAAAACCATTGCTACCAAAACCTTTTCGACCCCGGGCAAATCTGCCCCGGGTAGTCCGATTGCTGCTTCAATCGCTCTCCGAGCGTTGGAGCAATTATCTGTCCCTGGCCGTGCCCCGGCAAACGGCGTCCTGCAGGGTTTGCAGAACGCCTATAAGCGGCACCACGGCCGGCCGGTGTTCGTGAAGAAGTGAAGATTTCGAGGGGTGTCCTGACGGGCACCCTTTTTGTTTACAATATAAAAATTCTATGTTATTGTGAAAAAAGGTAATTCACCTAGAAAGAGGTTTTTATGCTGTGTCGTGGTGGATGTGGAACAATACTCACACCGGAGAATACGTTTACTCGCACTCTTGAAGATATTGCACAAGAGGCGGGTATTAACGTTCTGCTTCTTGAGGAGTGCGATCTTCGCAACGGTAATCTATGTGAAGATTGTGCTTTGTTTAGAAGGGTGGTTGGCGAAAAATGGCAACCTCTCGCCATCAGTTTGAAGAAGCTGCGTGATCAGTTGGGTCGAGTACGCATTGTCGACAATAAAGTAATCCTTCCTCAGAAGAGTGAGGAGAGAATGGGTACATAAGATGAACTCATGCTTTCCGATATATCAGAGGGTGTCCGAACAGGCATCCTCTTTTCTTTTTCAAAAATTTGTTATGCGCTTGAATATTCACTTTTTTCTTTTTGCGTTTTAAGGCTATAATAGCTACATGATTACAAACAGGCGCACATTACTTCTCGGAATCTTTATTATCCTTATTCCATTTCTTGGATTTCCTTCTCTATGGAAAACATTTTTGATTATTGTATCAGGAGTGATACTGGTAAGATCTTCTCTGAGTATTACATTGCCTAAAAAAATTCAAAAAAGAGTTCCTCGTCGAAAAGAAACAATCACTCCCGTCTTTCGAGAAAGCATGATCACTGAGTATCCTACTGCACAGAAAAAAGAAAAAATAAATACAGATGCGATTTCAACCTCTCATGTAGAGACAGAAGGTGATCAATAATTATGATACGGACGCATGCACTCGGTATCTCTCTTGTTGGTTCTGCACTCCTTATATGTGCACTGTTTTTTGTTTTTCCACATCTGTTTTCAGAAACATATATAAACCAAGCGCGTGTCAGTGCTACTGAAGACAGTACAGAAGGAGTCGTCGGTGAGGAACATAACGTTCCGGTTGTTCACGTGAGCACTCCTGAGGCGGTCAAAGCAATCTACATGACACAGTGTGTCGTAGGCACTCCGAGTTTTAGAAAAAAACTTGTCGACCTTGTGGATACAACAGAACTTAATTCAATCATGATTGATATTAAGGATTTTTCAGGAACAATTAGTTTTAAAACGAAAAGTCCGCTCCTTGCTCCTGCATCAATGAAAGGTTGTGGTGCGTATGATATGAAAGAGTTTATCGCAAGTCTCCATGAAAAAAATATTTATGTTATCGGACGTATTACGGTATTCCAAGATCCGTTTTATACAAAAGCTCATCCGGAGCAAGCAGTACAGAGTAAACAAGGTGGAGTGTGGATAGATCGCAAAGGACTTTCTTTTATCGATGTTTCAAGCAAAGGCTATTGGGATGTGGTTGTTGAACTTTCTAAAGAGTCGTATGAGCTTGGTTTTGATGAATTAAATTATGATTATATTCGTTACCCATCTGATGGGAATATGGCGGATACTTCATATGTAAATCCAAATAAGCAAGAAGCACTTGAAGCATTTTTTAAATATCTTCACGAACACGTCAGTCCGCTCGGAGTGATTACTTCCGCGGATATTTTCGGTATGACCACGGTTGCGTATGATGATATGGGGATAGGACAGATTCTCGAAAAAACACTCCCGTATTTTGATTACATCGCACCGATGGTCTACCCATCTCATTTTGCAAAGAATTTCAATGGATATCCTGATCCAAATAAAAATGTGTATGGAGTGATTGCTCACTCGATGGGGGAAGCGGTAAAGAGGACAGAGGCAACGACAACACGGTTTGCATTTATCGGGGCAGAGCCTATTGCTTCTACTTCGCCGAAACTTTACAAGAAGCCTGTATATCCACACACCAAACTTCGACCATGGCTTCAGGACTTTAGT
>CAZVIO010000026.1:8172-10369 GCA_964627615.1 uncultured Candidatus Saccharibacteria bacterium
AGATACAGGCGACATATGATGTGGGGCTTACTTCGTGGATGTTGTGGTCACCTTCAAATCGATACACTAGTTCGGCATTGAATACTCAGTAAGAAGGCTTGACTTGGTAAAAAATTAGTGTAGTTTGAGAGATGGAGGAAGTTGCAATGAAGGTCTACACTTTGTTGAGTCGCATTATTTACCATGATACGGTAAAGGCGATTCTAAAACCTGATGATGCAGAGTTTGCGATTCGTTTCGTGGAAAACGAGAAATCCAAACCTGTGAACATGCTTTTTAAAGTTCAGGGTCTTATCTGTCTCAGCAGCAGTGGTATTCATGGTTTGCTTGGTCGTGGAACCGGTGATTTTGCATCCCAATGGTTCTTCATTCCGGGCACACCTGAAATCGCGTATTATATCAGTACGGTGGTAGTCACCATACCATTCAAAGCAGATCAGCCTTTTGGCCAGTTAAAACTCGAGCTCGAGGCTGCTGTGATGAAAGCCCTTGAACCAACCCCCGCGTAAGCGGGGGTTTCGCTTACTTATACCTTTATGTAACAGAGACTCTTGTTGTATAATAATTACAAACTATGGATCCTCAAAAAATAACCTATTTCGGCGAAACTGACGCTCGAGGTAAAAAAATAAAATTTGGTATCAAAGCTAAGGATCGTCTTCGACATATGTACGTTATCGGTAAAACCGGTATGGGTAAGTCGACCTTGCTTGAAAATATGGCGATTCAGGATATTCAAAACGGAGAGGGTGTCGCAGTCATCGACCCTCACGGCTCAATGGCGGAGAAACTTCTCGACTATGTACCAGAGCATCGAGTAAAGGATGTGCTGTATTTCGCACCGTTTGATATGGAGTATCCAGTGTCTTTCAATGTAATGGAAGATATTGGTGCGGATAAACGGCACCTTGTAGTGAATGGTCTCATGTCTACCTTTGAAAAGATTTGGGTAGACGCATGGTCTGCACGTATGGCGTACATCCTCCAGAACACACTGCTCGCACTCCTCGAATACCCAGGTTCAACACTTCTTGGTGTAAACCGCATGCTTTCTGACAAAGAGTATCGAAAAAAAGTGGTAGAAAATATTAAAGACACATCAGTCAAAGCATTTTGGGTTGATGAGTTTGGAAAATGGACTGAGAAGTTTATCGCTGAAGCGATTCCTGCAATTCAAAACAAGGTGGGACAATTTACTTCAAACCCGCTGGTGCGAAATCTTTTGGGTCAACCTCAATCGTCTTTTGATGTGCGAAAGATAATGGATGAAAAAAAGATTTTCATTGTTAACCTCTCAAAAGGAAGAGTGGGTGAGGGAAATGCAAACTTGATTGGTTCGATGCTTATCACCAAGATCTATCTTGCAGCAATGTCACGTGCAGACGCAAGTGAAGCAGAACTCAATAAGCTTCCAAACTTCTATCTCTACGTGGATGAGTTTCAGTCGTTTGCAAACAAATCCTTCGCTGACATTTTATCTGAAGCTCGAAAATATAAACTCAGTCTCACGATTGCTCACCAGTACATCGAACAAATGGAGGAGGAGGTGAGAGATGCGGTGTTTGGAAACGTAGGTACGATGATTACGTTTCGAGTGGGTGCATTTGATGCAGAGGTGCTCGAAAAAGAATTTGCACCTGTGTTTACTGCAGAAGATTTAGTGAATCTTGGGTTTGCACAGATTTATCTGAAGCTGATGATCGATGGCGTGTCTTCACAGCCATTTTCAGCTACAACAATGCTTCCAATCGGTAAACCAGAAATTTCATTTAAAGAAGACGTAATCAATGCGTCTCATGCTCAGTTTGCACGACCACGAAAAGAAGTTGAGGAAGTAATTGCTCAGTTCCATGAACAAGGTCGGGCAGAAGCTCCTGCACCAAACAGAACAAACGGAGGAAGTGGAAGCAATGGAGGTGCCAGAAATGATGTTCGTCCGTACAATGCACAAGGAGAATATAGGGGTGGAGGTGAAAGAGAAAATAAACCAAATCCACCACGAGAATCATATGGGGAGAAAAGAAATGACACACCAAAACCGGTGTTTATTGAGGTACCTGAACCTACAGTAAAGGAGGAAGTGGTTGCTCCTAAAGAAGATCCAAATAAATTGGCTTTTTTGAAGGCAGCGGAAGAATTAAAACAAAAAGAACCTCATGTACAAAAGGAAATAACTGAGAGTCTGCCGACCTCACCA
>CAZVIO010000027.1:0-10308 GCA_964627615.1 uncultured Candidatus Saccharibacteria bacterium
CTCGATGAATTTTTTGAAGTGGTTACGCTTGTTCAAACAAAAAAAATCGAGCGAGTTCCTATTATTCTTGTCGGGCATGAATTCTGGGATGAAATGTACGAAACAATGAAGAAAGAGTTGTTGTTCAGAAAGACTATTGAACCAGAAGATCTGACACTCTTTACTATCACCGATAACGAGGATGAAATTATTGATATCATTAAAAATGCTCCTGTACTTAACGGTATCCCTATCGAGCATTTCGAACCAGTAAACCCTCTTGCTCAAAAGGAATGCGTGCCATGTGAAGGAAATGTTGCACCGCTCACTCACGAACAAAATGAAGTTCTTCTAGAGCAAATCAATCAATGGGTACTTGTTGAAGATAAGCATATTGAAAAGATTGTACAGTTTGGAGATTTTAGAGAAGCAATACGTTTTGTAAATAGAGTTGCACATATTGCAGATGTTGAAAATCATCATCCAGATTTACACTTATTTGACTTCAATAAAGTAAAAATTGTACTGACTACACATGCTATCAAAGGATTATCTGACAATGACTTTATTGTTGCTGCAAAGATTGACGAATTGTTGAGATAGGGGTAGGCTATGTGACGGAGGTATCCTCAATGTCTGCGGGATCTGCAAAATTTCGGGGTTCGACTCGTGAATACTGTACTGTTTGCAAGCAGTACACTCTAAAGCGCCTACTCGAACCCCCAAACCATCCGACCGGGGAAAAACTCACACGAGAATGTACCGTTTGTTTTCCTCTTGATGATTGTCTTGAGGAGTAAAAAGAGGCCGCTTGGCCTCTTTTTCTATATATCCTCTCTCAATGTTTGACTAGTCTTCTATACTTTTTTTGATTTCCTTAAACTCATTCTCAATCTCTTTCAATCGTTCTTTTGAATCTTTGATGAGCGTAACACCGACTTTCACTTGTTCAAGTGCTTTTTCTACATCCATCTCCTGTTGAGACTCAAACCACGAAACAATAGCTCCCAACTGTTTGAGCATATCTCCGATGTGTTCTGTTTTAGTTATTTTTTTCATCATTGTAGTTAATCAATTGTAATAGTATGGATAATTCCGTCCGAAACTGCAACTTCCAGCTCTTCCCCTTTTTTTACATCATCTACCTTTCGCACCACCTGTCCTTTTTTATTTCTCGTAATACTCCACCCAAGTGCAAGCTGTCGTTCCGGGTTTTGTTGGAGCAAAAGCTTTTCATATTGTCCCACCATATCCTTTTTCCTCTCTAAACTTTCTGTAAACCCTCGAATGATACGATACTCTGCTTCCATAAGCTGACTCTGTATTTGTATTATTGCATTACCGATATTTCCAAGAGATCGCACCACCTTTTCAGTATAGTTTTTAAACGTTTCAAATACTCTATAAAAACTATCCTCAATAATGCGCTCAGCATTTTCTAGTTCATATCGATTGTGTTGGATTAATTTTTCAAAGCGTCCGATGATCTTTTCTTCTGCTAAGACCACTTCATGAACCGATTCCTTCCATCCTGTATTTAAAAGATTTGCAACTGCTGTGGGTGTCGAAACATTTCTGTCAGATACAAAAGAGACAAGTGGTGCATCCTTATCATGCCCAATACCAGTAATGACCGGTGCATTAAACTTTGACACTGCTCGCACCACAGACTCATTGTTAAACGCCTGAAATGACTCCAGAGAGCCTCCTCCACGCATCAATACGAGTACATCTACCTTTTGTGTATAGAGCGTACGTAAGGCTCCGAGGAGGTCTTTGACCGCACCCTCACCTTCCACTTTTGAATCCACAAAAAGAAGCTCGAAACCATACTTTCCAATATTTGAAAGAAAGTCGTTGATGACTGCCCCACTCTTTGAAGTGATGATACCGATACGATGCGGAAGGAGTGGAAACGGCCTTTTATTTTTCTCGTCAAAAAGTCCCTCCTTTTCCAGCTGTGCTTTGAGCTTTTCGTATGCAACCTTAAGCGCACCTTCACCCACAAGCTCCACGTGTTCTACTTGCAAGGTCATTCCTCCATTTGGTTTGTACACATTTGGATATGCAGTGATCATCATCTCCATCCCTTCTTCGAGCAATACTCCAGAATTTTTATAATCCTGCTTCCACATAAAGCACTTTGCAGTACTTCCATCTTTTTTATCTTTAATAGAAAAATAGAGATAGCTTCGTCCTGGATATTCCTGTATCCCTAAAACTTCGCCTTGTATCTTTGCTCGCACACTCTTCAATGACCGATTGAGTGCATCAAGATATTCACTAACAGAAAAGATAATATCGAGAGGGGTATCGTGGTCTTGCATAAAGGATATTATACCAAAATGTATCAATTCTAATCTTATTTTTAATAAAACAACATGAAAAATAAAAAAGGAAAGATGTTTTTGTCTAAAAATGTGTTATAGTAAAATTTATAATTCGAAAAGCTCTAAACAAAGCCATTATTTTGATAAATATTTTACATTACACTACTTTTATAGCCAGGTGGGAAATGCAACCACTTTACCACTGTTTTTGACAGTTTTTTTTATCTGTTTTGGGATACAATAACTCCCGGACAGCAAAAAATCATATCATATTTACTATTCTTCAGACCCGGCCGGGGCGAGATGAACATGCTTTATAAGCGAAGAGACCAAGATAACTGGGAACATACGTTATCAGGGTAGTAAATAGGATATGATTTTTTGTATACATATATTATACACATAATATATGTAGGTGTAGACTGTGGATAAGTTACTCTACAGGTTTTAAATCAAGACAAACGGAATTCAAACAATACCTCTTACCAGTTTCGGTCGGTCCATCTGAAAATACATGCCCCAAGTGAGAACCGCATCTTGAACACGTAATTTCTGTCCGAGACATCCCATGTGATGTATCTTCAGTTTCTACTACACTTCCCGGAAGCGCTTGGTCAAAGCTTGGCCACCCGGTACCCGAATCAAACTTTGCATCAGAAGCAAAAAGCTCTTGCCCGCAGACCTTGCACGTATACTTACCACTCCTCTCATCATGCAAAAGACTTCCTGAAAATGGAGCTTCAGTCCCCTTTTCTCGCAACACTTTGTACTCCTCTGGAGTGAGCTTTGCTTTCAATTCTTCTTCATTGATTTCCATAAAAATAAATTTTTAATTTTGTAATTTAGAATTTTTAACAGCTAAAAGTTGAGCGAACCGTTCTTTAACCTTCTCAAGCTTTGGCTCTATAATAAGCTGACAATACCCTGCTGTCGAATGATTTGTATAATAGTCTTTATGATAACTCTCCGCTTTGTACACTTCAGTCAAAGGTTCTACTTCAGTCACGATTGGTTTACCTTCACTCGTTGCATTAATTTCCTTAATATATGCGAGCGCCTCTTCTTTTTGTTTTTCTGTCGTATAGAAAATCACTGAACGATACTGTGTCCCTACATCCGCACCCTGACGATTCTTTTCAGTAGGATTATGACTTCCGAAAAACACAGTTAGTAAATCTCGATACGCAATAAGAGTGGGATCATATTCAATCACCACCACTTCAGCATGCCCTGTATCTCCCGTGCACACCTGCTCGTAGGTTGGGTATGGTACAGTACCCCCGGCATAACCAGGATATACTTCGCTTACTCCTTTGAGCATTTTGAAAACCGCTTCTGTACACCAAAAACAACCTCCTCCAAATACAGCTTTCTCCATTATGTTAATGATTATTTGTTAAATATTAAAACTGAGCTTAATGTATCTTGTGAGATCGGCACTTCTTGAATACCGAGTACATACGCACCGATTTGATATTGTCCAAACACAAAAACAATATCATCTCCTTTGAGATACCATGTTGAGAGATTTTGTCCTTCTGGTTTTGTTCCTTCTTTCAAGGTTTGATCTGTAGTATTCTCTTTTAATTTTTCTTTGAGATACGTATACGTAATATCGGACACAAGCGGTCGCCAATCATTGTCTCCAAAAAGCCTCTTTTCATCAATCAGTTTATTATCTTTATCATATGTAAATGTTCGTATCGCAGTATTGCCATGAGCGCCACCGGTAAATTCATATAACGACACAATATATGAGACGGTTTTCGAAGAAGTTGCCACAGTTGTATCGATTTGCAGATCATACACTCGATCACCTCCAAGTCCCAATGTCTCAATATCTTCAGAGCTCAGGTTTCCATATTTTTTTTCAAATGTTGTAATTGCATTTTTGGTTACCGCAAAGATCTCCGGAAAATCCTTTTCTGCATTTTTTGGCTGAGTGACTGAAATAGTATAAAAATCTGTCTCGATAGTGTTGGTAACCAACGGTGCCACCTGAAGCGTATCTGTACGAATATATAACAGAGCACCGATGATTATAAGAATCGCAAAACAAAAACCAATAAATATTTTTTGCATGAGTCTATTATCCCACAAAACATGACTTTGAAATAGGATTAGTTACCACTATCTCTCTCCTTAATGAATTGATCTTTTTCCCGTTTAATTTCCTCCTCTACTTTTTTTATATATTCTACGCTGCCTTTACTATCAGAAATTTCTGGGTGTTTATCTTTAATAAGATGAACAAGCTCCTTCCATTTAGGAACTCTAACCTGAGAATCAGGATTATAATTTTCAAAGTAAGCCTCGTAAACCAATTGCTTGGAGACACCTTGATTGTAGAGTTCTTGAAGATGCTTTCGTTCTCGAGGGTAAGCAGCATCCTTAGGTTCTATTCCTGAAAGTTCAATGGTAATTTCTTCAGTTACAGCTTCATTCAGCCACCTAAATTGTTTACCGCTTTTATTACCTTTGTTGTTATAAACCCAAAAACCTAAACCATTCCGTTGATGGTCTAGGTCTCCGCCCCGGAGTCTTACTGTTCGCCCTGAAAGGGCATGTAGCATTTCATGAAAGACTGTTTTCTTCTGAGCTTCTTCCTCGTCTCTATAAGCAACTCTCACCACTCCTTCTTTAACGCTATAATCTCCATTTGTACAATCTCCTATGGACATAGCATCGGCTAAATAGATTCTGGTATCCTCCATTCTTTCTTCTAATAACTCTCGAGTAATAGGTAGTTTATTTTCTTTTATTGCCTGCAGTGTTTTTTCTTTAAATTCAGCTAACATGTACGCTGCCTTTTCATGAAATTCTTCCTGCTTTTTCTCCCAAAAGTTTACATACGCCCGCACCATTTCTTCGAATAGCTGATCGGGAATATCTTTATTTACGATACTTACAAAGAGTGTTATTGCATCATACTTGCTCAATTTTTTAATCAACGGCAATTCATCTTTGACCAACTTTTCAATATGGGGAGAAGTTGATATCGTCTCAAAAAAAGGTATTGCATCGATAGCACTCCGATCTTCTATATCTGCTTTAAGCTCGGATAGTCTCTTTTTACAGCAGCCTTCAAAGAAGATTTTATGGTCGAGTAATTTTTCCTTTTTCTCCTCACTAGTTTCTTCCGAAAGATCATTTTCTATATCTTTGACTATTTGCCGATTTGTATCTATATCAGCAATTGCTGCTTCACCAAATATCATAGCGCTATCAGGGACAGTTTCGCGCATCTTCTCTCTTATTTCTCGATACTCTTCGGATCGATCAGAAATCCGTTCTGAGTGTAATATTGGTGCTCCTTCCATGAAATAAGTATATCAAAAGTTATAAATGATGTCTGGGGAATAATAACTAAACAAAAAAACCGCCGAAGCGGTTTTTTTGTTGTAACTTCTCCTCCAAATATGGAAGTTTTAGTCAATAAATGTTAATGCCTTTCCTGGCTTGCCGGCACGACCGGTTCGTCCGATTCGGTGAACATAGTCTTCGTACGTAGACGGAAGATCGTAATTGATCACATGAGAAACATTTGGAATGTCGAGTCCTCGAGCAGCAACATCCGTTGCCACAAGAATCTGTACATGGTTTTCTTTAAACTTGGTCAACGCTCGCTGACGTCCGGTGTGATTTTTATCACCATGGATTGCATCGGCTTTGAAACCTCGTTTCGTAAGCATTTCAGAAAGTCGTTCCACTCCATGCTTTGTTCGTCCGAAGATAATGACTTTGTCACATTCCGGCTGATTCAAAATATCATGAAGTACATCGAGCTTGTCTTTACCTGCAGTTCGCACTACATCTTGGTCAATATTTTTTGACGTATCTCGAGTTTTCACAGATACTCGGACAGGATTGTTGAGGAATTCCCCAATAAGCTGTTCGATTTCTTTTGAGAGCGTTGCTGAGAAGAAAAGTGTGTGTCGCACTTGTGGCATCTTAGCCATCATAAGGCGCATATCACCCACAAAACCCATATCAAGCATTCGGTCTGCTTCATCGAGTACGATTGTGTTAAATTTTGAAAGGTTTATATATCCCTGCTCCATCAAATCTTTGATACGGCCAGGAGTACCAATGATAAAATCATTGTGTACACGGAGTTCGCGGATCTGTTTGTTGATCGGAGCACCACCTACTACACACACTGAATAGAGATTCAAACCATCGGTGAATTTTTTAAATTCAGCATCGATTTGAATCGCAAGTTCACGTGTTGGAGCAACGATAAGCACTTGCTCATTTCGTTTTGCCATAATACCAATCATCACTTTATGAATGAGTGGAATCAGGAATGCAGCTGTTTTCCCCGTACCAGTGTTTGCAATACCCACCACATCAAGACCAGCTAAAATGTGAGGAATTGACTTGTCCTGGATCGGAGTTGGAGTCGTATATCCTTTTTTAAGAATCACCGCTTTAAGTGCTTCATGAATCGCAAAATCGCTAAAAGCATGCTCGGGTACGAATACCTCTACCTCTTCAGCTTTTGTTGCTTTATTAACAAAACGAGAAATATCATTGAAGGTTGAGTGTCCTCGACGACTTGCTTGTCGACGTGGTGCAAACCGTGAACCTCCACGAGAACCAAAAGACGTCCGTGAGCCGAAGCTTGGTCGCGCTCCTCGATATCCACCCGGACTTGGTCGTGAAAAACTACTGCCTCTTGATTGAGATCTTTCTGAATACATATATATTTTTACTTAATAGAAATATACTGAATTGTATATTTACTGAAGGATTCGAGCCCTTATAACTTTTTCGCTTAATTTAACACAAACCGCGAAATGGTCTCGAATTTTTCAATAAAGCGCGTTGCGCAGAGAGAAACCTCCTGAGAAAAATGAGATTTAGTTACCCCAGAAGTATAGCATTCCTTGTATATTTTGTCAACAAAAAGGCCCCGCGATATTTTGCGGGGCCTATCTAGAGCACGCTATTGCTTTTATTTTCCTTGACGTACCGTTGCTCGATGAGGTGTCTTTACGGAACTACCCTCACCACGCTCATGAGGCTTCACAAAGGTTTCGTCATCTGCGAGCACGATATCGTACTCGGCTGCACGCGCTCGCGCTTTTGCGGTTGGATGCTTACCTTTAGGAAGCTTGCGCACATGATAGACCACTTCGTGACGCCGCAATTCTCGTTTAGCGCGTTCCACGGTCTCCGTATCTGCTTTCTCGATCTCAACTTCCAACTCATGAATCAGCCGGTCGACGTTCTCGAGAGTTCGCAGACGCGGAATGATAAGGTCAAGCTGCAAAAGATGCTTCTTATTCAAAACACCTTTTAGCCGATTGAGAATACCCTTAGGAACTGAGGGTTGAGGCATCTGTGAGACAGTGGTTATAGGTACAACTAAATCGTAAAGACGAATAGCATGCACAAGACGTAAGGTCTCATAAAATGCAACCTTGTTATGCCGTTCGAAAATTTTCCGAACAGGCATAAGACCGAGACCAGGTGAAGTATCAAGTTCACCCTTGCTATCGATATGCATGAATCCGCGGGTTGTAAATATTGAACCAGCGCCGGACATTTTTCCTATACCACTCTCCTGAAGCTTGGTGGTAAAACCAATCTCTGTGAGATCGTCCTTGTTAGAGAGACTCACGACTGCAAGCGGAATTGAGGGCATGAACTGACGCCATTCAGAAATTTGAGGAAGGAGCTCGTGAAAATCAGTAAAGACCCAAGCCTCATCGGGCCCATGAAGCATCCCATCCTGAAAGAATGAGGACTTCACGCCGTATTTACGAAGAAGAGCCAACTCGGTCATCATATCGTCAATCTGGGCGCCAACGTCTTTCATTGATTCGTAAAGAAATGCAAGTGTTGATTCATCCACTTGAGGATCAACAACGAGATTACGCGCAAAATCATTGATCTGACTCACATAGCTCGCATACATCCAGAGAGTGTAGACCTTGGGGAAAAACCAATTATGAATACTCGCTGTACTGTTCTTACATTTCTCTGCGAATTTGCTGATCTGATCACACTGCTCAACAGTAACAGGGTTCTCGATCATATACACCATTGCAATTGCTTGCATAAGTGTATTACTTCGAGTAACGGGTCCATTGACACCGATGGTTTTTGCCTTGATGCCGTCAATCGTCCAGCAAATATCAAGATAGGTTTGCACCATCATCTCGAAATCTTTGCCTTTCAAGTAGCGATTGGAAATATCCGTCGCCAATTTCTTGAGGCTCCCATGTTCATATGTCGTCTTACGGACAAACAACTGAACATTAATCTTGAACGCAAAGTCCGGGACATCTTTCCAGGTCAATTTTAGCACTTACATTCTCCTCGTTTTTTGAATTTAAAAAGATCAGTACCGCAATAGAATACTACAATTTTATTATTTGTCAATACAACTATCCACACACCCCAGGTTTCCACAAACCCTTTCCTTCTGTCTGTGCTTTAAGCTGAGCTTCTTTAAATTCTTTTTGAAACAGATACGACACTTTGTAGGTATACTCGTATGCATAACCCTCTTCTATCATATGTTTGTTTACAAAAAGACCATCCTCACGATACACATATGCGAGAAGTCTTCCGTATTTGTCATATTTAGTTTGAGAATCATCAGATACAAGTCTCACTTTTTGTCCGAGTAAAATCTCTTTCGCATGTACTGACGCTTCTTTACCAAAACACTCTACTTTTCTTCGTGGATCTACTGTCTCTGGAGTGTTGATACCGATGAGACGCACTTTCTCTTTCTTATTATCTTTTATTACTTCAATCGTGTCACCATCGACTACTCGAGAAACCACAAAAAAGCTTTGTGTAGTTGTGGAAACGGTTACATCAGCAATCAATACACCCTGCTCCTCTAATTGTGTCTGTACTACACTGGAGACTTGGTGTTCCGGTACTATAGGAGTTCCGCTTTCATACTGCGAAATGAGCAGGTACACACCAAACAACAAAGAAACAATAAAAGAAATTCGTTTTTTACTCATTAATCTTTAATCCAAAATCATTAGTCTAAAAAGTCACAGGAATCGAAACAAAATCATCATGTTGAGGTTCTCCTGATGGATTATCTTTTTGCAAAATCAGTGTCCCTGTAGCAGTAGCTGGTGTGGGAAATGTCAGAGTCACAGAAAATGGCACATAGTTTGTAGTCATCCAATCACCTTGTGCTTGAGCTGGAGTTACTACGAGTTCATTTCCATTTCCATCTAAAAGTTTTACTGGAAATGAGGCTTCAAAATACCAATTTCCTCGTGCACGCCCAGAAACAACAAGTGGACTACTCACTTTCATACCTGAAAATGGAGTTTCAATGTACACCAAATCTTTGTACTGCATTGGTCCAAGGTTGACCACTGCCTTTGGTAACTCATTTTTTTGTGTAACGTAAACTATTCCACCTCCTACACATACAAGTGCGACAAACATTAAAAAATATTTCATATATACATTATACTACATTTTTCTACTATCATATGCCCAGTGTAGTAGCGCCTGACGTTGTTTCGTATGGCAAGAGAAATCACCTACTCTACAATTGTTTTGTATTTGAGACATATGTCGAACCATTGCCCGCCACCGCTTGATCTGTCGCTCATCTTCGACAGGCATCCGACGTCCCATGTAATATCTGCAATACCACTGAAACCATCCACGTGGGTCATCTTTATGCATCCAACCTTTCTTTTGCCACTCTTCTCTCGACTGACTCGCATCTACACCAAAGAAATTAAGTGAAGGATCTTTTTTTTCTGGTGACAGTTTCGCATGTACAAACCATGTCGAAGGAAACTCCTCCCTACAATCTGTCATATACTTTCCTCCAAATACACCGAGCTCCAACATTTCTTGTGGAGTCAAATCTGGTTTAAATGTAGGGTCAAAGTTTTTACCCATTGGTTCAGAAAGTACATATGTATAGCCCTTTTGAATCTTATCGTTCACTATATCCTGTTTTTTCATGTATGCATATAGTATCAGAAAATGACCTAGTGAT
>CAZVIO010000028.1:0-3576 GCA_964627615.1 uncultured Candidatus Saccharibacteria bacterium
CCGGGTAGGATTCGAACCTACGTAGCCCGAAGGCGTTTGATTTACAGTCAAATGCGATTGACCACTCCGCCACCGACGCATAATCTCGACACATAAGACTTTATCATACTTTTTATATCAAGTAAAAGTTTTTTATCATGATACCTAACATGAATCATCCCATACTCCATTTTTCTGCCCTCTTTTTTAAAGTCAGTTCTGACATATGGTTTCAAAAATTGGTTTTTAGGTATACCGGTCAGTTTACTCCAAAATTTTATAAGTTTTGGTATATTTTGGTCAGAATAGCAATATAAATACACACGTAAACGAGTCTTATCTGGTTGATATATTGAATGTAAAAATTTCAAAAATATTTCAACCATTAAAGGATCACTGTTTGCAAAATCAACTGTACCGTTCGATTCATCACCTTTATATCCTTCTGCCCAATACAACATTGTACCTATTGCAGCCAATTCTCTTAAATGAGGAGTGTTTAATTCCTTCTTTTTAAAAGATAATGGTTTATTATAGTATTTTGCTTGCTGAGCTTCTTTCTGAGTCCTCTTTGGAAGACTGTGTCTATGTATAAAGTTTTCAACTGCATCAGGAGAAACATGAAGCTTTTGAGCAACCTCTCTGATGCACAATTTTTTATTAAGATACAGGTCTCTAACAAGAGTCAACTTCTCTTTTGATAATACAGGTGGAGGTGTCATACCCATAATTATAACACCACCTACACCTGTTACAATACTGCTTATCCACAAAAAACAAAAATACCCTTCCGGGTATTTTTGAGGAGATTGTTATTTATACTGTCATACTATCACTCACCACAAAACTATCTGCGAGTGATGCTTTTCGTGGCTTTTTTACATCAAAGGTGAACTCTTTGTTTTTTACCCCTACTGTGATTATGCCACCTTTAGTGATACCTTTTCCAATCATCAGTGATGCGATTGGATTGAGGATTTTCTGTTGGATAAGGCGCTTGAGTGGACGAGCTCCGTATTGTGGATTATACCCTTCTTCAGCAAGTATATCGTACACAGCAGGAGTGATCTCGAGGCGAATTTCTTTTTCTGCGAGACGTTTTGTCACGATTCCTACTTGGATACCTACAATCTCTCGGACCGCTTCTTTACTCAAAATATCGAAGGTAATGATTTCATCAAGACGGTTTAAGAATTCTGGTCGGAAATAATCTTTGAGTGATGCGTTTACTTTTGCTTTTGCATCATTATAATCTGATTTTTCACTTGTATCTGACGCAAAACCAAGTTTCTGCATTCGATCAATATATTGTGCACCAATATTTGAAGTAAGAATAATTACTGTATTTCGGAAGTTTACTGAACGCCCTTTTGCATCAGTCAGTTTTCCATTATCAAGCACCTGCAAGAGAATATTGAACACTTCAGGATGAGCTTTTTCTATTTCATCAAAGAGAATTACTGCATATGGTCGATGACGCACCTGCTCAGTCAGATTTCCTCCCTCTTCATATCCTACATATCCTGCAGGAGCACCGATAAGCTTCGATACACTATGACGCTCCATAAATTCAGACATATCTACTCGAATCAAAGCTTTCTCATCATCAAACATGAATTCTGCCAAGCTTTTGGTTAATTCTGTCTTACCTACTCCAGTAGGTCCTAAGAACAAGAATGAGCCAATCGGTCGGTTTGGATCAGCAATACCTGCACGTGAACGTTTAATGGTGTCTGATATCTTCTGTACCGCCTCAGATTGACCCACGATACGTCGTTTCAGCACCTCTTCCATACGCACAAGTTTTTCTGCTTCTTCTTCGAGCATGCGTGACACTGGGATCCCTGTCCACTTCGATACGATCATTGCAATATCGTTTTCTGTAATTTCTTCTTTAAGAATTCGACGTGAACTCTGCAGTTTTTTCAAACGTTTACTTTTTGTTTCAAGCTCTCTTTCTGCCTCTGGAATAAGGCCATAGCGAATTTCTGCAGCTTTTGCCAAATCAGCACGTGCTTCAGCACTATCTGCCTCCAATCGCAACTCCTCGAGTTCTTTTTTCAACTCTTTAATAGCAGAAACTGTTTCTTTTTCATTTTTCCATTTCAATTCAATCTCTCCTGTTTTTTCTTTCAAATCAGCAAGCTCTTGCTCGATTTCTTTTACACGAGCTTTTGATTTCTGATCTGTTTCTTTTTTGAGTGCCTCCCGTTCTATTTCCAGTTTAATTGTTTTTGAATGCGCATCTTGAAGTACAGGTGGCATATTTTCCAACGCAATTTTCAAGTATGAAGCGGATTCATCAATCAAATCTACCGCCTTATCAGGCAAGAATCGATCAGTAATATATCGAGACGACAGATGTACTGAAGCAACAATCGCTTCATCAGTGATACGTACACCGTGATAGAGTTCATACTTTTCTTTGAGTCCTCGCATAATAGTAATCGCATCAGCAACAGACGGTTCGTTCACATGTACCGGTTGGAATCGGCGAGTAAGTGCTGGATCTTTTTCAATATATTTTTGGTACTCACGAAGTGTTGTTGCACCAATAGCTCGAAGCTCACCACGCGCAAGCGCAGGTTTAAGCATGTTTGAAGCATCCATCGAACCTTCTGCGGCTCCGGCACCAACCAGTGTATGGATTTCATCAATGAAAAGAATAATCTTTCCGTCTGATTTTTCAATTTCCTTCAAAATATTTTTGAGACGTTCTTCAAATTCACCTCGATATTTTGTACCGGCAATAAGCAAACCAAGGTCAAGTGAAACAAGCTCTTTGTCTTTGAGAGATTCTGGGACATCACCTGATGCCATACGCACCGCCAAACCTTCAGCAATCGCTGTTTTTCCTACACCAGCTTCACCAATAAGTATCGGATTGTTTTTTGTACGACGAGAGAGTATTTGAATGATACGAGAAATCTCTTCGTCCCGACCGATGACTGGATCCAACTTATTTGCTTGAGCGAGTTTTGTAAGACTTCGAGTATATTTTGTCAGTGATTTGAATTTCTTCTGCATTGGCGCATCTTCTGTATCACCTGCTCGAACCTCTTCAAGCACATCAATAACCTGTTCTTTTGTAAGTTTAAATTTTTGCAATAGTTCACGTGCAGGTCCTGCAACCTCAAGTGCAGCAATAAAAAGATGTTCAGTTGAAACAAATTCATCTTTTAACTCCATTGCCACTTTTGCAGAATGCTCAATAAGCGCGGCGAGTTCAGGAGTAAGATACACCTGATATGAGGGAGAAATAGTCTGTCCACCTTCAACCCCTTCAATTGCTTCAATAAGCGAATCAGTGAGTAGTATTGTGTCTACTTCGAGCTTATCGAGGACAGATGTCACAACACTTTCTTCTTGTAATACAAGTGCTGTTAATAAATGAACTGGATTTACATGATTTTGGCCACGTTCAATAGCCAACTCATGAGCTTTTCGTATCGCTTCCTTTGCTTTTGTTGTGAAATGATTGAATGGTGGCATATTGTTTGATTGTTTACATGTTAACTATATCGCCTTGCATAATATAGGTCAAGGTTGGGTATTCCAATCCTTCCCCACGTCAAACGCACGTACAATTTAAAAAAA
>CAZVIO010000028.1:3586-6922 GCA_964627615.1 uncultured Candidatus Saccharibacteria bacterium
GAGCAGTTGATTAGAGAATACGCACGGTTCCACGAAGATGTAATCACCTGAGGAGTTTGCGAGAAGACAGCTGTCAGACGTGCAGTATTCTCTTGATTAACGAAGGAGTAGTAATTCGCTCGCAAGCGAATATATGTGTTTGTTTTTAAATTTATACCAAGTAATTTTAGATAGAGTTTTTAGGAGCCTCAAGGAGCTGTGCTTCTTTTTTAACCAAGGCTGCTGGAATATATATTTTTGAAGATGAAAACACAGAGATCGAGAGACCTACAAGCTCTCCTGAAAGAGAAAAAACTGGACCTCCGTACACAGTATCAACAGGAGCAACATCTGCCGTAAAAGATGCTATGTATTTTGTCCCTGCAACAGGATCAATATCTTTTGTAGAAAGCGCAGTAACCCGTCCTACCGCAATCGCATTAGTTGTATCACCTCCGATTACCACAGCACTCTGTCCAAGCTTCAATTCATTGCTTGCAAATGAAATTGGAGAAAATGTGTACGGATTTGTTGGTTTTGCTTTAAAGAATCCGATGTCTGATTTTTTGTCTGCATAAACAGATACAAGTGGAATTTGCGTACCATCAGACATGACAGCGACATACTGCATCGCTTCTGAAATAATTTTTTTATCAGTTGCAATAATGCCATCTTTTGACACTACAACTCCAAGACCATATAGATTGTCGACACCGACTGAAGTATTTACTTCTCGAATACGTACAATACTTTTTGTATTTTTTTCAATCGCACCGATTACTTGATCTTCTTCCTTTACAACAACTGTCTGAATTTCTTTTTCTTTTGATCCACCTGTCACAATAGTTTGTACAGGACCAACTGATTCAATAGTTTTCTCAACAACACGATTGATTGTATTTGTCACTGCAACAGGAGCCTCCATAAGCAACGATACAGTCATAATACCTGTACCGATAGACGTAACAAATGATACAAGGAGTACGAGAAGTATAAGTTGATTTTTATTGAGATCTTCCATGTATGTAGTATATCAAAAGAGTGTTTATATTCCAAAACCCATCAAGTCAGGTGTGTATGAATTTTTTTGACTTTACGGACCTTTAACGTAAGGGATTAATTGATGGACTTTCTAACTTGTATCATTGCCTTTTTAAGTGCTTCAATTGCAAAATCAATATCAGCAGAAGTGGTGTGTGTCCCAAGTGTAAATCGAATACTTGAACCTTTACATTCAGGTTTCAGCGCTTCGACAACATACGAAGTTGAATCTTCTTTGAGTGTTCGACACGAAGATGAGTACGAAACACAAACCCCGTATGTATCAAGTGCCACAGTCAGATACTCTGCATCAATACCCGGAAAACATACATTGAGATTATTAGGAGCTCTCTGTTTGAGAGATCCATTTACAGCTGCATCTGGAAACAACACCCGAATACGGTCCCACAACATATCTCTTAATTTTTTTATTTTTTCTGAAACCATATCTTTTTCTTGTTTTGCAAGTACCAATGCTTTTGCAAAACCAAGACATGCTCCCACATGTTCAGTACCAGATCGAAGACCTCCTTCTTGTCCACCTCCAAACATAAACGGTGAAATAGCTGTACCACCTTTTACATATAAACATCCAACACCACGTGGTCCACCGATTTTTAACCCATCCAATGAAAGGAGGTCAACGCCGAGCATAGACACATCAATCCCGTACCACAGTGGAACCTGACATGCATCTGTATGAAAAAGAGTTTTAAGTTTTGAATCTTTAGTCTTGAGCTTGATTGCTTTCGCGATTTCTTTAATCGGTTGGACGACTCCGATTTCATTATTTACATACATAATTGACACAAGAACTGTGTGCTCAGTAAGTGCATCTACAACTTGAGACGGAGTTATCAAACCTTCAGCATCTGGAGTCAACAATGTTACAACACCTCCTCTTCGCTCAATTTCTAAAAGCACTTCTCTGATTGCAGGATGTTCTGTCACCGCAGATACAATATGAGGATTATCTATCCCCTGTTCTTTAGCTTTTTGGAATACACCAAAGAGCGCAGTGTTGTTTGCTTCGGTACCTCCACTGGTAAATACAATTTGATTTGCTGTTGTATTGAGCGCAAACGCCACGTCTTTACGAGCAGAGGCTAGTCGCTCTTTTGCATCACGAGCTTCACGATAGAGTGCACTTGGATTCGCAAAAGATTCATCAGCGGATATACGTAACACCTCACGAACTTCTTTTCGTATCATAGTTGCAGATGCATAATCCAAAAATACACGTTTTTTTGCTTGTTTAAAAAAGTTTATGATATTCATATACAAAGCCTATCATTTTTTGCAAAATTTAGAAAATACTGTATAATCACGAAATGCACATTGACCTGAATCTCCTTGTATACATTCTTATCGGAATCAGTCTAATCCTTATCGGATTACTCATTCGTCTTGAATTAAAAATAAGACGATTACTTGGAGGTGCAACAGCTCATACGCTCGAAGATTCAATTGTACATGCAAAAAAAGATATTGAAGATTTGAAAGCGTTTAAAAAAGATTCTCTTCATTATTTTACTGTGGTTGAAGATCGCCTGAGCAGAAGTATTCAGTCTGTAGAGACAACACGATTCAACCCATTCAAAGGCACAGGTGAAGGTGGTAACCAAAGTTTTGCAACCGCATTTGTGAGCGAAAAAGGAGATGGTGTTGTGATTTCAAGCCTCTACTCTCGTGAACGAGTCAGTGTATTCTCTAAACCACTTCATACGTTCGAAAGTACATTTGACTTGACTGAAGAAGAGCAATCGGTTGTTTCAAAATCTCGCACTCACCTTCAAGGAAAGTAACCAAAATATATAACCAGGGAGTCAGAGATTTGAGCAAAGTTCGCGAAGGACTACGTCCTACCACGAGGGCACTTCTTGTTTTCGGCAGTAGCTGATACCCGAGGGGGTCTAAGAAGATTACTTCTCAGAAAACAAAGTCGAACAAAGAAATGTGCCAAATATGTGACCCTTAAACAACTAACATGTCTACTCCTCAACCAAAAATACCGGTAATAGCTATAATGGGACATATCGACCACGGAAAGTCGACTCTTCTTTCATATATACGAAACAGTACTCGACCACTCAATGAAGCGGGAGGTATTACACAACATATCTCTGCATATGAAGTAGATCACACAACACCAACAGGTGTTCAAAAACTTACCTTCCTTGATACCCCGGGACACGCGGCATTTTCTGGTATTAGACGTCGTGGAGCAAACGTCGCAGATATTGCGATTCTTGTTGTTTCCGCTGAAGATGGTGTAAAACCTCAAACTCTTGAAGCATTACGCTCTATCAAAGAATC
>CAZVIO010000028.1:6966-9700 GCA_964627615.1 uncultured Candidatus Saccharibacteria bacterium
TTTATTATTGCGATTACAAAGATCGATAAACCTGACGCAAATATTGACCGAACAAAACTTTCTCTTGCTGAAAACGAAATATACGTTGAAGGATACGGAGGTACTATTTCAGCTATTCCCCTTTCTTCAAAAACAGGCGAAGGTGTCTCTGATCTCCTTGATATGATCGCTCTTACTGCTGAACTCGAACAAAACACTTTTGATTCAGAAAAAAAGGCAACTGGATACATTCTCGAAAGCAACCTTGATGTAAAAAAAGGTATCAGTGCCACTTGTATCCTCACTGACGGAGTCTTGCAAAAAGGACTATATATTGCATCGAGCACAAGTACTGCTCCTCTTCGTATTGTAGAAGACTATACAGGTAAACAAGTTGATCGTGCATGTGCAGGACAAGCAGTAAAAGTAATCGGCTGGAACAGTCTGCCTATCATTGGTGATATGTGTATGGTATACGAAGATAAAAAAGATGCGCTCACACATGTCAATACACACCAACAGCACAAAAATAATACTGACACAGAATCTTCATTTAATGGACGCGTACTTCCCCTGATCGTCAAAGCAGATGCCGGAGGAAGTCTCGAGGCAGTACTCACTGAAATTAAGAAACTTGATACTGACAGAATTCACACAAAAGTGATTCATTCTGGTATCGGAACTATATCTGAAAATGATCTTAAAGTTGCAAGTGGTGGAGAAAAAGCACTGGTGATTGGTTTTACAGTAAAGGTTGATAGTCTCGCGAAAACTATTGCAGAACGTAATAATATTGAAATACACACATTTGATATTATTTACAAACTTTCAGAATGGCTCGCAGAAAAACTTGTTGTAGAAACCCCTTCTATCGATGTAGAGGAAGTAACCGGCACACTCAAAGTACTCAAAATATTCAGTAAAGTAAAAGATAAACAAATCCTTGGAGGACTTGTGGAGACAGGAAGTATTAAAAATGGCTCTCAGATTAAGATTATGCGCCGTGATGCTGAAATCGGCTCAGGAAAAATAAAAGAACTTCAATCTCAAAAAATAAAATCTGATGAGGTTTCTTCTGGCAAAGAATGTGGGATGTTGGTAGAAGCAAAAATTGAAATAGTACCCGGGGACAGATTGCAAACTTTTATCATTTCAAAACAGTAATACTTATTTAAAACCATGAGTGAAGTACGCAAACAAAGACTAAAAGATGAACTCAAAGCACTTGGAGCACAGTTTCTCGAAGGTGCAGGTAATGGCTCATCACTCCTCACCGTCACTGATGTTCGAATTTCAGGTGACCAAAAACACGCCACCATACTTTTTACTACATTCCCCGACACATTTGAAAAACCTGCTCTTGATTTTGCCAAGCGAAAACGTAGTGACTTCAAACAGTTTATTCGAGACAACTCTCGTATTCCTCGTATCCCTCATATTGATTTTGAAATTGATTTAGGTGAACGCAACCGTCAACGAATTGACGAGCTTTCAAATCAAAGCTAAAATTACGACTCAAGACCTGGTGGCCAAGTGGTAAGGCGGAGCTCTGCAAAAGCTCTATGCGGCGGTTCGATTCCGCCTCAGGTCTCTTTATAAAAAAATAAAAAAACGGTGGGTATTTTTATTTTTTATTTAGGTATACAATTATAGTTACAGATAATTTATACCTCTACCTAAATAATGAATACATATGTCAAGAAAAAGAAGTTGGACAAATGAAACATTAAAAAACGCTGTAAAAAATTCTAAAAGTTATCGAGGTGTAATTAGTATATTAGGTTTACAACCTACAGGTGGAAACTACGATCAAGTTAAAAAATACATTCGTGAGTTAAACTTACCAACTAACCACTTTACGGGGATGTTATGGAGTAAAGGTTTAAAACTTGCTTTTCGTCCTCGTATCGAATTAGACAAAGTTTTAGTTGATGATAGTACGTACCAAAGCTATAAGTTGAAAAAAAGGCTTTTTTCAGCTAAACTGAAAATGCCGAAGTGTGAAATGTGTGGATGGGCCAAAAAATCTATTGACGGAAGACTGCCATTAGAACTTGACCATATTAATGGCAATAGACATGACAACCGACTAATTAACTTGCGAGTCTTATGTCCTAATTGTCATAGTTTACAAACCACACACAGAGGTGCAAACAGAAAACGCCCGGATGCTGGAACTGGTAGACAGCCAACACTTAAAATGTTGTGAGGTTTAACCTCGTGTGGGTTCGATTCCCACTCCGGGCACAATTTTATAATATATGTTATAAATAGAAAGTTATTTACTGCACCTATAACTGTTTTGGTAGCAATGCGACAAGTTAGTAGGATTAGGTCGTAACGTAAATAAATTAATGCACCCATAACTCAGTCGGTAGAGTAGCTCCCTCTTAAGGAGAATGTCGCAGGTTCGATCCCTGCTGGGTGCACACGAAGAAAAAATCTGGATTGCTCCAGATTTTTTCTATCGTGTGCAAGCCGGAGACATGTTTTTGTACCAATAAAAACAGTCGAGGCAGGGTCGTGAAAATTTTTGAGCGACGGCGAAAAAATTATTCCTGACCACGCATTTCATATCTATATAGAAAAACTTAACTTGATATGTTAGACTGCTATTCATCGGGCAAGTGGCGGAATTGGTATACGCGCCAGTCTTAGGAACTGGTTCCGTAAGGATTGAGGGTTCGAGTCCCTCCTTGCCCACAAGAGTAAAGCGTAGCTTTACGAGAGGGACGAGAACAGATTGTCGGTATAC
>CAZVIO010000029.1:0-5724 GCA_964627615.1 uncultured Candidatus Saccharibacteria bacterium
GTTGATGTTGGTATAGCAATAAAACCAAGTACAAACATCTCTGTGCTTGAGCCATTTATACATCAGATTGATTGTATTCAGTGTATGGGGAGTTATCAGCTTGGACGACATGGTGCACTACTTGATCTTTCTGTATTAGAAAAAATTAAAACCTTACGGGAGAAATATCCAGAAATGAATATTGCAATAGATATTGGTGTACATGAAAATACTGTAAGAGAATTAATGGATGCTGGTGTAGATACACTAGTGGCAGGTTCAGCTATTTTTGATGCGGAAAATACTGCAGAGGTAATTGCAAATTTCCAGAATATGTAAAACCCGCAGTGACCGAAATCAGTGCGGGTGGTTAGTTGCGTTTCCTGCTCCAGTATATGATGCCGAGGGTCATCATTACCGGTATTCCAATGGTGGACAGGGCTAAAAATACTAAGCCTGTGTTTGTGTAGAAATACGTCGGTTCCAGGGGCATCTGTATATACAATAAATATAAAAGGTTAATTAGTCAACCTATCCACATATATCGTAATAACAGATGTATCTTTTTTGGTATACTTAGTGTGTATGGATCTTACTCCGGAAAAAATTTTGTTCTTGAAAGAAAAAGCAAATGATATCCGTATCTCAATCATCGAGATGCTTGTTGCTGCGGGCTCAGGGCACTCTGCAGGCCCTTTAGGTATGACTGATATTTTTACGGCCCTCTATTTTCATATTCTGAGACATGAACCTAAAAATCCATTCTGGGAAGATCGTGACAGACTGATACTTTCAAATGGACATATCTGCCCGGTGATGTATGCCACCATGGCCCATGCAGGATATTTTCCTAAATCAGAGCTCCTTACATTGCGCAAGTTTAAATCTCGATTGCAAGGTCATCCGCATCGAGAGTTTTATCCGTATGCAGAGACGTCGTCTGGTCCACTAGGCTCAGGACTTTCTCAGGCGGTTGGTATGGCCATTGCTGATCGGATGGATCATGGCCTCACATCTCATCGTTTTTTCTACTGTTTACTCGGTGATGGAGAGCTTAATGAAGGTCAAAACTGGGAGGCCATTATGCTTGCTGCAAAAGAGCGTCTCGGTAAACTTATTGTATTTGTCGATCGAAATAATATTCAGATTGATGGATATACTGAAGATGTCATGCCTCTTGAGTCACTGACGCATAAATTTGAGAGTTTTGGATGGCACACAGAAGAAATAGATGGACATAATTTTAGCTCTATTGTTGAAGCGGTTGGACGAGCGCAAGCAGTGTTTGATGGACCAAGTGTGATTATTGCACGCACGATTCCAGGAAAAGGTGTGTCGTATATGGAGCGTGATTTTAAATGGCACGGCAATCCACCGGGAACAGAATTGAAAGGTGAGCCACCAAAAGAGGATCAGGTGAAAATTGCACTTCGGGAACTACGAACTCTTGGAGGTCAGATTAAGAGTGAACATGAATAATATGAAAAATTCTCTCCAACATTTAAATCCAAAAATATTTGATAAAGACGTTGAAAAAGTGCCAATCCGAAAAGGATTTGGTGAGGGTTTGGTGTTGGTTGGTGAAAAAGATTCTCGTGTAGTAGGACTTTGTGCAGACCTCACTGAATCTACTCAAATGCATTTATTTCGAGAAAAATTTCCTGAACGATTTATTGAAATTGGCGTTGCAGAACAAAACCTGGCATCAGTTGCATCAGGTCTTTCAGCGATGGGTAAAGTACCGTTTATTACAAGTTATGCAATGTTTTCTCCAGGGAGAAATTGGGAGCAGATTCGTACAACTATTTGTTACAACAATAGACAGGTAATTATTGCAGGATCACATGCGGGTATTTCAGTAGGGCCTGATGGTGGAACACATCAGGCAATAGAAGATATTGCACTTACACGGGTTATTCCAAATATGACAGTACTATCTCCTTGTGATCATATTGAGGCTCGCAAAGCGACTATTGCATCCGTCTCATTGGGTTCGCCAGTATATATCCGATTGGCACGAGAAAAAACTCCTGTTATTACTTCTGCAGAATCTCCGTTTGAAATTGGGAAAGCAAATCTTTTATATGGTACAGAGGATGTAAAAGCTGATGTAGGTATTATCGCTACTGGTGCGCTGGTACATAAAGCATTATTGGTTGCAGAGTCATTAAAAAAAGAAAAAATATCAGTAAAAGTCTTAAATGTTCACACCATCAAACCTCTTGACGTTGATGCGGTGCTCACACTTGCAAAAGACTGTGGAGCAATTGTGACTGTAGAAGAGCATCAGATTGCAGGAGGATTGGGTGGTGCGGTATCAGAGTGTCTTTCATCTCTACACCCAACACCAATTGAATTTATTGGTGTACATGATCAATTTGGACAATCAGGAACTCCAGATGAATTGATCGAATACTATGGTATGGGTGAATTTTCAATTGCAAATGCTGTGAGAGTAGTTTTGAAGAGAAAATAATCCTGTGGTAATGTGAATAAAGGAGTTCTCAATGAATGTGACCATCGGTAGTTGTTATAAAAAACTTTCTACAGGTCGGCAGTATGATGTAATCGACCTTGAGGTAACAAAAGATCAAGAGTTGTTCGTTACTCTACGTGAGGTGAATACGATCCATAGTCGGTATATATCAATGCGAGAGTTATGTTCACAGTATAAAGAGGTAAAAAAGAATAATCCTTGAGGTGTGTATCGCCTCAAGGATTATTTGTTGTGTCTAGGGAGTAATATATATTTTATAATTGATGAATGGTGTACTGAGGTGGAGCATTTTTAAGATATTCTTCTAGTTTTTCTCGAGAAAGGAGTCCGCGCTGTGCTCCAACTTGTTGTACTACTGACATTGAGTTTATTGGTCCCCACATCAAAGCCTCCTTTGGTGTAAGACCTGATGCAAGCGCTGAAACTACAGTAGATGCAAATGCGTCTCCTGCACCAGTTCGTTCGATTGGTTCATGTGGGTATGTAGGAATAAACCAAAAATCATTTCCGTCGTATGCATATGCACCTTCGATACCATCCGTGATAAAGACGTATCGTGGACCAAGTGATGCAATACCTTTTAGAAGTGATTTGATGTCACGTGAGGTTACTGAGAGGATTTTTTGAGCTTCTTCTACATTACAGAAAAATATTTCAGTATGTTGATAAATATCTTTCAGTGTATCTTTACCGAGTCGTATTTGAAATGTTCCTGGCTGGAATACAAGCTTAGTTTCTGGATGGTCTGCAATAAATGATGCGATTTCAGTGTGAAAAGGAAGAGAGTTTTCTCCGAGCGATGAAAGGTAAATATATCGAGGTGTGCCAATGTCTCCAAGTGAATAATCAAACTGCTCATGTTTGATGAGGATTGTTCGTTCTACGTCATACCATAGAACATAGTGATAGTTTGTCTTTTTACCTTTTTCTGTTCGTACAAAATCAGTAATAACTTTATTTCTTTTGAGCTCTTCGATGCAGTCAACACCGTCGGTGTCGTCTCCTACGTACGACAGAAGTGCTGAATTAAGTCCAAGTCGCGCAGCAGATACTGCAGCGTTTGCACTGTTACCCACAGCCTTGATCACATCTACTGATTCGTATGGAATTTTTTCTCCAAATGGGACACAGAGCTTGCAGTTTGTATGATCAATTTCACAGTTAACAGTAGCTTCTTTAAGTCGAATAAATGCATCGGTTACAATATCGCCGATTGCAAGAATATCAATATGTTTCATTTAATTAGTATAGCAGAGAATATCAACTATGCTACAATACATACCATGAAAACATTACGTGAATATGTCCGCGAGGCGGAAGAAAAAAAGGTTGCAATTGGTCATTTTAATATTTCAAATCTCGAAGGATTATGGGGAGTATTTCGTGCGGCGTATTCACTCAACGTTCCAGTTATTATCGGAGTATCAGAAGGTGAGCGTGATTTTATGGGGGTACGTCAAGTGAAAGCGTTGGTTGAGTCTCTTCAAAAAGAATACAATTATCCAATCTTTTTGAATGCTGATCATACGTACTCATTTGAACGAGTAAAAGAGGTGATCGATGCTGGATATGATTCTGTAATTTTCGATGGCGCAAATATTTCTTTTGAGGAAAATATAAAACTCGCACAACAATGTGTTCAATATGCACGAGCATCTGGGCGAGATGTGTTGGTTGAAGGTGAGCTTGGATATATCGGACAATCATCAAAAATTTTAGATGAAATACCTGAAGGAGTTTCGTTTGATGATGCATCACTTACATCTCCGGAAAAAGCAAAAGAATTTGTAGAGCGTACCGGTGTTGATATGCTTGCACCTGCGGTGGGAAATGTTCACGGTATGCTTCGAGGTGGAGTGGACCCAAAACTTCGTATTGATGTAGTAAAAAGTGTAAAAGAAGCTGTGGGGATACCACTTGTACTCCATGGTGGATCGGGTAATTCAGGTGAAGATTTTCAGAACGCAATTAAAGAAGGGGTGGCGATCGTGCATATTAACACCGAGCTTCGTGTGGCATATAAAAAAGGATTACAGCTTGCTCTTCAAGAAAATCCTGATGAGGTTGCTCCGTATAAGTTTTTGCGAGAAGCGGTAAAAGAAGTACAAGCTGTTGCTGAGGCAAAGTTGAGACTTTTTAATAATTTGTAATTATATTCGGTTATGAAAAAAATATACATCACTCGAAAAATTCCTGACGTGGGAATCTCAATGCTTACAGAAAAAGGTTATGAGGTTGATATCAATCCGCACGATAGACCACTGACAAAAACAGAGTTGGTGGAAGCTGTGTCACAAAAACCATACGATGCTGTACTTTCGCTTCTTACTGATCAGATCGATGGTGAGGTGTTTGATGCGGTGCCTTCGGCAAAGATTTTTGCAAACTATGCAGTAGGATTTAATAATTTTAACAGTGCTGATGCAAAAGCACGGGGGATTACCCTTACAAATACACCAGGAATGTCAGCTGACACTGTTGGTGAGCATACGGTAGCAATGTTACTCGCACTTACAAGTCGTATTCTTGAAGGTGATGCGTATGTACGAGCAGGTAAATATACAGGATGGGATCCGATGCTTCTTATGGGTACCGATTTGGAAGATCTAACAGTTGCGATTGTGGGTGGTGGGCGTATTGGATACCGCGCTGCACATATTCTCAAAAAAGGTTTTGGTATGAATGTTGTGTATTATGACGTGAAAAAGAACGAGCAGTTTGAAAAGGATTTCAACGCTATGTTCTATGAAAATCTCGATGATGTGCTCAGAGTCGCAGATATTGTATCTCTTCATGTTCCATTATTAGAATCAACACATCATTTAATTGATGCACGAAGACTTTCATTGATGAAACCTACAGCATTTCTTATCAATACAGCACGAGGTCCTGTGGTTGATGAAACTGCGCTTGTGGAAGCCTTGAAAAAGAAAGTGATTGCAGGTGCAGGACTTGATGTATTTGAGCGTGAACCTGCGCTTGCAGCAGGACTAACTGAACTTCCTAATGTTGTGCTAACTCCACATATCGCATCTTCAACTGTTAAAACAAGAAATCAGATGGCTGTTCGAGCAGCTACAAACATAATAGATTTCCTAGAGGGGAATGTGCCGGCTGATGTAATAGTGGAAAACTAAAGATACAGACTGGGTTCTACAGTGTATACTATGTGTATGTTTTTACGAGTAATACAGATGGAAACGGAAAAATTCTTTATTGCCGGGGAGTTTAAGTCTTCGGTAAGCGAT
>CAZVIO010000029.1:5791-9486 GCA_964627615.1 uncultured Candidatus Saccharibacteria bacterium
ACAGTTTGTCCCTACCGATCCTCAAAGTTCACCAAGTGGTGATGCAAACTGTTATCTCTATTTCTCAAACGGAACAGATTATGCTTTCTTAGTTCACCAAGTAACTGAACTTTCAAATGGAAGTCCAGGTGCATCATACGCTAAGTATCCAGAATTCTTTGACCCGATTCGTCCGACGTGGGCATGGAAAGTGTCTTCACCTGGTGGTAATTTTTAATTATTATATGAAATATATATCATCACAAAAAAACAAAGGTTTTACAGTTGTCGAGTTGTTGGTCAGCATTGCCATTATCGGACTACTCAGTGCGGTGGTGTTTGCATCATTTTCTCAGGCACAAAAGAAGGCGAGAATAGCAAAACGAATATCTGATTTGAAGCAAATGCAAGTAGCACTGCAATATTATTATGCGGTGAATAAAAGTTATCCGAACAGTAACGGTGCATGGATTACAGAATGTGTTGAATTTAATGGAACTGGAAACAATGTGATACCAGGGCTTGTACCGAATTATATAAATAAAATTCCTGTTGATCCAAAATCTGCTCCTGTACATGCTGTTGCGCCTATTTATAGACCAGCATGGTCAGATTGCTATCTGTATATGTCATACAACGGATTGGAGTATGCTTTTATAGCCCATGGTATATCGGAGTTTTCTCAAGCGGACTATGCCGCACAACCTCAACTTGTAGATCCTACTCGAGATGGTGGAGCGAATCCTGCTATAGTTGACGGTTCCGGAGTGTGGGCGTGGAAGGTATATAGTCCAGGAGGTGTTACCTGGTAGGTATTGCATAAAGTCTAGTTTTCTGTATAATTGCACCCATGGTAACTCTTAATTATATCGATAGAAAAGAAGTAGGTAACTCAGCAGGGCTTCGTGCACAGGGCCTTATTCCTGCTGTATTTTATGGTAAAAAACAAGCTTCAACTCCTGTTGCTGTGCAACGAAGTGAATTTATTAAGGTGTGGAAAGCAGTAGGTGAGTCAGGTGTTATCTCACTTGTTGGACCTTCTGGTACAGTAGATGTGTTGATTCAAGACGTAGATGCTGATCCTGTTACAGAAATACCTCAACATGCAGACTTTTATGTATTTGAAAAAGGTAAGAAAATTGAAGTTTCAATCCCACTTGTATTTACTGGCGTGTCTCCTGCGGTAAAAGATCTTTCAGGAAACTTGGTAAAAGTGATGCATGATATTACTATCGAAGCGTCTCCAGAAAATCTTCCTCACGAAATTGAAGTTGATATTTCTGCACTTGTTGATTTTGATTCAGTTATTCTTGCTAAAAACCTTGTTCTTCCAAAAGGTGTATCGCTTGTCGGTGATGAAGATGAAGTGGTTGCGTCTGTATCAGCACCACGCGGTGATGAACCAGAAGAGCCTACTGTTGCACCAGACCTTTCAGCAATTGAGGTTGTTAAGAAAGGTAAGAAAGATGAAGAAGAAGTTCCTGCTACAGCAGAGTAACTCCATAAGCATCTCATAATCTAACATCTCTTAGTTTTCCATTAAATAGCGAGAAATCTGTAAAAAAGAGGCAATAAAGCCTCTTTTTTACTATCGACCAAAGGTGTCATTTTGCGCTATAATAAAGTCTGGTCTTTTCTTTCTGTCGTTTTGTCTGATCGGCTTCATAATCAAAGATCATTTCACTTTTATGCAATCAAAAATACTCCCGTTTGTTTTCTCTTGTTTTTTTGTACTCTCAGGTATACTTCCTTCAGTAGCTTTTGCTCAGCAAACACCAGAACAAATTGCTGCACAAGAAGCTCAATGGAAAGCTGAATTGGAAGCAACAGAAAAAGATATTGCCAAGTGGCAAGAAATTCTCAATAACACAAAAAAAGGTACAGCATCTTTGCAAAAAGAAGCTGATATTTTGAATGCAAAGATAAATGAAGCTAAAGCATTTATTAAGAAACGAAACATTGCTATTGAGCAGCTTCGTCGAGATATAGACAACAAAACAAAAACCATAAGTACGCTCGAAGAAAAAATTAAAAATAGTCAGGATTCACTCGCTCAACTTATACGAAAAACGTATGAGATAGACTCATATACATTACCCGAAGTTATTTTGGCTAAAAAAGATTTGTCAGATTTTTTTAGTGATGCGGATTCATTTAACACGATTAACAAATCTTTGAAAGAGTTACTTGATGATATTAGAGAGACAAAAAATCTTACCGAACGAGAACGAGAATTACTTGATAAAAAAAAGAATGAGGAGATTGATATAAAAGCAAATGTTGAAGCTCAGAAACGACAAGTTGAGAAAAACGAGCAAGAAAAACAATATCTCATTAAAGTAAACAAAACTCAAGAAAAAAGCTATGAGCAGGTGATCAAGGAGCGTCAAAAGAAAGCTGCTGAAATTCGTGCGGCATTGTTTGCATTGCGTGATACAGCGGCGATTCCATTCGGTACTGCGTATCAGTATGCTCTTGAGGCAGAAAAAGCAACAGGTATTAGACCAGCATTCCTTTTGGCGATTTTGACACAAGAAACGAACCTTGGAAAAAACCAAGGGTCATGTAATAAACCAGATAGTCCAGTTGAAAAACAGTGGCAAGCGATTATGCCTGGACCAGAAGATATTAAGAAAGGGCTCTCAAAACGAGATGATGAGAGTGCATTCTTGCGTATCGTAGAATCTCTCGGTGTCGGACCTCGGGATCGAGTGTTGTCTTGTCCAATTGGTGGTACGGGATGGGGAGGAGCGATGGGTCCGTCACAGTTTATTCCAACTACATGGGAAGCATACGCACCACGTGTAGCACAAGCGTTAGGTAAAACAATAACTAACCCATGGAATGCAGAGGATGCGTTTGTGGCTTCTTCTATTTATCTCACTGACCTTGGAGCGGCAGCACAGACATTTACAGCAGAGCGAACAGCAGCACTCAAGTACTACGCAGGAGGGAATTGGAACAAAAAAGCGAATGCATTTTATGGGGATCAGGTGATGGCGAAGGCAAAGACTATCCAAGAAACCATGATCGACCCTTTGAATTTTTAACATTAACAGCTTGTAAAATCACTCCATCTGCGTTGTTGCGGTGCTAATTTTCTCACTCACCGTACGACAGTACGGCTCCCTCAAAAATTCTTCCGCGCCTAGCATCTTGAGCAATTTTCCAACCTGTAAATCTCCTTGTCTAACTCATGTGATTTTCTACCAAAAAGAGCCTTTATTAAAGGCTCTTTTTGGTACTTGACAAACAGGTATTAGATGGTATAAAATGTACTTCAGGAGAGTCAAACACGATGAAAAACGGTATTTATTATACCAACGGCGAGATGTTCGTGCTGGTTGGTTCCGAAGTTTTGGACGCAGAAGACCGGGCACACTTCACCCATGTGGAGTTCTGGGAGCAGGGAAATCTGCTCCGGAAAACCCCGATAAGAGCTTTTGAGCACGAAAGCTTTGAGTACCAGAACTTGCTCACCTTGAGCAAGAACGCCGACTGGCCGAACCTGATCAAGGGCGAGCTGGTTTCCTAGAGTTCCGCCACCCTGACGCAGACCAAAATCTGCCAGCCGGCCCTGTATGTGCATGGCCTGGCGCTGCTTGCCGCCCTGAAAGAGCAGGGGAAGCTCCCCGAGGTCAATTACGCCCTAGGCCTGAGCCTCGGCGAGATCACCGCCTGCAGGTAATAGCGATCGAGCTGGGGGAACGGGGGAT
>CAZVIO010000030.1:0-1332 GCA_964627615.1 uncultured Candidatus Saccharibacteria bacterium
GATACATCATTAGATGATGTAACACCTGTTACTGCAATAGATGGTGATGCCTGAACACCCCATGACATTGTTCCTGTAGCTGCTGAAGTTACATTACATTTAAGAGCAAGAGTCTTAACTGTTCCTTTTGGAACAACAAACTGCTGATCGAGTGTAAATGTTACATCTGCACCTGTTGAAACAGAAGATGCTGGACTAACTACGTTTGAGCCAGTGTTAAGTGCTGTTGCACCATCGAACAACTGACATGCATTTACGTTATTAGCTGCTGCACCACCTCCGAATGTGATCTTCAATGGAATTGAAGAGAATCGTACGTCTTCACCTGACTGTGATGCATCGAACTGGTAGTTAGTGAATGTCACTCCCTGTGAACCAGCAACGATTGACTGTGCAGAAGGAGTAGATGCTACTGAAATAGCAAGAGCTGCTGCCTTAACTGTTACAGTGTTCATTGTGAACACACCGTTTGATGAAAGACTGATTGAGTTTCCTGTTGTCTGTCCTGTTACACTTGTCCAATCTGTAGACGGAGTTGTTGAAGCTGTAAGTGTTGTGTTGTTTGCTACACCTGAAGGAAGTTTTCCTTTCAATGTGTATGTCTTCATACCGATTGGGTATGTGATTGTGTCTGTGAATGTTACTTTCTGAGCAACACCACCTACGTTTACTGCATCAACTGGACCTGCAACTACTGCACCATTTGCATCAACGATAGATACGTTTGTCAAAAGGTATGAAGAAGCTGCGATACCTGCACTGTAGTTAAACCAGAATACTGAAGACTGAACTGAAATTGGTTCACCCTTGATGTCTGTCTGGTAACCACCGAGGATCTGGTTAGATACGTTCAATGCAACGTTCTGAGCAGCAACTGAAGTTGCTTTCTGGATTGTTGTAACTGAACCTCCTGAAACTGTTACAAGTGAACCACTGAAGAATGGTGTACCTGTTGTGAATTCAGAAGCTGTTGAAACAGAAGAAGTTGAGCCAGCTGATGGTGTAATACCATACATGTATGTCTCACCTGTTAGGTAGATATCTGTTGTTTTGTAGATATCAAACTGAACAGTTCGTCCTGCTGCACTTGTACCTACGATATCACCCTGAACATAGATGTCTTTTGAGAAACCTTTGTCAATTGAGATACCGCCTGGGAATACTGCAGAGTAGTATTTACCATCTGCAGAAACTACAGTGTTGTATGCTGTTCCATCCACGTAAACCATTACGTTTGCAAGATCGTTAGATGATGCAGAACCTGTCTGGTTGAATCGGATAGAGTTAAGTCGTACTTTCTCAGCTGAACCAGCTGTTACTCGAACACCAGCA
>CAZVIO010000030.1:1342-8628 GCA_964627615.1 uncultured Candidatus Saccharibacteria bacterium
ATTTGTAACCAGTTGTACCGATTTCTTTTGTTTGTGCTGAGTTTGGATCAAATGATGAAAGCGCAAGTGTAGCTGCACCTAATGTAAGTGTAGCGTTCACTGTGTGCTGAGCACCCATGATAGGAAGTGATCCTGAAACTGTTGCAGAAGTATTAATTGCTACAACATTAAGACCAACAACCTGTCCTGCATATGAAGACAATGATGAAGCCATGTTACCAGCAACTGTAACAGTCATAGATGTACCTGCTTTAACTGTGAAAGGTTCACCTACCATTGCCTGGTGGTTAGAGTTCAAAGTTTTAGCGATACCAATCTGCATTCCGTTTGAATCCAAGAGTACTACTCCTGCAAATACTGCATCCTGTGCGAGACCTGTTCGCTCTACTGTAATAGAGTTAACAGTTACGTCTGAAGCACCTGCTGTAAGTGTAAGAGTTGTGAATGGAATTCGAGAAGCTGACTGAGGAGCCAATGAGTTTGCAGGCTGTGATGCCATAGAAACTGTAAGTGCTCCGCCAGTAGTAGGAGTTGTTGTACCACCTGTTGTAGTAGTAGAACCACTCATACTGTTAAGCTTTGCTCGTGTGATAGCTCCTACGTAACCAGCTGCTGGGCTGATACCGTATTTTGTCTGGAACTTGATCACCGCTGCTTTAGTTGCAGGACCAAATGTTGATGTTTCCATTCCTGGAGAACCAGCACCTGTTGATGCAACTTTAGTATCAGCACTCATGTTCAAAACCTTCTGGAGGTTCATTACATCTGTACCTTTACTTCCTACTGTTAAGTTTGTGTTAAATGTGTATCCAGTTGTAGTTGAGCTACCACCTGTTGTAGATGAAAGCTGTGCCTGCAACGAATTGATTGTTGCAAGGAGACTAGCAATCTGAGCCTGTAGTTCTTCTGCAGTAGCAGCAGATGCAGTAACTGGTGTTACTACAAATGAGAATGCCATTGCGAATCCTACGAGACCAGCAGCCACCTTAGCGAACTTTGATTTTGCTGTCATATATTCGTTTTTTTGTAAATTGTGACCACCTTTTACTGTTACTAATAAAATGTAAAAGTATGGCGCACGAACCGATAATAAACTTAATAAAGTGTTATCTGCTACTTTGATGACGCTTGATGCACACCTGAATATCAGTTATGTATCAAGCAACCATCAAAACAAATAACTGTGAACCGAGTCCTATATCTCTGTTTAAGGAGACATATACTCAACTCAACTAATCTTTCAGATTTATATTTGCACGACCTACCGCATGGTGGCAGTAGGTGTACAGACCGACACAAATCTGAAAAATAGTTTGTGATGTTTGGTCTGCGTGTCTGTATGTCTAGAAAGGTCTGTACGAAACAGAAAAGCGGAAATGAGCTTTTTATATAAAAGCTCTTAAACGTTTTGCTATTAAGTTGTCAATGATCTGATTCGTGCGGAAAGATACAGAGTTTCTGAGATAGGTAGTATAGGTGTATACAAAATACCCTATGGCGTACCTATTAAGACAATTATATATGCGAGACGAGGTCTCACAAAATAATGATTGTGGATAACTATGCTATACAACCTCTATAATCCCCAAGGAAAACCTTAAGAAAATAGGGGGTTTTAACACATAACCCACAGGAGGAAGTATCTCATAGAGAGGGGTCAAAAGTCAATATTAGAGCGAAGTAAAGAAAAAACTACCCCGTGGAGAGTAGTTCTCTATAAACCGCCCAATATCTCGTCTAACCAACATATGTATAACCGAGAAGCTCCGCTTATGCTACCAGTGAATACCGGCTCCATCTTCGCTCACCTGTTTTCTTAAGGACACCAGCATCAATCAGTGAAATAAGCTCTCTTTGTATGGTTTTTTCACTACAATCACGTATAACCTGCGCAATATCCTTAATAGTAAGGTCTTTCTTTTTCTTGAGAAGATTGATGATTATAGACTGGCGATTTGTCTTTTTAAATGAAGTGATCTCGTTTACTGTCTCAGAAGGTACGGTAGTGTCTTTTATAGTATGTTGTCCTTTATGCTGAGTATCGACTCCCCCTGCGTTTGGTACATATGTTGGCGTATATGTACTACCTTGTGGAACATCAAAAAATGTTTTTGGTAATGCAAACCGATCTCGTTCTTCTGTTTGTTTTTTAAGTGGAATAAGTCCTCCAATAAGATTCATAAACTCCGTCTTGAGTATTGAGAAATTCATTGGTGACACGAGACCTGATTGTGATGCCACCTCGAGGAGTGAGACAATCTCGAGGACTTTAGTTTTTACCTCATTTGAAAACTCGTATTCACGTGACTCAAGAACATCCTTAAACCCAATAATAAAAGACAGAAGTTCTGATACTTTTGCACGAAGGGTCCACTTCATTGGTTCAGTATCGTTGAACAAATTGGTAACCATATACAATGCTGTTGCGAGCTTCTCTGTCTTTTTGTATACAAAGACAAACGAACGGTCTTGAGCAAAATAATCAATAGGATTATGATTATTTACAGAAATACCAACAGAATTTTGTCCGTTGTATTGTTCAAATTTGTCTTTTTGATGACCTTGATTGTCCATTTATTTTTTAGTTTTTATTAAAGACTATCTTTATGTCCTTTGTTGTCTTATATAATACCACACGTCTTTTATATGAGCAACTATTGATGTCCATTATACATCAGTGTCGTATTCTGATACAAGCAGTGGGTGCTCTAACTTTTGTTGTTGCATTTTACTCACACATACCACCTTTATATATGATCACTTTTCCACGATAAACCTCATTCATATATGTGATATAATTTTCTACATAACACACAACAACATGGGACGAAAGAAAAAACATATTGAAGAAAAGGAAGAAGAATCTGGTGGCGTCTTTACGTACTTACAAGAAGAAACTCTTCAAGGAATTATTGCGGTACTCTTTTTTGTTCTCGCTACTTTTTTTACACTTTCTGGATTTGCTCGTGGTGGAAAAGTAGGTGTATGGTCATACAACTTTCTTGAACATTTATTTGGTTACGGGTACTGGCTTCTCCCGATTCTTTTTTTGATTCTTTGTATATCATTTTTTAATTCATTGAAAAAAAAGTTGGCTTTGACGCACAGTATTGGAGGACTACTCTTTTTCTGTTCAACACTCGCACTCCTCAATATCGCAACATCAACTGCAGGATTTGGAGGTAAGGGTGGTATCCTCGGAAACCTGATCTCATCACCTCTCCTTTCTTTATTTGATCTCTACGCATCGATAATTATTCTTCTCGCATTTAGTGTTATATCACTCCTTATTATGTTTGATATTCCTTTGAAACTACATTTCTCATCTTTATTTAAAAAGAAAGAGGCTCTCGCTCCAACCGACACACTAGATACAGAACCGATCCTCGCCCCTGCAACAGCACAGGCACTTGCTCAGGCACAAGCAGATGAAACAAAAAAGGATGACCAAAAGCCCGTATCTAAAAAAATATCTGATGAAGAAAAAGGTGGTTTTGATCTTGGTGGTTTTCTCTCGCTTTCAGGAAAAGAGTTTGTACCTCCTCCCCTCACCTTACTTGAAAAAGACCGTGGAAAACCAGGAGTTGGAGATATTAAAGCAAATTCAAATATTATAAAAAGAACTCTTGCGAACTTTGGTATTAATGTAGAAATGGACGAGGTGTCAGTTGGACCGTCGATCACTCGATACGCACTCAAACCAGCAGAAGGAGTGAAGCTTTCGCGTATCCTTGGTCTTCAAAATGACCTCTCACTTGCTCTTGCAGCACACCCAATCCGTATCGAAGCACCTATTCCTGGAAAATCTTTGGTAGGTATTGAAATACCGAACAGTACGAAGACTACAGTAGGTATGGGTTCTCTCCTCGGTGCACCTGAATTCCAAAACTCAGATAAACCTCTTATGATTTGTCTCGGTAAAGGTATTTCTGGTATGTCATATTTTGCCAATCTTGCCAAAGCACCTCATATGCTTATCGCGGGTGCTACCGGGTCTGGTAAATCAGTCACAATCCACGCAGTGATCACTTCATTGTTATATAGAAACTCTCCAGACAACCTTAAATTCATCATGGTTGACCCAAAACGTGTTGAATTAACCTTGTACAACAAAATCCCTCATCAGCTCACACCGGTGATTACAGATGCAAAGAAGGCAATTCTCGCTCTTAAGTGGGCAGCAAAAGAAATGGATCGCCGATATGACGTACTTCAAAAAGCATCTCTACAGAATATTGAGTCATACCATAAAAACGTCGTTGAACCTGCGCTTAAGAAAACACGAGCAAGCAATGAAGAGTCACCTGTTGAGACGATGCCCTATATCGTGATTGTAATCGACGAGTTGGCTGATATCATGCAAGCATACCCTCGAGAACTTGAAGCCGGTATTGTTCGTCTCGCACAAATGTCTCGAGCAGTCGGTATTCACCTTATCCTCTCTACACAACGTCCATCAGTAAATGTTATTACTGGTCTCATCAAAGCAAACATCCCCACTCGTCTTGCACTCCAGGTGGCATCTCAGATCGACTCTCGAACTATCCTCGATATGGCTGGGGCAGAAAAATTGCTTGGTGCGGGAGATATGCTCTACCTATCAGGAGAAATGTCACAACCTCAACGTATTCAATCTGCATACATATCAGAAAATGAATTAAAGGATGTGGTTAAATACCTTGCAGACAACTACTCACTTGAACTCCCGAATGAAATCGATCTGTCTGGAAAAGTACAAGATGGCAAGAATTCAATATTTGAATCAACTCTTGAAGACGAAGGCGATGATGCTGCAGAAGATGAGCTCTACGAGGAAGCACGCGCTATTGTGATAGAGTCTGGTAAAGCATCTACATCATACCTCCAACGAAAACTTGGCATTGGGTATGCACGTGCAGCACGTCTGATCGATAGTTTAGAAGAACATCAGGTTATTGGTCCTGGATCAGGAGCAAAAGCACGTGAAGTACTCATTAAACAAGAAGATACCGAATCAACCTCTTAATACCCCGCATGAAACACAACGGTATTTACTACCTTAAACTTTATTCTCTCCTTGCACTTGGTCTACTCATTGTTGGGTATAGTGCATTTCAAGGTAAAAAAATTATCCAAGGACCGGTGATCGAAATACGTGCTCCTTTGAACGGAGCTACCTATATTACCCCACTGATTGAAGTCCGTGGCGTTGCAAAAAATGTAAATTCTATAACCCTCAACGATCGGATACTTTATATTGACCGTTCGGGCAACTTTACCGACGCATTGCTCCTCATACCTGGCTATAATATAATTACCATCGAGGCAAAAGATAAGTTTGGGGCGGAAACGAAAAAAACGATAGAAATTATTTATCAGGAAAAACCATAATTATATAAAGGTATGATGAAAAAACCGAAGAAAGAAAAGGTGGCAAAAGGAAATGATGCAGGTATTGCAGATACACTGAGAGAGATTAAAACAAAATTTGGTGAAGATTCAATCATGATGCTTGGTGACAAACCTCATGTTGATGTAAACTCAATTTCAACAGGTTCAATAGGACTTGATGCTGCACTCGGTGTAGGCGGTATTCCTCGAGGACGTATTATCGAAATTTTTGGTCCAGAGTCATCGGGTAAAACTACCCTTTCTCTCCACGTGGTCGCTGAGGCTCAGAAAACAGGTGGTATTTGTGCATTTATTGATGCGGAACACTCAATGGACCCTGAGTACGCTCAACGACTCGGCGTACGTATCGACCAACTCCTCATCTCTCAACCAGACAATGGAGAACAAGCTCTCGAGATCGTGGAGTCTCTCGTTCGTTCAGGCAAAATGGATGTGATCGTAGTCGACTCTGTAGCAGCACTCACCCCAAAGGATGAAATCGAAGGAGATATGGGAGCACATCATGTTGGAAAGCAAGCTCGCCTTATGTCACAAGCGCTTCGAAAGCTCACTGCTATTGTAGCGAAGTCTAAGACTGTTGTTATCTTTATCAACCAAATCCGTATGCAAATCGGTGTTATGTTTGGAAACCCTGAGACCACTCCAGGAGGAAAAGCTCTCAAGTTCTACACCTCTGTCCGTATCGATATTCGACGTATTGCCCAAATCAAAAAAGGTGAAGAGATCATGGGTGGACGTATCCGAGTGAAGGTAGTGAAAAACAAAGTCGCTGCCCCATTTAAACAGACAGAGTTTGATTTGATGTACAACGAAGGTATTTCTCGTGAAGGAGAAATCATCGCTCTTGGAGAAAAGATGCGTATCATCCAAAAATCAGGTACTTCGTATGCATATGGCGATGTAAAACTGGGTCGTGGATATGATGCAACTCGTCAATTCCTCAAAGAAGACAAGAAAATCTCAGAAGAAATCTTGAAACAAATCCGTGCAAAACTGAAAGATAATGGTGGATCTGTCGTACCAATCAGTGCATCTGAAAGTGAAGCTTCATCTGACGAGTAATTGACACGTATACTCTCATCATGTATTGTATCTAGCAAGTGAAGACTTCCTCAGTACATGTTGTGTATCCCACGGCGCGAGCTACACATTCCCTAAACCAGAGTGCGCTCGCCCTCCCTAACCATAGTACGCGGGAGTCTCCACGCAAAGCCCTACCCTTCAAAAGGAGGGCTTTTGTATTGTAAGTGGTGATAAAATACGCTATAATCGCACAGTTATACTCATAATATAGAAAACTTATGGCAATGCTCGAATATAATGAAATTGTAGAACGAAAATATATTGTCCTCGACGGTGCACCCTACGAGGTAGTTGACTCACATGTATTTCGCAAACAACAGCGAAAACCTGTAAATGCAACAAAGCTCAAAAACCTTATCACTGGCAAAATGACTGAGCAGTCTTTCCATGTATCAGAAAAAGTAGAAGAAGCTGAAATCGACAAGAAAGATGTTAAATTCTTGTATGCAAACAAGGGTGAGTACTGGTTCTGTGAGACTGACGATGCTTCAAAACGATTTAAAATTGAAGAAGATATGATCGGTATGGGAGCAAAGTTCATGAAAACAAACTCTATTATTTCCCTTCTCATGTTCAAAGAGAAGATTATCGGTGTAAAACTCCCTATTAAAGTAGACCTCAAAGTAACTGAAGCTCACGATGCAACCAAAGGAAATACTGCCCAAGGTGCAACGAAAGAAGTGAAAGTAGAAACAGGCGCATCAGTCTATGTGCCAATGTTTATTAAAGAAGGAGAAACAATTCGCATCAACACTGAAACTGGAGACTATGTTGAACGTGTAGGTAATTCATTCTAAATCAATAAAATTAAA
>CAZVIO010000030.1:8638-9484 GCA_964627615.1 uncultured Candidatus Saccharibacteria bacterium
ATCTACGTTGTTGCAGTTCAAATTTTATCACTCACCTTACGACAAGTAAGGCTCACTCTAAAATTTTCCTGCGCCTAGTATCTAAAGCAATTTAATTGATTTTAACTATTGTGATTATATAAAACAAAAAACCGCCTTTGGCGGTTGTTTGTTTTATAGTATTTTGAAGTTATCACACTTTGAGGATTTTTCGCCAAGGTCGCTTATGAAATTTTAAAATATGACGAGCCTTACTTGTCGTAAGGTGAGGAATATTTTAAAATTTCAGAAGATGAGATTGGTGAAAAAGACCAAAGCAACTATCTTGCAACATATGGCAACAATCCCATAAATCGAGCACGTTTAACAGCCTCAGCAAGATTTCGCTGATTCTTTGCAGTTGTACCGGTTCGCTTACGTGAAAGCATTCGCGCGTGCGGGTTGAGGAATTTCTTAAGCAAATCAACGTCTTTATAGTCGATGTGCTGTATGTTGTTTTGAGTAAAGTAACACTTCATCTTTTTTATCTTAAATATGTTTTATTAATTAAAATGGTATATCTTCTGGGTTAATCTCTTCTTCAGGATACTCGATAGTGTCGAGTCCTTTTGGAGTCTGATCTGGCGCACTCATGTCAGCTGTTGGAGCTTGTGATGGAACAGTTGATGCACCTCCTGTACGTGGACCAAACTGGATTCGATCTGCGATGATTTCTGTACGGTAGTTTTTCTTACCACTTGCATCATCCCAACTTCGAGTCTGCATTCTCCCCTCTACGAGCACCGAAGCGCCTTTGCGGAGGTATTGGTTTGCAATCTCTGCCTGACGACCAAACACTACAATATTGTGATAATCTGCACTCTCTTG
>CAZVIO010000031.1:0-5726 GCA_964627615.1 uncultured Candidatus Saccharibacteria bacterium
GTTTGCGAGAGGGCAGCTGTCGGACGTGTAGTATTCTCTTGATTAACGAGCATAGCAATTCGCTAGCAAGCGAATATGCGTGTTGATTTAAAATTCCTATTCGAGTAATTTAATTTTATCTACCAACACACTCTCCTTATTGTCTCTCTTTGAATATGTTCCTTTGCCGACAATACAGTTATCAGTAGCAAGTACATCTTTGAATTCCTCGTATATTTTCGGAAATACCACAAGTTCTATAGTATCACTGAGATCTGCAAGTCTCACAAAAAGCATTTTGTCACCCTTTTTTGTCATAATCTCTTTCATCTCTTCAATAATCCCTCCGACTACAACAGTATTTTTTTCTTTCGCAGTCTCTTTAAGTTTGATGATTGTAATATCACGTTTACCAAGACGGTCTTTAAACTGATCAAGAGGGTGTCCAGAAATATACAATCCAAGCAATTCCTTTTCCCACAAGAGCTGATCATTGGTGTTGGGATTTTCTTCAGGTATGAGCGATAGTTGTGTGTGCGCTGCACCTATTGTGTTACCGAAAAGTGAGTCTTGAGCAATACTTGCTTCCTGGCGTGATTCTTTGTGGTATGTGAGGAGTACATCAAGATTTTTGAGAAGTGTGTGACGAGAATATGTTGCACCGATGAGAGAATCAAACGCACCTACTTTGATCAGTGCCTCAAGAGATTTTTTGTTAAGATTTTTATCTGTAACCCGTGTCAAAAAGTCTTCAAGGTTCAAGAAAGCACCTCGAGCTTTTCGTTCGGCAATGATTGATTGGGCTATACCAGCACCAAAGTTTTTAATGGTGGTGAGTCCAAAACGGATTGAATCCGCTGAAAAATCCTTGGTGGTGAGTTTTAATTCCACCATTTCATCAAGTGTGGTTACGTTTTCAGCATACCCTTTCTCTTTAATAACAGTAAATCCTTCGAATGATTCGTTTACGTCAGGAGGGAGTATGGTGATTCCGATACGTTTACATTCAGCGATTGATTCTGCTACTTTTTCCACTTCACCTCCATGGTGGGTAAGTACGGATGCCATATATTCAGCAGGATAGTTTGCTTTAAGGTATGCGGTTTGGTATGCAACTTTTCCATATGATACAGAGTGTGCCTTGTTGAAACCGTATGATGCAAATGGCTCAATCCAGGTCCAAAGCTGTCGAGCCTTTTTTTCAGGCCATCCGGAGTGAGTAATACATCCTTGAATAAAGTTTTCTTTTTGCTTCTGCATTTCTTCAGGGATTTTTTTACCAACCGCTTTTCGGAATTTATCTACTTCACCCCAGGTATATCCCGCAAGCTTATGTGCCATCATGAGAAGGTCATCCTGATACACCAAAATCCCATATGTCTTAGCAAGAATTGATTCGAGTGCGGGGTCGAGGTATGTGATGAGTACTTTACCGTGCTTTCGGTCAATATATTCAGGAATAAACTGAATAGGTCCTGGTCGGTATAATGCAACCATCGCATTAATATCGTGAATTGTTGATGGTTTTAGTTCAACGAGAAAACGAGTCATACCATCACCGTTGAGTTGGAACAAGTCTGTAGTTTCACCTTTTGCAAGCATACGAAAAGTTTTCTTGTCGTTCATAGGTATGTCATCTTGAATGAGTGTTACATCAACCGTTTTTTTTATGAGTGCGAGAGTATCAGCGATAATAGAAAGGTTTTTGAGTCCAAGGAAGTCAAATTTAAGAAGTCCTGCATCTTCAATAGAATACATGTCGTACTGAGTAATGATTTTACCTTCACCTTTTGGATCGTATTGAAGAGCAGTATAGTCGGTAATTTCTGTTGGAGATATCACCACTCCTGCTGCGTGAATACCCATGTGTCGAGCACACCCTTCAATTTTTTTTGCCATGTCGACAATCTGTCTTACAGTATCATCGCTTTCATATAAATCTTTTAATTCTTCTACTTCATCAAGTGCTCGGTCGATAGTCATTGGAAATCCTTGTGCACCCATAGGGATAAGCTTTGCAATCATGTCTCCTGTTGAGTATGGAAAACCAAGCGCACGAGTCACATCACGGATTGATCCTCGTGCAGCCATTGTTCCAAAAGTACCGATTTGCGCCACTTTATCATTGCCATATTTTCGTCGTGCATATTCAACCATTTCATCTCGACGGTTATCGGCGTAGTCCATATCAATATCGGGAGCACTCGGTCGGTCTGGGTTGAGGAATCGTTCGAAAGGGATTTCAAATTCTATCGGATCGATATTGGTGATACCTGCAAGGTATGTCACCATCGATCCAGACACCGATCCTCGGATGTTTGAAAGAATGCCGTTTTCACGGGCAAATTTAAGCAGGTCACCCACTACAAGAAAGTATGGAGAATACCCTTTGTCTTTGATTACCTTGAGTTCATAGTCAACACGAGTACGAAGTTCTGGAGTGTCTACTACTTTCCTGCGTGCGATACCTTCGTAGGTAATACGGCGGAGCTCATCGTCGTATGACAGTCCGCTTTCTACGATATAGTTTGGGAATACCCATTTGCCGAGTTCAATTTCAAGATTACATTTTTCCATAATCTTGATTGTGTTTTCGAGAGCTGCCGGTAAATGTTTGAAATATTTTTCCGCTTTTTCTTGAGAGATAAAAGAAAAATCTTCTTCCGTATTTCGCTCTACAAAATCACCACCATTTTGAATTGAGAGGAGGGTATCACGCGCCTTTTTGTCTTCAGGCTCGAGGTAGTATACGTCATGAGCGGCGACAAGTTCTACAGAGTTTTCTTGTGCGTAAAGAGCGAGCTTTTCCATCGACTCTTCATGTCCTTTGATTTCAGGGTGATGTGTGATTTCAATATAAAAATCATCCCCAAAAAGTTTTTTGTAAAACTCTGTTTTTTCATTCGCAAGTGGGAAGTTGGCAAGTCGGACAGCTTGGACAATATCTCCTGAAAAAGAAGGTGAAATACACACAAGACCTTCATGGTGAAGTTCGAGGAGTTCTGCATCTATACGTGGTTTGTAGTAAAAACCTTCGAGGTGAGCCTTGCTGACAAGTTGAATTAAATTCTTGTAACCAATTTCATTTTTTGCGAGCAGTACAAGACGAGTACGAGATTTGTCGATACCAGCTTCTTTGTCGTGTCGTGTACGAGGTGCGAGATATGCATCGATACCGATGATTGGTTTAATTTCTTTTTTCTTACATTCTGAGAAAAATTCAATTGCGCCATATAGGTTGCAGTTGTCTGTGAGTGCGAGTGCAGACATCTCATATTTTTTTGCTTGTTTTACCAATGCATCAATCTTAGGTAATGCAGTTAAGAGAGAGTAATGAGAGTGTGTGTGGAGATGGACGAATCGTGACATATGTATAGTATACCAAACTGATATATTTTTTAGAGTTGACGGCACATGCTACAATCTTTCTGATGAAAAGATATATTGTCGGTATTGATGAGGTAGGTAGAGGGCCTTTGGCGGGGCCAGTAACTTTGTGTGCAGTCAGGATAGAAGTGAGGATGTATAAAAAACTTCAGAAAAATAAAAACTTGCCAGCGCTCGGACGAGATTCAAAAAAGCTTTCAAAGAAAGAGAGAGAAAAATATTCAAAAATATTGTGTGATATGGCGTTGGAAGGGAAGATTGCTTTTACAGTTGCAATGCAGAGTAATAAAGTCATCGATACCAAAGGACTTTCTTTTGCTATTAAAAAATCACTGACACATTGTTTGCAAAAATTAAGTGCTACAGAAAAAGACATAATTCTTCTTGATGGGGGACTCAAAGCGCCAAAAGAATTTACAAACCAACAGACAATTATAAAAGGAGATGAAAAACATCCAGTGATTGCGTGGGCTTCAATACTTGCCAAAGTTCATCGTGACAACTACATGACAAAAATGGCAAAAAAATATCCGGAGTATGGATTTGAAAAACATATGGGGTACGGGACCAAAATGCATCGTGATGCTATCCATAAACACGGCCCGTGCCCGATCCACCGGAAGTCTTTCTTGCACGACTTTTGACTTTACGGACTTGATGGACTTTCGACTAACTTCACTTTTCCCCAGTCTATTGATTAAATTCAGATTTTAGTCTATAGTATCTTTATTATGGTAGTACGAATGAGACATACCCGCGGGCAAACAGGAAGTCGACGATCGCATCATGCGCTCAAGAATCCTGGTGTTACTGTGGATTCAAAAACAGGCGTAGCCCACATGCGACACCGAGCATCTCTTGTCACCGGGACATACCGAGGACGACAGGTTATCGATGTTCAGGCTAAACTTGAGAAAAAAACTAAAAAAATACAAGCTCGCAATAAATAAGCGAAAAAGTAGTTTTTAAGAATTGAGTACGTTTAAATATGGCAAACAGGCACCTTTCCAGATCAATAGTTCTTCAATCACTCTTTGAGTGGGATTTTAGAAACGAAAATTTCGAAGAAGCTTTGGAAGTGTTTAAACGTAACGTCGATGAATTTGCTCCCGGTCAGGGAGATTTGGCGTTCATGGAAGGGCTTATGCGTGGTGTACTCGAAAAACAAAAAGACCTCGATCTCATTATCGAAAAGGCGGCTCCAGACTGGCCAATCGACAAAATCTCTATTATGGATAGAAATATCCTCCGTCAGGGTCTCTACGAACTCCTATTTGCTGACCGTTCTCAGGTACCTCCAAAAGTTGCGATCAATGAAGCAATTGAACTTGCAAAATCTTTTGGTTCTGATACTTCAAGTAAATTTGTAAACGGTGTACTTGGTGCAGTCTACAAAGAAATCGGTGAGCCGGGAAAAGAAGAAACTACGAAAGATAAAAAGAAGGTAGGTGGCCCGATCCCCACTGAATACTTGGGTGGTGCAGTGGTGTATGCAAAGTCAGGTGAAGATATTTACGTTGCGCTTGTGCATGATGTATTTGGACGGTGGACTCTTTCAAAGGGGCATATTGCAGGAGGTGAAGATCAGCCGGCAGAAGTGGCGGAGGCGATCAGAGAAGAACTTTCCCTTCCTGTTACAATTAAAGATAAACTTGGAACAAATGAATACGCGACCTATCATCCAGAAAAAGGGAAGATAAAAAAGAATGTGACTTACTACTTGGCTGAAGCTCCGTTTGAAGATATAAAACTTGTAAACTCTGGAGGACTCGATGATGCACGATGGTTTAAACTAGGTGACATTCTCGATCTTAATTTTTATAATGACATTCTCCCTTTGATTACTAAGGCGGTAAATATTTTGGTGGCTAAATAAACTCGTCTCAGCATAAATTTTCCAGGGCAATCTATCTGGGCAAGCTTGCCCAGCGAACTGCTCGCCAATCAAGAAAATAATCGACTTCTGACGGCTACCTTCTCGCAAACTCGTCGAGGAACACCTCTCCTCAAACAGTGCTTCAGGTTACGCCGTCTCACCTGAGTACAGGTGACAGTCGTTATTTTCTAATTAGCTGTGCAAGGCCCTGGAAAATTTTTGATTCGACGAGCTTGCTTGGTAAAAACTTACAAAACAAAACTGCCGGCGGGGGTTCCCGCGGGCAGTTGTGGTTAATTTTGTGGGTAGAAAGCGGTAAAGCCAACCCCTACTAGCATCACTGTTACCCCGACCATTACCATTCTTAGGTGAATAGTAGTAGCTGAGCTTTTTCTTCCTGTTCTTTTTTCTACGTAAATGTAAAAAATGCAGAAGATTATATTTATAAAACTAAGAAAGAATCCAAGACTAAAAAACATCTCAC
>CAZVIO010000031.1:5736-6321 GCA_964627615.1 uncultured Candidatus Saccharibacteria bacterium
ACAACATAGATCAAAAGTGGTATTATAGGCCCAAGCTCTTTTGGGAGGTGATATGAATCTAGAAGTCAGAGTGGGACTATTTGTCCTTTTCTTACTTTTGGTTTTCTCTCTTATATCGAGTTTGTGAATCTCGCATTCACTGTTGACTAATGACTATTAACTAACGACTATTCATGGATTTCACTACATTTGAAAAAAAGGCAGGGATTGATTTTAAAGATAAAGCGCTTTTGAAACAGGCGTTTGTTCACCGTTCATATATAAACGAAAACAAATCTTCAGGACTTTCACACAATGAACGTCTCGAATTTTTGGGAGACGCAGTGCTTGAGCTTGTGATTACAGACTTTCTCTTTCGAGAGTACAAAGACCGAGATGAAGGAGAGCTGACTTCGTACCGCTCTGCACTCGTAAACGCAACTACGTGTTCAGATATTGCCACCTCACTTGGAGTCAACGACTACCTTCTTTTATCAAAAGGAGAAAGTAAAGATATGGGTCGTGCACGGCAGTATATTCTTGCGAACACACTTGAGGCACTCATTGGAGCAATCTATCTCGATGGAGGTTACGACGAAGCAAAGA
>CAZVIO010000031.1:6331-9411 GCA_964627615.1 uncultured Candidatus Saccharibacteria bacterium
AGTGTTAGAGCTTCATTCTGAATTTCTGCTTCAATTAATTTATCGAAAACTATTTCACTCCACTCATTGAGAAAATTATGAAAGAAGGTTCTCATATTGATGCAAAGAGTTTATTTCAAGAAAAAGCCCAAGAGTTCGACAGTATCACTCCAGCGTACAAAACAATCAAAGAAACTGGTCCTGATCATGACAAAAAGTTTACCGTTGGAGTATTCTTAGGAAAAGAACTTGTGGCAGAAGGTGAAGGGAAGTCAAAGCAGGATGCGGAGCAGGTTGCGGCAAGAGCGGCTCTTGAAGTGAGAGGTTGGAAATAAAATTATGGAGAATAAAGTACAAAACGCAGCCATAAAAATTAAAAATAGCTCAAATGTTACTATTAGAAATAGTGAGTTTAGAGGTTTTGATACTGGGATTGATGCAGAAAATACAGATAAGTTAATTGTGGATAATAACTTTATGTATGGAGAACCTCAAAAAATAATTGCTAAGTTGAAATGGTATAAAGATCCGAAAATTGTTGTTCCTGCAATTGTTACAGTACTTACAACAATAGCTTTAATTTATTTTAAAACCTAGTCTTTATAATAAATTATCCTCAGGCTCTCTAGAAACAGGTGTGCTAATATATAAGGAATGTATCTAAAGAGTATTGAAATCACAGGGTTCAAATCCTTCGCCAAAAAAAGCGATCTTACTTTTACGTCAAAAGTTTCTTCTATTGTAGGTCCAAACGGTTCTGGAAAGTCTAACATTGCAGAAGCATTTCGTTTTGTGTTGGGAGAGCAGTCGATGAAGTCAATGCGTGGAAAGAAAGGTGAGGATATGATTTGGAATGGCTCATCTGAAATGCCGAAAGCAGGGAAGGCTTCAGTGAAAGTGACCTTCGACAATTCTTCTCGCTTTCTCCCTCTCGATTTTTCTGAAGTAACTTTGGAGCGTGTCGTACATCGAGACTCAGTCAATGAATATTTTATCAATGGTTCACAGGTGCGTCTCAAGGATGTGATAGAGCTTCTCGCTGGAGCGCATATTGGTGCATCAGGGCATCATATTATTTCTCAAGGTGAAGCGGATCGTATCCTCAACGCATCTGTGCGTGAACGGAGGGCAATGATAGAGGAAGCGCTTGGTCTTAAAATTTATCAATACAAAAAAGTAGAAAGTTTAAAGAAGCTTGATAAAACACGAGAAAATATTACCCAAGTTGAGTCGCTTCGTCGTGAGATTGCTCCACATATTCGCTATCTCAAAAAACAAGTTGAAAAAGTAGAAAAAGCGATTGAATTTAAACATGAACTCCTCGGACTTTCGTTGGAGTATTTGAAGCGTGAGGATGATTATATTAAACACATTCATGCAGAGATTGCGTCACAGAAGAATCCTCTCGAAGCAGAATATCGTCATGTGCAAGATCAGCTATATAAAACAAAAGAGCAGTTAAAAAATGCAGAGCATAAAGATGCAAAAAGTGCTGAACTTGTTTTGCGTGAAGAACAGATACAGTCTGTTAGACAGAAAAAAGATGCATTGGTGCGAGATATGGGGCGTATTGAAGGAGAGATTTCATCTCAGATGCGTTTGATTAAAAAACAAGAAGAACTTGCACGATCAAATGAGTGGAAGACTGTGCAACTTCGAGCTGTGGAAGACCTGCATTCACAAGTTTTTGAACTTATGACGCATGTTGAGCACGCAGCAGATCCTCATATGGTCAAATCATCGATTCAGGCTATTCGTGATCTTTTGAAAGCTTTTGTAGAGATGCATCGAGATACAGTGGTCTCTACCCTTATTAAAGAGGCTGAATTCGAAATACAAAAATTAAGTGAAGAACGTGCTCATATAGAACTACGCATCACTGAGGTTACCGAAGAGGAGAAAGTTGCACATGCTGCATACGAATCCCTTAAGCGTTCAATTGAAAAAGAAAAAGATACAAACCGAGAAGCAGAGAAAGAGCTTTTCGTTCTTATGTCTAAAGAGCAGAGTGTGTTGGTTGAACTTCGAGCGATTGAATCAAAAGAAGCACAAGCACGAGTACTCGAAGAAGATTTTAAGCGAGAAGTAACAGAGCTCTCAATGTTTTTAGGCAGAGAAGTTCTTGCGTTTGGAGAGAAAGAATATACTTTGGTTGAAGGTCGAGAAGTACAAGAAGAACGACGGCGAAAGATTGAGAAAATAAAAATCAGACTCGAAGATTCTGGTGGTATTGGTGGAGGAGAAACAATCAAAGAGTATGAGGAAGCACTCGAACGAGATCAGTTTCTTGAACGAGAACTTACTGATCTTTCACATACCGCAGAGTCTCTCGCAGTTTTGATTGGTGAGCTTGATGCAAAGATTGCTTCAGAATTTACCGTAGGTGTAGAAAAGATCAATCAACAATTCTCTGAATATTTTGCAATGATGTTTGGTGGTGGGGAAGCAAGACTTTCAGTTATTCGTGAACAAAGAGCAAAAAAGAAATCTGACCTGGATAACCTGTCTCTTGAACCAGGTTCAGGGGAAGATGGTGAAAGTGAAGAGGAAGGTGAAGCGGGGATTGATATTGAGGTATCGTTACCACGTAAGAAGGTGAAAGGTTTAATGATGCTTTCAGGAGGAGAGCGAGCGCTTACTTCGATTGCACTTTTGTTTGCTATTTCTCAAGTAAACCCACCGCCATTTATTATTCTCGATGAGACCGATGCTGCACTCGACGAAGCAAATTCTCGCAAGTATGGAGATATGATCGAAACTCTTTCAAAGTTCTCTCAGCTTATTGTTATCACTCACAACCGAGAGACAATGTCTCGTGCAGGAGCACTCTATGGGGTGACTATGGGGCAGGGTGGGGTTTCGAAATTGCTCACCGTCTCCTTCGAGGACGCAGTTGCAGTGGCTAAGTAAATTTCCATATTTGGCAAATTTCGTTGTTGTATTTCAGAATTTGATTCTCATCGTACAACGAGTACGCCTCCAATCAAATTCCTTATCCGCCTAGAACTTTGCTCAAATCTGATGATTTCCAGGAACACATGTAACTATACTGCATAAGTTCAGAAACATATGAGACTCTTAATTGAGTCTTGTATATGACA
>CAZVIO010000032.1:0-9362 GCA_964627615.1 uncultured Candidatus Saccharibacteria bacterium
AAGAACTTCAAAGTCCAGTTTTTCACCTTTTAAATCTACAAAAGGGATGCCGAGAATATACGCCTGCATCCGACGAAGGTCATCTTCGGTTAGTTTTCCTTTACTTACCAATATCTTCCCTAATCCTTCACCTGACTCTTCGCCTTCTTTGGCGGCAGCAGTAACCTCAGCACGAGATACAAGACCTGAGTCAATAATGAAATCTTTAAGTTGTGTTTCTTCAATGTGCATACGAAAGTAAAAAGTCTTAAAGTCGAAAGTCCATCGAGTCGGCTTTGCACTTTAATTATATAGTTTCAGTATATCAAAAAAGTAATATTCTCTAGTATAAAAATATGTACAAGAAAGGCCGGTCAACACTATGTGAAAACCGACCTTTGTAATCACCCCCATCCCAAACCTTTTTGCACCATCAAGGTAGTCCCGATGCCGATGAAAAGTGCTAAATTTAAAAGCTTAAATCCATTAGTGACTGTCAGGCCCATTTGCCACGCCATGACAGCAAACCACAGTATAAACGCCAACCGGAAGCCCAAAAAGTGGTCAACATAAGAGGCGGAAAGTATTGCTACCACCCCTAAAATAGCCGCGATTTTGTCGTAGACAGTGGCATTTACCCCAAATAAAAACCATGCTTGCAAAAGTACAGCAAACAAGATGGCAATCTCTACCATACGCACCTCCTTCTATATACCACTATATACAAAACATCTGTGTTTGACAACATTTTTCTCTTGCGGTATTATATATGTATCTGACAAGTCCGCCCGAAAGGCGGGCACGTTTTTTTAAAATTATCAAAGTTTCAATTAACCACAAGACTTTCAGATTTGAGTCGATTTCTAGACGGATGAGGGATTTGAGGTGTACTTAAACGTACGATGAAAATCAAATCCTGAAGTCCAACAACGAAATCGACCAAAGTATGAAAGTCGTAACACATATGTTTGATTTAAAAGTAATCCACTCAGTGTTAACTCAACTCGAAGAAGAGCGAGGCATTCCTCAAGCAAAAATCATTGAGGCTATTGAGCTTGCACTCGCAACAGCATACAAGAAAGAATATGGCAAAAAAGGCCAGATTGTTCGAGCTAAATTTGATATAAACTCAGGTGCAGTTGAAATGTACCAAGTAAAGATCGTTGTTGATGAGTCAACAGTGGTGATGGAACTGGCAGATGATGTAGATCTTCCAGAAGGTATGGAGCTCTACAACCCAGAACATCACATGTTACTTGCTGACGCCAAACTTATCAAAAAAGATGCTGTACTTGGTGAAGAAATAGTCTTTCCTCTCGAAGATAAGGCTGACTATAGCCGTATTGCAGCACAGACCGCAAAACAGGTAATCATGCAAAAAATCCGTGAAGCTGAGAAAGTTTCAGTACTTGGTGAATACGGTAAACGAGAGGGTGAAATCGTTAGTGGTACTGTACAACGTATCGAACGAGGTAATATCTTTGTAGATATGGGCCGAGCAACAGGTCTCCTTGCGTACGAAGAGCAGATTCCAGGAGAACGATACGGTCAAGGTGAGCGAGTACGAGCATATATGTACCGCGTAGAAGACTCAGGAAAAGGTGTATTCTTGCGACTTTCTCGATCACATCCAAAATTCCTTGAAAAACTTTTTGAAGCTGAAGCCCCAGAGCTTGCAACAGGTGCAGTGGTAGTAAAATCAATTGCACGTGAAGCAGGTTCACGAACAAAAATCGCTGTCGCTTCAACTGACGAACATATCGACCCTGTGGGCTCTATGGTTGGTCAGCGAGGAGTGCGAGTAGCTACAGTAATGTCTGAGCTTGGTGGTGAAAAAATTGACATTATTGAATGGAATGCAGATCCGAAGAAATTCATCGAAGAAGCTCTCTCTCCTGCAAAAATCATCTCAATTGATATCAATGAAGCTGATAAATCAGCCAAAGTGGCAGTGTCTTCTGACCAGCAATCATTGGCAATCGGCAAAGGTGGACAAAATGTGCGCCTCGCAGCAAAACTCACTGGTTGGAGAATCGATATTCAATCAGATGGCTCTACAGAGCCACTTGCGACTGCAAGTGCAGAAGCTCCAGAATCAACCATTGATTCTGATGAAGGTTTTGCAGATATCTCAAGCCTCAAAGCTGAAGCTCCAGAGGAGCAGAAGCAGGATTAAAGATTAATGATTAATGAATAACTCAAAAACTTCCCCTATGTCTGACATAGGGGAAGTTTTTTGTTACATACAAACGAAATGCCCGTGATACTTGCGCATCACGGGACTTGGCTGGTTTTTACTGTATAGCACCTGAAGATTTATTGGTTTGACCGTCTTCAGACATTGCCGCCTTGTTGGCGATAGCTGCATTTACAAGCTCTGCGCCAAGCAAATCACGACCGGTCTCAACTATCATCGCAATCTGATTTGCGATAACAGAATGAGGTAGACCTTCCTTAACAAGCTGAACAAGAAGAATTGCCCGTTGTTCAAGTCGATCATTGTGATCAATTTCTGGTAGCGACATTTGGACCTCTTTTTATACTATATGTATTTTTATATTACTTGTCAAGTCTTTTGTCTGCCCCCTTTTTCCTGTATTATTCTTTAATCCTTAATCATTAATCTAATATCTATCCCATGAATTTAATCAAAGAAATCAGTGCAGGGTCAGCTGAAGAGATGAATGTAATCGTCGAAATTCCAAAAGGCTCTAAGAATAAGTACGAAATCGACAAAGAAACAGGCCTTATTGCTCTCGATCGAGTAATGCACACCTCTCAGGACATGCCATTTGACTACGGTTTTGTTCCTCAAACTCTCTGGGAAGATGGTGACCCGCTCGACGTGGTCATTCTCACCACTTACCCACTTCATCCTGGTATTTTGGCTAAAGTTCGCCCTGTAGGCATGATGGATATGGTGGATGACGGTGAAAGTGATGTAAAAATCATCGCTGTACCAGTCAAAGATCCTCGTTTTGCAGAAATCAAAGACCTTTCTGATGTAAACAAACACACACTCAAAGAAATGGAGCATTACTTTACTACCTACAAGAAACTTCAGAATAAAGAGGTGATAATCAAAGGTTTTGGTGACAAACAAGCAGCGATGGATGCATTCAACAAAGCAATCCTCGCTTTCAAATAACTACTTAATAACTAATCCCCAGAAAGACCTGTCTGTAAATATACAGACAGGTCTTTTACTTATATAATATAAGGATAGGTATATGTCGCATATATCTATCTAATCGTAAACATACTAATGAAAAAATACTTATATACATCAATCATAGCTTGTGCTCTTTTGTGTGCACCATACGTGTATGCAGAAGATGGCACAACAGGAACAGCAGAGACAACTTCTGCTACCACACCAACAAGTGCGCCAAAACCAAGACCACTTGCTCCAATACGAGAAGTTCGAAAAGAAATTCGAGAAGATCGTAAGGAGATGAATGAACAACTCAGAGAGGAGAAAAAAGACCTCGAAGAAAATATTCGTGAAAATCGAAAAGAAATGAATGAACGTATTCGTGAGGATCGTAAAACATTCGCTTCAAGTACTGCCTCTACTACACCAGCAATGCGAAAAGAATTTCGAGAGGGTGTAAAAGAGGATCGTAAAGAGCTTCGTGAGGAAAATAAAGAAAAACGAGAAGAGTTTCGTGAAGAATCAAAAGAGAAACGCAAAAATGCTCGAATCGAGACCATGGTAACTATTGTGGTCAATCGACTCAATGCAACCATCACTCGCCTTGAAAAACTTATTGAAAAACTCGATGCACGTATCGCTAAATTCAAAGAAAAAGGTGCTGATGTAACTGTTGCAACAGCAGCTTCAGCAGAAGCAAAAAGTGCAATCGCGAGTGCTAAGAGTAAAGTAAGTAGTATCACAGTACCAACAGGTTCAACTACTGCATCAAGTACAGCTGAAACAATCAAATCATCTGTTAAACTTGTAGAGCAGGATCTGAAAGTAGCTCGAAGCGCTTTAGAGAAAGCATTAAAAAGTTTTAAAGGTTTAAGCTCTCAAGCAACAACCACACCAACTAATTAATAGTCTATATGGAAAACGAAACAACAAACCAATTTCAAGCTCCACAAACACCTGTTGAACAAGCTCCTGTGTCAATGACACCTGAAAAATCTTCAACAAGTGGTATCATCGGTACAATTATCATCATCGCCCTTATCATCCTCGGTGGATTATACTTCTGGGGTAAACGTATTAGCACACAGCAAGAAACAGCATCCCTTATCAACCAGGAACAAGCTGCCGCTCAAGAAGCAGCAGTGATCCAGGCGGTAAGCACCAGTGATGAAGTAGATACATTGCAAGCAGAACTTAATGCAACGATCACCTCTGACCTTGGAGCTGAACTTGAGTAAACGACACCAACTCGGAAATGAGCAAAAACCCTTCTTATGAAGGGTTTTTGCTTGCTTTATCTTGAAAAATTCGTATCATTCGTATATTAAAACTAACCGTAATACTCACCAGTATGGCAAAAAAAGATTATGCAAATATAACAATAACAAAACTTCCCCAACAAGAAGTTGAAATTATTGGTGAAATCACAACAGAAAAAATGGACTCGATGCGTAAAAAAGCGATCGACTCTCTAAAGAAAGAAGTTACTCTTCCTGGATTTCGAAAAGGTACTGCACCTGAAAACCTTGTGGTACAGCAGATTGGTGAAGTAAAAATACTTGAGGAAGCAGGAGAACTTGCTCTTGGTGAGGTGTACCCGGATATTCTTGCTGATGAAAAACTAGACCCTCTCGGTAAACCTGAAGTAACAATTACTAAAATCGGTGTTGGTAGTCCACTCGGTTTTAAAATAAAAACAGCCCTTATGCCAGCTGTGACTATTGGTGATTACAAAAAAATTGCTAAAAAAATCTACTCAACAGAGTCTACTGTCGAAGTTACAGAAAAAGATATTGAGGATGTTATCTTAAATCTTCGTAAAAACGTTGCCCATGCAAAGATGCATGAAGAAGGAGGTCACGACGAACACGACCATTCTCATGGAGAAATCAAAGATGAAGATTTGCCTGAGGTAAACGATGAATTTCTAAAGCAAATCGGTGAGTTTGCATCTGTTGAAGACCTTAAAGAGAAAATTAAAGATAATCTTCTCAAAGAAAAAACATTTAAAGCAAAAGATAAAAAACGCACAGAAGTACTCGAAGAAATTATCACCGCATCGACAATCGAGATACCTCAGATTTTGATTGATGGAGAACTCGACCGAATGAAAGCACAATTTGAAGATGATTTGTCGCGTTCAGGAATTAAACTTACAGATTACCTTTCATACACAAAGAAAACAGAAGATGATTTGAAAGCAGACTGGAAAGACACAGCTCTCAAACGTGCAAAATCTCAGATTATTCTCAACACTATTGCGCGAGATGAACATATCACTCCTGAAGAAACAGAAATCAAAGCTGAGATGGAAAAAATCCTTACTCATCACAAAGATGCTGAACGATTCCGTGTACGAATGTATGTAGAAACTTTTCTCACTAACGATTTGGTATTTAAGTTTCTTGAGGAACAAAAATAGTTGACCGAAAAAACATATTACCATATTCTTAAACTAGACTTGCCATCAGGCAAGACCTCTTTAGAGAAAGGGGAGTGTGCAAAAGGGATAAATCAAAAAAAATGCTCCACCAATACGGACACGGTGGAGCAAAAAAAGCGAAGGACGTTATGAACCCTTCGCTTTTTATATTGACACAAATAATACATTGATATACTCTTCTTGCAGGCCCCTCCGCAAGAGGAGTACTCTATAGAAAGGAATAAGACGACCTCCGAAGCAAGCCGGGCCTCCTGCCCGGCTTTTGTATTACATTCCTAAAACCACTGCACCCATGATTGCCGCAGTCTCTGCACGCAATATTCTTGATCCAAGTGAAAACCCGGCAACATTGTATTGTTTAAAAAGTTTAATTTCTTCTTCACTCAATCCTCCTTCTGGCCCAATAAAGTACGCAAAAGAATACTGTTCTACATGTGCCGCAATATACTGTTGTACTGGTGGATATTCTGGATGGAAAAATATTTTTTCTTGAGGAAGGATTCCACTTTCAAAAAGTTTTGGAAGTGTTGTAAGCTCATGCACCTTAAGTAATTCTCCTCTTCCCGACTGCTCTGTTGCCTCTTGTACTATTTTTTGTAATCGCTCCATATTGAGCTTTTTCTTTTCACTTCGTTCTCCAAGTATAGGTACGATATGGCTAACTCCGAGCTCAACTGCTTTTTGCACCACCAATTCAAAATTATCTTTTTTAATGAGCGAGAGGCAAAGCCAGATGTTTTTTGTAGGAGCGCCGATTTCTTTTGTTTCAAGTATTGTAAGCTCTGCATCAGAAGGAGAAACTTTTGCAATAACCGCTCGAGATTCAATCCCTGAACCATCAAATACAATAACCTGACTTCCCACATTATATCGAAACACCTTCCGCCATTGATGAATCAGGTCTCTGTTAGAAATCTGTATGCTTTTCTCTTTTTCACTTATTTTTTCAGTGATATAAAATCGATGGAGTCTCATAAGATAATCATACAACAGAAAAGCCTAGCACCAAAAGGTAGCTAGGCTCTCGAATTACTTTGCCGGCGGAACCCTCAATCCGATCGGCATACCAATCCCATCAACTGGCGCAATCGATCTATACACCGCAAAACCAGAGAAAAGCATGAACAGCGCCATCAGTATGACAATCACTGGCCATGCCGGATCCTTCTTGATGTTATTTGTATCCATCGAACCTCCTTCTTTAACAAGACTAGCATATTTTTTTTCTTTTGTTATAGTTAACATATTAACAATCAAATTGTATTCATTTAACCACGAACTTTCACAATTTCTCCAAGGTTACGTATAAAATTTAAAAAGGCTCAGAGGCGTACTTACCAGTACAACGAGAACCTTTTTCAAATTTTAGACGATGAGATTGGTGAAATTTGGAAGTTCCAACAACAAAACCATGTCCTATCTAGTACCAACTGTGATTGAGAAGACCAATATGGGTGAGCGAGCATATGATATTTACTCTCGCCTTCTAAAAGACAATATCATCTTCTTAGGTGGACCAATTGATGACACTGTCGCAAACCTTGTGATCGCCCAACTTCTCTTCCTCCAATCTGAGGATCCTAAGAAGGATATTTCTATTTACATCAACTCTCCAGGAGGGTCAGCTTCTGCGACACTGGCAATGATCGACACAATGAACCATATCAAGAATGATGTTTCTACTGTATGTATCGGTATGGCAGCATCAGGTGGTGCATGGATGCTCTCTGCAGGAACAAAAGGTAAGCGTTTCGCCCTCCCAAACGCTGAGATTATGATCCATCAACCACTCGGAGGTGCAGAAGGACAAGCAACTGATATCGAGATTCGAGCAAAACAAATCCTCAAACTCCGCGAAAACCTCACAAAAATCATGGCAAAAAATACTGGGCAGACTGTCGCGAAGGTAGCTCAAGACATTGATCGTGACTTCTGGATGAATTCGGAAGAAGCCAAGAAATATGGGATTATAGACAAAGTACTGTAAAAAGAGTAGAAATACGGAAGGAGATCACGTATTTATGATGTATGCAGGTGCACTACTGTTGTTCTCGCTTCTTTTTTGGTTGTTCTGTGTTATCCGCAACCACTTCTTCATTAAAAAAATAGGGGTTTTGTTAGGTAAAGATATTGAACTTACCACAAAGTCTTTGGGAGTGAGACAATTCCACATCACACGTATAGAATACTTTCCAATGGACGATGATCGGAACTATATCTGGTGGAGTCTCACAACTCAAGCTCGAATAACATTCGACCTGATCGGTGATGAAACACCCTCAAGTACTATTATTTTCACATTTGCCAATATCTACTCATGGAAAGGAAACATGAACGAAATAGCGCAAATAATTGATTATTTATTAGAGGAGAAGCCTCTATAATCAAACTTGCAGCCCTACACCTCAACCACCCCCGAATACCACGGGTGGTGGTTTTTCGGTTAAATTCGACAAAGTTAACTAATTAATGTATCGTGTAGATATTACCCATTTAAATTGTGTAACTGACTGCTCTACTACTCCCGCCTTGACCGAATATCCGCACTCCCCTTGTACTGACACCATAAAAACTTTTTAGGCTTCTGTGTAAGGCAGTAGGTTACTGTACGTATATGTCATTAAAAATAGTAGCTGCCCTTTTGGGCTTTGCATCCGTCATCGGACTTGCTTTAGGTTACTACCTCCGACTGATCATTTCCCTCGGAAAACGTGGCTCTATGGAGCTTGAGCTCAAACAAATGGAGCTTGCTGCAAAAGACCGTGAGAAAGAAATCATTGAAGGAGCAGAACAAAAAGCAGAAAAAATCCTTGAAGAAGCTCGAAGTGAAATAAAAGAAAAAGAAGAAAAAGCAAAAAAAACAGAAGAGCGTCTCATTAAAAAAGAAGAGATGCTTGATAAACGTCAGATCGATATTGATTCTGAGGTTGATATGATTAAGGAAAAAATCGCTGAAATCAAAGAGATCCGCGAAAAAGCAGACAAACTTAAAGAAGAACGCCAAGCAGAACTTGAGCGAGTTGGTCGTCTGTCTCCTGAAGAAGCAAAGAAAGAAATACTTACCAATACCGAACGTACATACGAAGCGGATATTTTAGCGCGTATGCAAAAACTTGAACGAAACGGTGAGGAACAACTTTTGAAAAAAGCACAAGATATTCTTGCAACATCGATTCAACGTCTTGCAAACTCAGTGACCGCAGACATGCTCACTACCAACGTACCTATCCCCTCTGATGAAATCAAAGGTAAGATTATTGGTAAAGAAGGGCGAAATATTAAAGCATTTGAGCGCATGAGTGGTGTTGAAATTATCGTAGACGACACACCAGGCTCTATCACCATCTCATCATTCGACCCTGTCCGCCGACAAGTGGCAAAAGTAGCTCTCGAAAAACTCATTGCTGATGGACGTATTCAACCTGCAAAAATTGAAGAGATGATTCAAAAAGCCCAGGAAGATATCAATAAAATGATAAAGGAGAAAGGAGAAGAAGCAGTCTATGAATGCGGGATCTTAAACCTTGATCCAAAAGTAGTTGCTATTCTTGGACGTCTTCACTATCGAACAAGTTACGGACAAAATGTTCTCGCCCACTCAGTTGAAATGGCTCATATTGCAGGAATGCTTGCAGAAGAACTTGGTGCAAATGTCCAAGTAGCAAAAGCTGGTGCACTCCTCCACGACCTCGGTAAAGCACTTGATCATGAAGTAGCAGGTACACATGTTGAAATTGGTCGTCGTATCTTGCAAAAATTCAATGTCGATGAAGCGGTAATTAAAGC
>CAZVIO010000033.1:0-9086 GCA_964627615.1 uncultured Candidatus Saccharibacteria bacterium
TGTTTACACAATGGTTTAACTGGCTCTTGATTATTGTGATTATCACTATGTCATACCTTTGGTATCGTGAACGACAAGCAAACAAAAAAGCACTCGAAATCAACGAAGAACTTGATTTGATGCGCGACTAATCTATAGGTATCTCTATAAAGGAAAAACCCCTCAGCTACAAGAGCTTGGAGGGGTTTTTCCTTTTGTACTTCAGTGTCTTAGTATACTATAGTACGGTTATTTTTTTCTGCATTTCTGTGGAAAACAATACGTTATAATTCCATATTTCCTTGTGCACGGATAATCCGATTTGTTTCTGCATTATCAGGATGTAACAGGTGTTCGATGTATCCTGCAGCTGCAATCATCACCGCATTGTCTGTTGCCATGTTTTTTTCAGGTATGTACAAGGCTTGTCCTGGGAAATCTTTTGCCATAAGTTCTGTAAATGCATGTCGTATGTGTGTGTTGGCGATTACTCCACCAGCAATCACAAGTGATTGCGCTCCAGTTTCTATAAGAGCTCGTTTTGTCTTTGAAATGAGTACGTCAGTAACTGCATGCTCGAATTCACGGCACATATCTTCACATAGGTCAGGTGTTAATTCACCATGATCTTTGAGTGTGTACAACACCGAGGTTTTGAGACCAGAAAAAGAAAAATCAAAATCCTGAGAGTGAATCATAGGGCGGGGAAGAGAAAAGGTAGAGGGGATATTTTTCTCACGAGCACTTTGTGCTTTTTTAGAAACCTCTGGTCCGCCCGGGTATGGAAGTTTGAGCATACGCGCTACTTTATCAAACGCTTCACCGACCGCATCGTCTCGTGTCTGACCGATTTTTTTGTATGACCCCCAATGCTCAATATATACAAGTTCGGTGTGTCCTCCTGAAATGAGTAATGCGAGTGCTGGAAATTGTATGACGTTTGCATTATTAAGAGTTCTTCCATCAGTTCCATTGAGTAACACAGAACTGATATGTCCCTCCATGTGGTTTGTAGGCTGTACTGGTATGTCCCAGAGTACACTTAATGCTCGAGCAAAAGAAATACCTACCCATAATGCAGGTTCGAGTCCCGGACCTGTGGTTACAGAAATCATATCAATCGGTGGTGGGGTAACATACTGCAGTGTTTCTTTAAATAGTTCAAATAACCCTCGTTCTTTTGAGAGTATGTCTTGAGCTTTTACGAGACGGTCTTCTGAGATACTTGTTGGAGTGTGAGTGAGCATTCCAGCATCAGAGAGTGCTTTATGAAGAAGTGGCGGTAGGTTTTTTATATGTTCACGTTTTGCAAGGTTTGGGTATACTCCACCGTATTCTGCATGGAGTGCTACTTGTGAAAAGAGCCCTGTACCTCGTACAGAAAAAGCAGGGGCGGTCAGTCCCCCAGATGCCTCAATAACAGCCACAGCTGTCTCATCACAACTTGTTTCAATACCTAAAATACGCATATAGGAGAACTCTAACAATTTTTATACGGGAATACAATTAGTATGGATTACATACGCAATACGCCCGAGTGCTTGATTGGTCACACCAGTTTTGTCCGGCAGCCCATGGTCGGCAGGTACCCGGGTACCCAGAAACACTTGGAGCAGCTGCTTCGAGGGTTGTTACGAGTAATCCACCGATGGTTCCACCGTAGTTGTAGTAGGCATATGATCGTCCGGCAGGAGCAACAGGTACTCTACTTAAAAATCCTTCAGTAACGAGTTGTTGTGCCATGGAGTTAAAATTATCAGACCATGGGTTGGTGACTACAGGGGTTTCATTTGGATAGCGACTGTATTTATCGTAATACAGAGTCAGAGCTCTCTGCACCTGACTGAAGTCGCGCATGGTGGCTGCATCACGCGCTTTTGCACGTGATGTGTTGAGTGTTCCAAGTACAATTGTTGAAAGTATACCGATAATCGATATAACAACAAGAAGTTCAATAAGTGTAAACCCTGTACGAGATACATGTGTATTCATAATAGTATATGGTATAGTATACAACATAATACAATGATGTATGAAATATAATACACGTGGTTTTACTCTTATAGAGTTGTTGGTAGTGATTGCGATTATTGGTATGTTGTCGAGTATTGTACTTAGTTCTCTTTCAAGCGCTCGTCAAAAAGCGATTGTGGCAAAATTAAGAGCGGATGCACATATGATTGATGCAAAGATTAATCTTGCCCGATCAGATGCAGATGGGGTAATGCTTGTGGTAACCGGTAGTGGGTGTACGTCATGTGGTTTCAACACAACCGCAACACTACAAAGTCAGACAGCAGCCCTTGCAGTAAATACGGCAAACTGGGTTAAACTGGGTTTTGCTTCGCCACCACTTGATCCTTGGGGTAATCCATATACATTTGATGAAAATGAACATGAAGGTTCAACATCAAATTGTCTCTATGATGCGATCTATAGCGCAGGTCCAAATGGTATTTTTGGTGGTAATGCCGGTGGTGCAAATCCGCCTCGTATAGTATATGCAGGATATGGAGATGATTTTTACTTCAACGTCACTCATTTTCGTTGCCCGTAAAGTAGTAGAATTTATCTTACCAAGAAGCACAAACTGTTGGTGAACTACAGAGCGCCCAAGACCAACCTGGTCGTACAGGATCATAAAATCCACTTGATGAATTCGGAAAACTTTCTGGTCCAGTACTGTGATCAAGGAGTTTATAATCTACACCGTTTGAATAGTAGAGATATCCTGAGCATCCACCAGTGACACCTCCAGGGTCTCGGGGTAGCTCCTTGATATAAGTTGGTGCAAGAGAGGGAATGTATCCTGTGGGACCAGACAGTGATCCTGCGACACCACATCCTGTGGTCATATATCCATTCCATGTGCCTCCAGCTGCAAGGGGGTATACTCCATTGTCTTGATAGTATAAATTGAGTGCTGTTTGAATTTCTTTCATGTCACGCATTCTCCGTGCATCACGTGACTTTGCTCGGGCAGCATTGAGGCTTCCGAGTACAACCGAAGACAATAGACCGATGATTGCGATCACAACAAGGAGCTCGATTAATGTAAAACCTTTGGTGTACAATCTCATGATGTAAGTATGTACTATCGAACCCTGTCTTCTATACCATACCGTATTTCTTTGACTTTTTGTTCGAGTTCTGGGTGTTCTGTTTGAAGAGTTTCAAGTAGTTGCATGGCTTCTGAGATATGTCCTGATTCGACATATATATCTACCATATGGAATTTGAGTGCTGTATCTTCTAAACCAGTATTGTTTGCATACTCGTCTATTTTTGCTTGAATGAAAGGGTCGATACTATCCTGATCTCTTAATATATCAATAATATTGATGCGAGAGAGTGTCTCTGAGGGCTTAAAATGTTCCATAGAGTAAGTATATCATTTTCTTTATAATGTGCGCGATGCAAGTTTCGAACTTGCTACCTTGTTCACGTCAAGAACACGCTCTACCAATTGAGCTAATCGCGCGCGGGTGCTTACTACAATCTATCAATTTTCAATATCGTCTGCAATAAGTGTCGGCAGGGAAGTCTTTGCAATTTTGCTAAAAAAGTGTTACAGTATTTCTTCTTTGAAGCTTATTGTATGTAAGTGTCAAAGGACATGGCCTTATCGTCTAACGGGATACGGAAGGTATGGTAAAAATATATGGCCTTATCGTCTAACGGTTAGGACACGGCCTTTTCAAGGCTGTAATCGGGGTTCGATTCCCCGTAAGGTCACAGAGATATTCTTAGTAGAAACACCTGAAAAGGGTGTTTTTACTTTTGAATATCCTGTGACCTTACAGAAATTGTGCGTTGCACAATTTCGTGGGGAATCGAAGACCTGTGATAGTTTTTTGTGACTGAAAGGAAACAAAAAACAGAACAGGTGTACTGATCCTGTAAGGATCGATATTCCCCGTAAGGTCACAGAGATATTCTTAGTAGAAACACCTGAAAAGGGTGTTTTTACTTTTGAATATCCTGTGACCTTAAGCAAGAGTGTTGATACACTCTTGCGTCGGGGAATCGAACGGATTGTCGGTCTACAAGCACAACAGTGCTTGTCGACAATCCGGTGCCCAGAAATTTTTGAGTGACGACGAAAAAATTTCGAGGGAGATACTCCCCGTAAGGTCACACAGTTTGACACTAATTAAATAGGTGTTATGTTAATGCAGGAGACTTGAAATGAAAAAGAGTTTAATTCAGTCCGCAAATGACGTCGTCAACGCTTTCGACCAGGCAAACACTAATCATGCAGTGGAGCAACTCGGAAGTCGTGGCGAAATCCTCAAAACACGCATCGAAGAGTTGAGGGGGATCGTTAACCGGCGAGGTCAGCGCACAATACTTTCAAAGGAACAAGCGAATAGCTAATCCATCATTGTAGCAATTATGGCACCATCTCTGAATAAGGAATGGTGCCATTTATTTCAACTAGCTTCGAGTGAAATAAAAGGTTGATTGGTACATAAAGTATTGACATATATGTTATTAGTATGTATTCTAAATTTAGAGGATACCAAATGTATTTTTATCGTATTGTTGTTGATGATATGGATGAGGTGAAGAAGAAAATGGAAGAGGAGCAAGCTAAAGGGCGCCTCTTCGGTCAAGGGAAAATTGAAATATTGGAGCCCGTTGTTCAGGAACAAAGGATCTATCTTGGATTCATGCGATCTATAATCGTGGTCCTCGTTCAGTATAAGTTACATAATGTGGAAGACCCGCCGCTCTTTGAAACGGCGGACGGTGATCTGATGTAGGTCAAAGCCTTGTTGCATTTTGCAACAAGGCTTTTCTGTATCATATTCTGTATAAAATGAAAGTATTGACATTATAATAATATATGTGTTATAATGTGATTCACCAGTCAATACCGATGAGTCCGTCTGTTCCCAGAGGAACATTGCGGACTCACCATATATAACACATTGTTGTGTTCCGGTGCTCTGAGGAGCACCGGTTTTTTTATGTCGATTTGCTATACTATTTTAATGAATCAAAAAATACTTTTGAGTCTTGGTATTGTTCTGGTGATTTCAGGTTTTTTCTTTTTTAAACCATCAGTAAAGATTACTAATTATCCATCTTCGGGTACTACATTTGTTGCATTTGGTGACAGTCTGATCGAAGGAGTGGGAGCAACTCCAGGAAATGATCTTGTATCACAGTTGTCAAAAAAAATCGGAACACCGATTATTAATCTTGGTGTAGCAGGTAATACAACATCTCAAGGACTTGCTCGTGTAAATCAGATTGCACGATATAAACCAAAAATCGTTTTTGTGCTGTTGGGAGGTAATGATTATTTAAAAAAGATTCCTCGCACAGAGACTGCACAAAATATAGAACGTATTGTTATTGAAATACAGCGTATGGGTGCTGTGGTTGTGCTTCTTGGTGTGCAGGGTGGTATCCTTACTGATCCGTATGAAGATATGTTTGAGGATATTTCAGAACGATACGGGACTGTATATGTACCTAATGTGCTTGATGGGTTGGTAGCAGATATGCGATACATGTCTGATGCTGTGCATCCCAATGATGCTGGATATATGAAGATTGTAGATAAAATATATCCATATATAACAAAAGTTCTCTAGTGAAAACATGTATTGTGTATTATACTATGTAGTGTTATGAAAAATACGCTCCGTATTATTGTCATGGTTTGTATACTTACTGGAGGAACTTTCTTTTTTAGAGGATGGGTGTTAGGAGAGTTCAATCGAGTGTTCGCTTCATTGGACAATTCATTTGTTACATCACAACAAACAGCATCTGTTGTATACACGACACATAATGCTTCTTCAACTGATACGATTATCAGTACAACAACACCTGTAGAATATACTGGTCCTGATAATTTCTTATTTACCACTCCGTCTAAAAATACAACTCTGTATCATGGGTGTACATATCCAATTAAATGGATTGCATCAAGTAGCATTAATCATATGACTTTGTCTGTGTTTGATGCAGGAACTCGCAAGATGGTTAGTGGACGTGTAAGTGGACTCCCTGAAGAATTTCAAGGTGATGCAGCACGTAGTATTGTGTGGAATGTAAGTGGACAGTTATGGCCAGGAGAGTATTTCTTACAGGTAAGTACACTCAATAAAAAACCAGTTGATGAAAAGAGTTATCGTTTTGTTGTCGAAGCGCTTCCTCAGAATATACCGTCACAAGAACTGGAGCGTTTCTGTGAGAGTGGACAATAGATAACAAAAAACTCGCGTGAGCGAGTTTTTTGTATTACTTCTTTTTTATATCAGTAGGGTTTACCTGAGGTGTCTCAACATCTTTAAATGCTCCACGCATGTGCTTGATTGCCTCCACAATACTTCGTGACAATTCTGGAATCTTTTTTGATCCAAAGAGAAGTACTGCAAGTGCTGCGATGATAATAAGCTCTCTAGTTCCTAATCCAAACATGGTTTTTATTATTAGTGTTAATTAAAATGGTTGCTTCGTAAAGTATAATTAACGGCAACGCCATTGCTATTAATGATAGTCCATCTGTTGGTGGAAGTAAAGATACAATTACGAAGATAATAAAAAGAGCAACACGTCTTTTTTCTTTTAAGAATGATGTATTAATAAGTTGGAGTTTGATGCCAAGAGAAAGCACCAAAGGGAATTGAAATACAATCCCAAGCAGTGAAGAAGTGATAAAGATTTGTGATAAAAATGATCCAATGTCCCATATGTTTCTAATTCCCAAACCTTCATTTAAACGAGCGAGCAATTCAAAAGAATAATAAAGAATAAGAACGCCGTATAAAAAACCACAGATGAATAAAAGGAGACTGAGTGGGATTGAGAATGTAAACCAGATTTTTTCTTTACGTGTGAGTGCTGGCCGTAAGAAAGCGTAGAGATGAAATATTACTAATGGAAGGGTAATAATAATCGCGAAAAAGAATCCAATATCGACCGCAAGGTCTGCAAATTGGAATGGTGAGGTGGTTGCAATCAATACATCTTTGATACTAAAAAAAGATACAAAGTGTTTAAGGATAAATGCAGACGAGAAAAAACCTCCGATAAATACAAGGGTAAATATGATTGTCGACCAATATATTCGTCTTCGAAGGTCTTCTAGGTAAGGGAGAAATGTCTCCAGATGTTTAACAAAAGGTTTCAAGGGAGTGTGAGGCTACTCTGACATAATAAAGATATTACCTCCACCGCCACCATCTACTACTTCTGGTACTTCCACACAGAGAAAAGAACCATCTGTTTCGATAAGAATATCATTTGGTGTGTAGCCGCTATTTCCAGCGGGTATTTCTACAATAAAGTCTTGAGCATCTCCTGATGGAGCAAGGATGTCAGTGATTGCCATACATTAAAATGTTATTTCTGTTAATGGTGGTGTTGTGGTACTTATGTTTTCAATAATTGGTGATAGAGGAGGGGTTTGTTCAATAGGTTCGACTATCGATACCGCTTCGTCAATCAGAGTGGGTGTGGTTGTTGTTGAAAGAACTGGCTCGCTTGGTATGTCAGCGAGAGGGGGTGTGCTCGATGCAGTAAGCGCAGATTCTACTTCAGCAGGGGTGGTTATTGGTGTAGATGTGCTTTGTTCTGATGGAATTTGTGGTGTAGAAGGTGAGTTGCCCGTATCAGGTGTCACTGTTTGTATATTTTCGACTACAGCATCTAACACAACATCTTGATTTGTTTTACCAAAAAGACTTTTTGGATCTATAGCAAGAATCTCTTCAGTAAGTTTTGTTGGTTCAGATATGGTATATACCATATTGCCATATGCAATATATTTTGCCTCGTACCGACATACTGGATCTTCAGGCGCGTATGATGCTGCGCAAATAACAGATGCGCCATCTTCGTAGTATCCTGTTTGGTCGTATACCACCATAGCAGGATTATCATATAATGTTTGTCCTTTTGTAAGATAAATCATGGTTCTTATTGTGTTAATACTGCGCGTACTTTTATATTATCACCTAATGATGCGGGTGTGTAGCGTATGTAGGTAGTTTCATTTCCTTTGTCTGTAGTGTTGTATGCCCCCCACGAACTTCCGTCAGTTGTTTTTTCCCATGTTCCAGTTGAGCTTGTGGTATAATCATCGACAAGTAAATCTCCGGTGAGTGCATTGTAGAGTCTGATCCGTAGTGTAGGTACTGTACCTCCAAACGCAGTTGCAAATCGCCATGCAAAGCGTTTGTTTGACGCACTTGAGTGAGTAACTGACGGTTGGTAATGAGAATCAGTAGTAGAGGAAGTATCGTCGTATACAACAACTACACTCATGAGTTTTGGAGGAATACAAAATGATCCAATTGTGCCAAACTCAAACATAAATTGGATACGCGGAGCTCCGATCAAACTAGAAAGATCACCGTCTTTTTCAATAAGTGTCCATTCGCCTACGTTTTCATCAATACCTTTTGTTCTGAAGTGTGTGTAGATAGGTTCTGTGTTCGTAGCAAATTCACCAGATCCGAGTCTGTCATCATATGTAATATTTACACTGACGAATCTTGCGCAATCAGGTGTGTACAGTGTTGGCGTAATCACTCGTTGATTTGTACTTCCTGCATATGATGCATGGGCGCCAAACGGAAGCGCATACATCTGACACAAGGCTGCGGTGGTGCCGTGCTTAACAACATGTGCAATACCATTTTCACTCCATACAGAGGTGACTTGGGATGCGGTGTTGAAGTGAGGTACAGTGTTGCTGTTCCAATCAATGACGTATGCTGAACCAGATCCAATCGTACCAGCAGAACTCGATAGAGTGATTGAGGTTGCAGATGAAAATGCGGAAATGGTGTACCAGGTTGAAATGACTGTAGGGTCGGTCGAACCGAATCCAATTCTAAATCCAACCATTCCTGCAACAAAAAAAGTATTCGTACCAGTAACAGCTGTGCCTGATACTGCAACAGTACCTGAGGAGATGTAGGCCGCGCCGTTTGCGGATGCTTGGTCTTGCTGTTTATCATCGACTCCCCATATATGATCAAACGGATCGCCAGCAGAGGTTGGGTATCGAGTGATGTATTGACGAAAAGCCGTCGCTCCCGTCGTCAACACAATCAATCGGTCAATTGCATCAGCAATTTCTA
>CAZVIO010000034.1:0-705 GCA_964627615.1 uncultured Candidatus Saccharibacteria bacterium
ATAAATAACAACATTTAAAAAACTGCCAATAAGCGCACCAGCGATTAACGCCCCAATAAAGAAAATTAAAATCATGTATACAGTATAATACAAAGTACACCTGTTTGAAGCTTGGTACTGTGCACAACAAAAAACCACCTAAGAAGGTGGTTTTTTGAAGAACATAACTTGCGTTATATTAAGATGCTGGACAAACTGTGTTAGTTGAAAGTGCGGTTACTCTTGAAGTAGACACACCTGTACTATCTACACACCAATATCCACCTCCTTTAAGAGGAACTGATGCTGCCCATGCTGCACCTGCCGCCGCAACGTTACATACGTCAGCTGTAGCTGTTCCGTTGTATGCATTACTTGCTGCGTTGAGAGCATTCGCAACTGTAGTATCTGCACACACACCAGTACCAGCACCTGCTGTACCATAACTACTGTTGTTATCATAGTACAATTCTGCCTGTGCTCTGATGTTGTTCAAGTTACTCTTGATTGCTGCATCAGCACCCTTTCCTCGTGCTGTGTTGAGAGAAGCAAGCACTACTGAAGAAAGAATACCGATAATCGCAATCACCACCAACAATTCAATCAATGTAAAACCTTTGTTCAATTTAACCATATATGGTATTTATTCAAAAAAAACTTACTAATAAATAATTAATTATTTTGTATCTAACACTCTCTTTATTAGATACATGTTCGTATAAGGGT
>CAZVIO010000034.1:715-8919 GCA_964627615.1 uncultured Candidatus Saccharibacteria bacterium
GAAATATACTTTTTCATTTCACTTAATGTTTGTCGAACTAAAAACGAATACTTATATTATACGTGAGTATACATTGAGATAAAGCGAGCCTGTGGATAACCTTACGAAGTCTGAAGCCCATTAAGTCCATAAAGTCGAAAGTCACCATGCATTTAGATTTTGATATAAGACCAACAGTAAAGGTTAATCAGACGGATGCAGTTCGAGGCGCGGGTGAAGTTTGCAACCAAAATGTACTGATTGTACATTGCGGGAGAAAACCGAGCGAAGCAACAAAGAAATACGCCGTATGTTTAACTTTTACCCAGTAGAAGCAATATTGTAGATAGGCATCAACACTGATGCGAGTAATATACCTACTCCTAAACCAAGAGAAACAATCATGATTGGTTCAATCAAACCTACCAAAGTATCTACTGCATTTGTTACCTCTCTCTGATAAAATCGAGCAAGTGTTTTTAGAATATTACCCAGCTCACCAGTTTCTTCACCCACTTTGATCATTTGAACCATCATTCCGGGGATTTGACCTTCGTATTGAGCAAATGAATTTGAGAGAGACATACCACCTTTTACTGAATTCAATGATGCAACCAACACAGCTTTATACACTTCATTGTCTACCACAGTAGAGGTAATCTCAAGTGCTCGCAACATTGGAATACCTGACAACACCATAGTGTTCATGTTGTCAGCAATACGAGACAGATAAAGTTTTCGATAGAGATCACCCACATAAGGCACCTCTAATTTTAATTCGCCAACCCATCGTGCTCCCTCCTCGGTTTGAGCATATCGATATACAACAAAACCAAAAATTATTGCTCCAATCGCAATAAATACACCGTACCGTACTGCAAGATCAGAAAATGCGAGCACAATCTTTGTATAAAATGGTATCTCTTGTCCAGAATCTTTAATCATCAATGCAATCTTTGGGATAATCACTGTAAGCATCAAAATCATCACACCAATAAATGTTGCGATCACGAATGCTGGATACACCAACGCACTCTTTGCTTTAGTGGTTACTTCGTATGTACGATCAAGATAGTCTGCAAGATAGTTAAATGTTTCATCAAGTTTACCTGATTCTTCACCTGACCGAACCATGTTAACGTAAAAATCACTGAATATTTTTGGATGTTTTGCGAGTGATGCTGAAATACTCATACCTCCCTGGAGGTCATCGGCAACTTCTGCAAGAGCTTTTCGCAATGTTACATTTTCTACTTGATCAGCAATCAATCTAAAAATACGCAAAGCGGATACCTGAGCGTCGAACAATGTCGCCATCTGTCGAGAGAGAATTACAATATCTTTATTTGATACCCCTGAAGTAAAATGAAGTTCGAGTTCAAAAATTCCTTTTTTATCTTCTATTGGTCTTATAAAAGAAATAATCAACCCTTGTTTTTGCAAAGTATTAATCGCAACGTCAATATTTACAGCATCCAGTGTGCCTTCTTTTACCCCACCCTGCTGATCAAGTGCTTTATATGTATAAATCATTGTTGTATTACAATAATCGCTCTAGTCCTTTTGAGTTCTGAGAAAACATGTACGCATTTTCTACGGTGATTTCTCCTGCTTTTACCAAATCTGATAAGGTTCTGTTGAGATCAATCATACCAAGTTCTGACCCTGTTTCGATAACAGAGTTAATTTCGTGAATACGGTTCTCTCGAATAAGGTTTGCAACTGCAGGGTTATTAATTAAAAGTTCGTATGCAGGTATCATTCCCCCTGATATACGAGGAATAAGTCTTTGAGAAAAAATACCAATAAGTGACGCTGAAAGTTGTACTCGAATCTGGTTTTGTTGCTCAGCTACAAACGAGTCGATAATACGTGCAACCGTTTGAGCTGCAGTGTTTGTGTGTAGTGTTGAAAATACCAAGTGCCCTGTCTCTGCAGCAGTTACTGCAGTTGATATGGTTTCTGGCTCACGCATTTCTCCGATCATTAACACGTCGATATCTTGTCTGAATACACCACGAAGTGCTGTATGAAAATCTGGAGTGTCCTCACGAACCTCTCTTTGTTCTACAAGTGACTTATCTGATTCAAACAAATATTCAATCGGATCCTCGATTGTAATAATATGTTCGAGACGATGTGTGTTTATGTGTTGTATCAACGATGCAAGAGTTGTACTTTTTCCTTGACCTGTTGGACCTACCACCAAGAAGAACCCTTGTTGTTTATTTGCAAATGTTTCCAAAATCGGAGGAAGATTAAGTTCTTCAATTGTTTGGATTTTTTTAGGAATTAGACGGAGCGCAACACTCATTTTACCAAGTTGAAAATACGCATTACCTCGCAAACGAACAATCCCTTTATGTTCATACGCAAAATCAACTTCATTTTCTTCAATGAATTTCTCTTTTTGTTTTTGACTCAACAACTCATCGAGTATAGCTTTAATATCTGATCGCGTAAGTGCTTTATACTTTACCAACGGAACAAGTGAGCTATCGACTCTCATAATAGGAATACGCTCCTCAGCAAGGTGAAGGTCTGAAGCGTTTTCTTGGACCAAATGATCGATTAACTCGGAGAGCATTTTGTGTTCCATGTTATATTTTTTTACGAGTATTATAAATTTCGAGCACTTTTGTTACCACTTCAGATGGTATGGTCATTGCCTTAATAATAAAACCGTCGATACCGAGCTGTTCTGCTTTCTCTTCATCATCCGCCTGGTTAGTAAGCATGATAATTGCTGAGGTCGAAGCCAATTTTTCTGCACGAATAATTTCAAGAAGAGCAAGACCATCCATTGTTGGCATAATAATATCAAGCAAAATTATATCAGGTGTATACCCTTCTCGTAATCGCTGTAGTGCCACACTACTACCGTTTGCAGTTTCAACTTCTAGTCCACTTTTTTGAAATTTAACTGCATACATGTCGAGCAAAAAACGATCATCGTCAACTAAGAAAATTTTTGTTTTAGTATCAGTCATAATAATTAGAATATCTTTATCTCTTAGTATACTACAGTGCATTTACTTCTTCAAAAGGAATCTCTCGTTTCATCGCTTTGAGAATCGCATCTTCTTTCATCGTAATCATACCTTTACTTCGAGCAACTCGTGCAATCTCTGGTTCTGTCGGATTTTTCAAAATAACACCTTCAATATCTTTATCTATTTCCAACACTTCCATCACCGCACGTCGCCCTCGAACACCATTTGGACAATCTGTGGTTGGTGCAATACCATACACCTCCTTACTAAACTCCAATGTATCCCGAAACTCTGCCGGTAGGTCTTCAAACTGTTTTGTAATCATGAGCTCAATACCGCCTTCAATAGGGATCGGAGCTCCTGATCCTGGGCACAGCACAGACACAAGACGCTGTGCCATCGCCAGTATCAATGTTGGTGCAATCAAATACGGATCAACACCCATATCAATCAAACGCGGAATTACACCAATCGCTGAGTTGGTGTGGATAGTTGATAACACTAAGTGACCAGTAAGCGCAGCCTGAATAGCAAGTTGTGCTGTTTCTTTATCTCGAATCTCTCCCACCATGATTACGTCAGGATCTTGACGAAGTGTGGTACGCAAACCAGATGCAAACGTATAATCAATCTCAGGTCTTACTTGAGATTGCGACATACCTTCAATGTTATACTCAATTGGATCTTCCAAAGACAATACATTTTGACGCTCACGATCCATTTCCATCAACATTGAATACAGTGTTGAAGTTTTTCCAGACCCTGTCGGACCTGAGATAAGGATGAGTCCATATGGGCGAGCAAGTGCACGACGTATACGATCAAGGTTGTACTGACTTAACCCAAGGTCATCAAGCTTCTTTACTCCTTTTTCCTGATCCAAAAGTCGCATCACAACTTTTTCTCCAAAGTATGTAGGAAATGTAGATACACGAAAATCTATTTTTCTTCCTTCAATACGTGCGGTAAAACGACCGTCTTGCGGTTTACGTTTTTCATCGAGACGCATATTACATAAGATTTTGATACGTGCAACTACCGCAGAATGTACTTTGTACGGAAGAACAAGACTTGTAGTAAGTACACCATCAACACGAAAACGTACCTTTACACTTTCACGTTGTGGTTCTATATGCACATCGGACGCACTCCCATCGGTTGCATATCGCAAAATCGTCGCTACGATTTTTGTTACCGGAGCATCTTCAGTTATTTTTTCATTGGCAACACTTTCTGGTTCTAACTCTTCTTTTTTAGCACCATCCTTTAAAGAAGCTTCTGCATCGGTCTTTAATTCAATTTCAAGTTCATTGAGTGCCTTGTTTACTTCACCAGACAATCCTTTATATGATCCAATAATACGATCAAAATCAAACTGAGAAATAAGAAATACCTTGTAAGGCATGTTCACTTTCGATGCGATAAAGTTGAGTGCATCACGACCCTCTATGTTATCGGGGTCTGTGATACCTACTTCAAGCACACCGTCTGATACGGCAATCGGCACGAACTTATAGTATCGTGCAGAATCTTCTGGAATATACTCGAGCACACTCATAGGAACTTCAACGTTTTCGAGTGATCGTGTAGGTATTTCAAGATACTCCCCTTTTGCATTCAGGATATCGGAAGCGTTAATCCCTCGACGTAACAAAATCTGCTCAACAGGTACACCTTTTTCGTTGGCCTCTTGTTCGATTAAAGGAGCATCATCTTTTGAGATAAGATTTTTTTCAACTAAAATTTCTAGTATATTCATACGTAATGTATAGGTTATGGCCTACTAGTACTTGCAACGGGTGATATGCTTTGACCTTGGAGAGTACCTTCAAACAAATTTGATCTTCCGGGAGCATCAGTTGGTAGAGGAGTTGATTGATCAACAAGATTGGTCCACGCGGTTGATGTAAAAAAATCTCCATCAATACTTGCTTGCTGCATTTTGTTTAACAACAACAATATATCAGCAGTGGTTTGATCAGATACCACTTCATTCCCTACCAATGCAGGATCAATCACTACTGTGTCCTTACCTTTAAACTGGTAGAACAAGAACGCGACAAGCGATATAAGAAAGATAGTCACTAATGTTTTGTTTTGTTTAAGTGATTGCATATTAGTTCATCCAATAACTATCTAATGTAATTTTAAACGTCAACCGTGATGAGGTAGGTTTATCTGTTGATGCGGCACTATCGATGGTTACCTTTTTAATATCAAGCAATTGTAGATTTTTCTCTAGATCTGCAAGAAATACGACAAGATCTTTGTATTGTCCTTCAGTCGCAAAATCAAATTCAACTACTTTATATGGAGATTCTGGAACCACAACTTCTACAGTAGGATCGATAATACCTGTCGTCATCTCAGATGTTTCTTTTTTGTCTACAAAAGAAAAGTCTTTCACAAGCATACTGTGTCGCAATGCAATTGCATTAATATCTGCAGTAAGTTTAATCGGATTATATTGTTGTGGTACAACTTTACTTACTTTTTCTAAGTCACTTGATGGAATCGCTTCGTACTGTGCAATCAAAGAATCTCGAATCTCTTTGAGTTGCTGTGCTTTTTGTTGAGCATCTTTAAGTTCCTGGTTTTTCATTTTCAAACCACTTGTTGCCTGCCACTGTGGCCATGTGTAGAGATACACAATAACGAATGCTCCTATGATAAATAATAATGGGGTGAGTCTTTTCATAACTTATAACGTGTATTTAGAAATCATGGATACTGTTTGAATTTTATTGCTATAAAGCACAACATCAGGATTGAGGATTGCTTTTATAGTTGTTTGTACAGCCCCTTTGTCAGAAAGCACAACCTTAGAGAAGGTTACATCTTCGAACATGTCTGATTCAAGGAAAATCTTTGCTTGTTGAGCCCATGCAACATAACTCTGTGCCTCCCCTATGATAGTTACCACCACATGCCCCTGAGAATCTCGCGTGAATGTAAATGATGTAAACCGCACAGTAGGAAGCGTTTCCTTTTCAAACAACTCAAATACAGGAGATACAACTTTGTGTTCTGTGAGAAGTGTTCGGATCGATTTTAGTTGATCTGAAATGAGAAGTATTTTTTCATTTTCAGGTGATTCAAATGCCTTCCGAGCTTCACTGAGTGCCATATTTGAAGCTTCAATTTGTGATTTAAGATAATAATTGTACGCAAACACTCCGCCTGATGCGAGTATTGAACCAACAAATAGAATAAGAGCAAGTGTGCTCAAAATATTGAGAGAAACTCGTGGACTTGATCCAAGCGATGAATTTCCACTTGGAATAGGTGCCTTTGGTATAAATGATGTTTGAAACTTTGGTTCCATGTGCTTATGTGATAAAAGTAGCGCTCCGTATCTCTGAGCGTATACAACATTCATATTCTATTATAGACCAGAAGCATGAGTTGACCAATACAAAACGGTGGATTACTTTTGTTTTGTGAATACTCTAACCTAGAGATGAAACAAAAGTTTACCCAAAGCTCTGCTGATGAGTCTACTGACACTTATTCCAATTCTTGCAATCTTCGAAGTGCGAGACCGAGTGCCACTGCAAACTGAGGACCTGTTTGTTTAAGCACCTCATCGAGAAATGCTGGTGTAATTACTTTTGAAAAAGGATCTCCTCCTCGTACTTCTGTTTGAAAACTTTTTTGAGCAAGTGGTTCAAGACCTTTGAGTGACGATCCTCCTCCTACCAACAGCACTTTGTGTATATTTTTATTGTATTTTTTCTCATACGTGAGAATAACTCGATTTGCTTCAGTAAAAAGAAAATCAAGTGTGAGTCTGATAATATTGGCAACACTTACACCATCCGGAGTGGTATCAATCAAACCAAACTGACGCTTCATCACTTCTGCTTTGTCCATCTCTATACCAAATGATTTTGATATTGCTGAAGTAATATTTTGAGATCCCCGATTGATTGTGTGTGACATACGGAGAATCCCTCGCTCAACAATAAATAGTTTTGTTGTTGCTGCACCCATATCAAAAATCATCATTGGTGCAATCGTTTGATCGAGAACAGAACGCATCGAACTAAATATTTCAATTTCAAAAAATGATGTGCTTAGATTATTTTTTGCAGCAATATCACCATATCGAGATAGCATATCGTTATGTATTGCAACCAAGAGTATGTCCTGCATCGGAATCTTACGTTGTACTGGTACACCAGCAATAGGTGCTGAAGCATCCTCAGGAAGTGGGTCGAGTTTATCTTTTGGAATCACAGACCAATCTAAAGAAACTTCTGAAATCGGAACTGGAATATATTTACGCGCTTCGATAGGAATCATGTTGACAAGTTCCTTCTGTGACACAATAGGCATTTCAATAACCGTCATCAAACTTGATGAGTACGGGATTGCAATACCAGCAAGATTAGTTGTGATATTTACTTCTTTTTCTACCAACAAATCATGGAGCGCTTGGATGATTTTATCTTGAGTAAGATTTGTTGCCTGACCAACTGAAACACCTGCATACGGTCCCAATGAAAGTTCTCCGTATGTTTCAAGAAGTGCTTGAGAACCTTTTTTGCGAAGTTGCACAACTTTAATAGACGATGATCCAATATCAACGCCAATTACACTTTGATTTTTTTTACCAAATAAGTTTTCTAGAAAAGCAACCATAGGAGTATTATTATATCATATATAAGTATACAGCATGATCTTACGACTTAAAAACATTTTTTCTACATGTATTGATTGGATATTCCCTCCTCGACATGATGAGCGGATAATCGCGCAGTTTACAGAAAAAGAAATTTTTTCTCTTCCAAAAGCTTACGACAATTTACCTGATCACACACACTCTCTTTTTTCATATAAAGATAAACGAGTAACTGCTCTTGTATGGGAAATCAAATATCATAAAAATGATAAAGCTCTTTCATTAGTCCTGCCTCTCCTCGCAGATCTTATACAAGATGAATACGCCGAACGTGCACTATTTAATTCGTGGAACCACTGTATGCTCGTACCTATACCAAGCACTGACGCACACGTACAAAAACGTGGTTATGCTCATACACAGTATATATGTAAAAAACTCATCTCTCTACTTCCACGCTCTATCACCTACGCACCATCTGCACTCATAAAAACCAAACACACTCGTGCACAACACAAACTGAAAGATAGAAAAACACGACTTACAAATCTCAATGGAGTATTCAGTGTGAATCATACATTTCCTCCTCATACTGCAATTATATTAAT
>CAZVIO010000035.1:0-1814 GCA_964627615.1 uncultured Candidatus Saccharibacteria bacterium
GTACATTAACAGAAGAAAAGTCTCATATGTTATGGACGGATACAAATACTTGACAAATATAATAATATGTGTATAATATAAAGCAGGAGTGTATCAAACAATGAAACATGGTATTTACTATACCAAAGGTGACGAGGCTTTTGTTCGTGTGGACTCCGAGCCTCTCGATGAGGCAGATCTGGCCTACTTCGCCCATGTGGAGTTCTGGCACCATGGAAAACTCGTGTCCCGCCAGAACAAGGAGTGCATCCCTTACGCTGCCCTTCGCCGTTTGGTGGAGAAAATGGAAAAGGAAGGTAAGAGCCTTCCGCAGGTTCTTGCCGAACTCGTGAGTCTCGTGTAGAGGAAACCGCCATCCCGGCGCAGACCAAAATCTGTCGCGGGGGTGGCGGATTTTGTTTTACTTAAATCTTTCCAAATTAGCTTTAAATATAAGACTCTAAGGGCTTTCGACTTTATGGACTTTATGGACTCAGATCCGTTTGACATATCGTCGCATTTTGTATAGTATAGAGCGCACGTAAGAGTTTTCCTCTTGCATCTCGTTTTTGTTTAGGGTATTTAACACTCTTGCAAAATAAAGAGTATTTTTCATCAATTTTTCATGACACGATCATCACACAAAGGACCATATGTAGACCCACGAGTTCTCAAAAAGATTGAGGGTAAAAAACCTATTGAAACTGGGGTTATTAAAACCTGGTCACGAGCATGTGTAATCTCGCCTGAAATGGTAGGATTCAACTTTGGTGTACATAACGGCAAGACTCATATTGAAGTTCTCGTAACTGAAGATATGGTAGGTCACCGATTGGGCGAATTTTCTCCTACAAAGAAATTCCTTAAACACGGAGGTAAAATGCAGAAAGAGCTCGAAATTAAAAAGAAAGAGTCTGAAATCGCTGCTGCAAAAGCATCTAAGGCAGCTCCTGACGCTAAAAAGAAATAATCATTTAATTAAATTATCATGGCAACAGCATCTGCTACACTTTCAAATCTCCGACAGTCTCCACGAAAAGTTCGTGTAGTTGCTGATCTTGTGCGTGGTAAAAAAGTAGCTGATGCTATTCTTTCAATGCAGTTTACTGAGAAACGAGCTTCAGCTCCAATCCGAAAACTTATCGAATCAGCGCTTGCAAACGCAAAGGCACAGTCAATGCCTACTGAAAACTTGGTTGTAAAAACTGTTGAGGTAAACAGTGGTAAAACAATGTATCGACGAATGCCTGCTGCTCGAGGATCAGCTCATCCTATCCGAAAGCGAACAAGTATGATTTCTGTTACACTCGAAGAAGTGCTTCCAAAAGCAAAGAAAACTAAGGTAGTAATGGAGGAAAAGGCAGAGGTTGTCGCGGAAATCTCGATGGTTTGGCGTGAAAACTAAATTCAAGGAATTCTTGAAGAGTGATGTGTTGATTCGCGAATTTCTTGAGAAAAAAATGCGAGGTCAGTATGTAGCTGACATCCAAATGGAACGAAGTGAAAAAGCGCTTCGAATTATTATCGAAACTTCACGACCAGGTGCTATCATCGGACGATCAGGTGAAGGTGCCACAAAACTTCGAGATGAAATTTTGGCATTCATGGCTAAGAAAAATCTTGTGTCAGGTGGCGAAGTAAAAATCGACATCAAAGAGGTAAAATCTCCAGAAACAAATGCAACAATTGTGGCACACATGATTGCAGAAGGTCTTGAAAAACGTATGCCTTTCCGACGAGTAGGGAAGCAGATTATTGAAAAAGTAATGGCGAACCGAGATGAACTCGGAGTGAAAATTGAACTCTCAGGTCGACTAGGAGGTGCGACAATGGCG
>CAZVIO010000035.1:1913-4974 GCA_964627615.1 uncultured Candidatus Saccharibacteria bacterium
TACAGCGACACGTGGCGCAACACTTGCGTTTGGTTCATTTGGGCTTAAAGCAACTACTGATGCACGTATTCGATCAAATCAAATTGAAGCTGCTCGAAAGGTGCTTTCACGAGCAATGGGTAAAACAGGAAAAGTATGGATTCGAATTTTCCCAGATATGCCAATTACTCGAAAACCAGCCGAAGTAAAACTCGGTAAAGGAAAAGGAGATTTGTTTGCATATGTAGCTCCAGTGCTCCCAGGACGAATCATTTTTGAAATTGATGGCGTTACTGAAGCGATTGCAAAAGAGGCACTTCGAAAGGCAGGAGAAAAAGAACTTAAAGCTCTTCTCGGTGAAAAACGAGTGGCACTTCGAAATTTTCGTTTTTCTGTTGCTGGTAGTAAGGTTAAAAATATAAAAGAAGGATATGCAATCCGAAAGGATATTGCACGAATTTTGACTGCAATTAACGTAAAATAAATAGTATGGCAACAAAAAAAATACAACCACATACAGAGAAATCAGAACAAGGACGAATCCTTACTGGTATTGTTGTATCTGACAAAATGAAAGATACTGTGGTAGTACTCGTAAACCGATTTGTAAAACATCCAAAGTATGGTAAATTCATGCAAATCAGTAAGCGTTTCAAAGCTCATGATGCAGGAAATGCTCATAAAGTAGGGTCTTAGTGATATACCTATTGTCTTATTTATAAGATAAGCATTTTGTTGTTGTAACTAAATAAAATTATATGATCCAGCCACAATCAATTGTTAAAATCGCAGATAACACCGGAGCAAAAATCGGACGAATTTTCAAAGTACTTGGAAGTTCAAAGAAGCGATATGCACGATTGGGTGAGATGGTTGTTCTTTCTGTTCAAAAAGCAGAACCACGAAAAGGTGCAAAAAAGAAAGATGTACTCTATGCAGTAGTGGTTCGACAAAAAGCTCCATTTCGAAGAAAGGATGGTTCATATATTCGATTTGATGAGAATGCAGTAGTTATTGTTTCAAAAGAAAAGAAGGAACCAGTAGCTGGTCGTGTATTCGGTCCAATTCCACGAGAAATCGGTGATGCGGGATACCAGAAAATTATTTCACTCGCTCCTGAAGTAGTGTAACTAGATTAAAGAATCAGGATTAAAGATTAAAGAATAAGAAAAATCCCATTCATTAATCCAAAATCATTAATCCAGAATCCAATCAAATATATGAAATTAAAAAAAGACGACAAAGTAATAGTGATTACAGGAAAAGATAAGGGCAAAACAGGTACCATTGCTCGGGTACTTCCTCGTGAAGGAAAAGTACTTGTGTCAGGTGTAAATGTGGTTAAAGCTCATGTTCGAGCGCGTCGTGGTGGTGAAAAAGGTCAGATTATTGAAAAAAATCTCCCTATACATGCATCAAACGTCCTTCTCGTAGATCCGAAGACAGGTAAAGGTACACGAATCTCAAAGAAAGTGATAGATGGAAAAAAGGTTCGAGTAGCACAGAAGTCAGGAAACACAGTATAGATTAAAGAATCAGGATTAAAGATTAAAGAAAACAATACGTCTCGACAGCGTATCTCGGAAATAAAAAAGATTACTTTCTTATTTCGCTCGAAACTAGTCGAGATAAGAAAAATCCCATTCATTAATCCAAAATCTTAAATCATTAATCCAAAAAATAACATGGAACACATTAAAGACAAAGTAGAAAAAGCATACGGAGCTCTCAAGGGGGAGTTTGGATATAAGAATGCTATGCAGGCACCAAAAATTTTAAAGGTGGTTGTTTCTGCTGGAGTAGGATCTTTTAAAGATAAGAAAAAAATAGAGCACGCATACAGTAGACTCGCGGATATTACTGGTCAGAAACCTGTAAAAAAAGGTGCAAAACAGTCAGTCGCTGCGTTTAAAGTTCGACAAGGAGACACTGTAGGTATTCAGATTACTCTCCGAGGGAAACGAATGTATGATTTTCTCGAAAGACTCCTTAATATCGCACTTCCTCGAACAAAGGACTTCCGTGGTATCTCTGCGAAAGGTATTGATGAAATGGGTAACTACACTCTTGGGATTAAAGAAAACACTATATTCCCTGAGTCAGCAGATGAGGAACTTAAAGATGTGTTTGGACTTGCGGTAACCGTAGGTACAAATATTTCAAACCCACTTGAGACAAAAGCGTTCCTTACTCACCTTGGTTTTCCTTTTAAAAAAGATGAAGGGTACCCAAAAGTTAAGGCGGTAAAAAAGAAGTAAAAAGAGGTTTGACTTGGAACCTTAATCCTGTTAGGATGAGACCCAAGCTTTTATATAAGCAATTAATCACACAATGGCAAAAACATCAGTAATCGCACGATCATTAAAGAAGGCTAAGTTTACTACAAAGAAGGTAAACCGATGTTTTCGATGTGGTCGAAAGCATGGATATATGAGAGATTTTGATCTCTGCCGTATCTGCTTCCGCGAACTTGCCAACGAAGGGAAAATCCCTGGAATTAAAAAATCATCGTGGTAAGTTTTGGGCCCTCTTGGCCTGAAATACTCCCAACGAAATAATATGACAGATCCAATTGCAGCAATGATTAATGAGATATACAACGCAGGACAGGTCCGCAAGGAAACTGTTGTGTTGTCGTACTCTAAACTTAAGATGGCAATTCTTGATGTACTTGCAAAAGCAGGGTTCATTAAAGGTGCTACAAAGAAAGGAAAAAAAGTAATTAAGTATATTGAGGTAACACTTGCATACGAATCAGACGGATCACCAAAGATTCGAGGAGTAAAGCGAGTTTCAAAAAGTTCAAAGCGAGTATATATCAAAGCAACTGAAATCAGACCAGTAAAAAATGGTTACGGTATTATGGTTATCTCAACTCCAAAAGGAGTGATTTCTGATGAGGTTGCTCGAAAAGAAAAGGTCGGAGGAGAAGCATTGTGTACACTTTGGTAAACATAATTTATATTTATATGTTAAAAGCTGTTCTTATTTCTATATCTTAACTAGGTGTCTAATCTTATATAAATTTAAGATCATTAAAGAAGAATCGCCTATAAGTAGACATTTTACTTAGTGAACTCGT
>CAZVIO010000035.1:4984-6832 GCA_964627615.1 uncultured Candidatus Saccharibacteria bacterium
AGTCAATAGTCTACAGGAAATACAAAAGCATTTCTAAAGACTAAAGACTGTAAACTAACGACTAAAGAAATTATATGTCACGTATAGGAAAAAAAATAATTACCATACCGAAGGGAACAGAAGTTACATTTACTTCAGGTCTTTTCACTGTAAAAGGTCCTCAGGGTACATTGTCAAAACACTTTTCTGATCAGGTTGCACTTACTATTACTCCAGAAACAATCACTCTTGCACCAGTAAAAGAAACAATCGCAAATAGAGCATTGTGGGGAACATATGGGTCACATATTACCAATATGATCAAAGGTGTACATACACCATTCGTTAAAAAACTTATTCTAGAAGGTATCGGATACAAATCTGAAGTAAAAGGTACACAGCTCGTACTTGCTCTTGGGTTTTCACATCCAGTACATATTGATATTCCTGCGTCTCTAAAAGTGACAGCTGAGAAAAATCACATTACTATTTCTGGAATAAACACAGAAGAGGTGGGAGCATTTGCTGCAATGGTCCGAGATTGGAAAAAACCAGAGCCATACAAAGGTAAAGGTCTTCGATATGAAGGTGAAGTGATCAAGCGTAAGCAAGGTAAAAAATCAGCTTAAGATAGGTAGCAGTCAATAGTCAGTAGAATACAGTAAATGCATTCCTAAAGACTACCGACTTGTGACTAACGACTAACTTATATGAATAAAAATATTTCAAAAACTACACAGCGAATCAGACGAAAGCTCAGAATCAGAGCGAAAGTTTCTGGTACAGAAGCTCGTCCTCGATTGGCAGTATTTAAGTCAAATCAGCATGTGGCAGCACAGCTTATTGACGATTCAAAAGGAATAACACTTGTTTCTGCACACACAAAAACAGTAAAGGGTAAAACTCTTTCTGAGAAGGCGTTTGCTATTGGTCGTGAGATTGCTACAAAAGCAAAAGCAAAAAATATTGAGACTGTTGTGTTTGACCGAGGAGGTTTTATCTATACAGGAAATATTAAAGCTGTTGCAGAAGGTGCTCGTGAAGGTGGACTAATATTTTAATATACTTTTGTATGACAGAAGAAATTAAATCACATACGCAGACTGCTCCAGTAGCTGATGCATCAAAAGATAAGCGAGGTGCACGAAAACCAAATCGTGATCGAAGAGATTCTCGAGAGCCTCGGGTAAAACCAGAATTTGATCAAAAAATCATCAGTATTCGACGTGTAACTCGAGTGGTAACCGGAGGACGACGTTTCAGTTTTTCTGTTGCTGTTGTTGTAGGTGATCGAAAAGGTAAGGTAGGAGTAGGACAAGGAAAAGCAACTGATACTCCACTTGCAATCGACAAAGCTGCACGTGATGCAAAGAAAAATATGATCAAGATTCCTCTTACAAAGAATCACTCAATTCCTCATGAGGTGTTTGCAAAGTTTTCTGGATCACAGGTGTCTATCATGCGAGCACCAGGAAAGGGAATTCTTGCAGGTTCATCTGTACGTACAGTACTTGAGCTTGCGGGAGTAAAAGAAGTTGGTTCAAAACTTTTTTCACGAAGTAAAAATAAAGTAAACAATGCAAAGGCTGCGATTAAGGCATTGTCACAACTTCGAGCAAAATAATACACTACCATGTTACATACACTTAAACGAACACATAAAAATAAGAAGTCACGACAAATCGGCCGAGGAGGGGTGAAGGCTAAAACTGCTGGTCGTGGAACAAAAGGACAGAATGCGCGAGCTGGTCACAAAAAGAGACCAGAACTTCGAGATTTTATTAAACGAGTTCCTAAACTCCGAGGACGAGGTGTAAATATCAACACATCAATCCAGAATGCATATGTTCCAGTAACACTTGGGTCTAT
>CAZVIO010000035.1:6859-8316 GCA_964627615.1 uncultured Candidatus Saccharibacteria bacterium
ACTAAAAAAGTTACTGTGTCTGGATGCTCACTCTCTCTTTCTGCTAAGGCCAAAATTGAGGCAATTGGTGGTAAGGTAAATTAGATTAATGAAACAGGATTAAGGATTAAAGAATAAAAGAGATGTATGCAAATCCTATTCATTAATCCATAATCTTTAATCATTAATCCAATATAATGTTATGAAAAACTTTTTCTATAAATTCGGGCTCGTATTACAAGACAAGGCACTTCGTACACGAATTTTGTTTACACTTGGAGCACTTGTTGTGTTTCGTTTTCTCGCTATCATCCCTATTCCTGGTGTAGATGAATCTGCACTTGCTTCTTTGTTTGCAAATAGTGAATTTCTCGGACTCCTTAACTTGTTCTCTGGAGGTGGTCTTTCACAGCTTTCTATTGTAATGCTTGGTGTTGGTCCATACATCACAGGATCTATTATTATGCAGTTGCTCACCGTTATGTCTTCACGTTTGAAAGAGATGTATCAGGAAGAAGGGGATGCTGGTCGTCGAAAATTTGCTCAGTATGGACGTATGCTTGCCATACCTTTTGCGCTTATCCAAGGATTTAGTTTGATCAAACTTCTTGAATCTCAAAATGTCATTGCGTCAATGTCATCATTTGACTTGATGGTTAACCTTGTAGTTATTACTGCAGGCTCAATGTTGTTGATGTGGATTGGTGAATTGATCACTGAATATGGTATTGGAAATGGTGTGTCATTGATTATTTTTGCAGGTATCGTATCTCAGCTTCCAATGGCTCTCTCTCAACTTATATACGTATTTGATCCAGCACAACTTCCACTCTACGCACTCTTTGCAATTATCGCTCTTGTTGTAGTGGTTCTTGTTGTAGTGGTCACTGAGGCAGAACGACCAATTCCTGTGACATATGCAAAACAAGTACGAGGCATGAAAGTGTACGGTGGTACATCTACCTATCTTCCATTACGTATGAACCAGGCTGGTGTTATGCCAATTATCTTCGGATCAGCAATATTGTTGTTCCCGCAAATCATATCTCAATTCCTTGCAAATGTTGATTATCCTGCAATTAAAAATGTAGCAACTGCAATGAATACATTTATCTCAAACTCATGGGTGTATGCAATCGCATATTTCTTCCTTGTGTTTATCTTCACATACTTCTATACAGCAGTAACCTTTGATCCAGATCAGATCTCAAAAAATCTTCAGAAAAACGGAGCATTTATTCCTGGTGTACGTCCAGGTAGCCCTACCTCTGATCATATTGCAAAAACACTCACACGACTGACTCTTGTCGGTGCGCTCTTCCTCGGGGTGATCGCAGTTCTTCCGCTTATTATTCGAGGTGTGACTGGTATTACAGCTATCTCAGTTGGTGGTACAGCACTTTTGATTGCGGTTTCTGTAGTCATCGACTTGATCAAAAAAGTCGACGCCCAGGTTTCTATCCGGGAATATTAAAAAA
>CAZVIO010000035.1:8395-8720 GCA_964627615.1 uncultured Candidatus Saccharibacteria bacterium
TAATTTTATACGCGACCTTGGCGAAAAATCCTCAGAGTGTGCTTGTATAAAGTGAACTTTTCAAGACATAAAATCCCTTTCAGCAGGGTGATTTTATTATAGTTTAGAATTATTGACATATTGTATATAAATAGTATAATAAATAATAGAGGTAATTGGTGTACCTGAAAACACCAAAGAAAGAGGTCCATAATGGACAAATTGATTGTTGATACGAAGAATGCTCCCATTGCCAGTGTTTCTAAGATACTGGCAACATGGGGTAAGCTGGCAGAATTGTTGGAGAATCCTGCTCGACTGCAGGAGCGATGCTCCCTTGAGTGGG
>CAZVIO010000036.1:0-6397 GCA_964627615.1 uncultured Candidatus Saccharibacteria bacterium
TCGACAAGCACTGTTGTGCTTGTAGACCGACAATCCGTTCGATTCCCCGACGCAAAGCTCTGCTTTGCTTAAGGTCTCAAATAAAAAGACACTCTACTGAGGGTGCTTTTTATCTGTGACCTTACGGGGAATCGAACCCCGATTACAGCCTTGAGAAGGCCGTGTCCTAACCGTTAGACGATAAGGCCATATACTTTTACACAAACCTAATATAGCATTTTATGTAAAATTGTAAAAATACCTGCGCCACTGCATATAAAACAGCAACACAGGTATTAATCGAGCATCAGCTCAAGATTCTTTTACTTCGTCTTCCATCTCTTCGACAAAGTGGACATGGTTATTTTTACGACTGACGAGTCGGTATCTTTTTTCCTTGAAACCAACCTTGACAAGAACTATCGACTTCTTGATATGAAGACCCCCGAATGGAATCTTGTCCGCCTCAATCTCAACCCCCAATGGGTAGACATTATTAAGTTCTTCTTGTTTGGCAAAAGCAGCCCACGCACTCAACACCGTATTGTAGGCGTTAATCGTCACTTCAATCTTACTTACCGACCCGGAGATCTCAGTTAAAACAAAGAAGAACAACGCAATAATAGTCACAGCAATTACCGCTCCAAATGTAAGCAGTATCTGTAACGACGCCTGCCCTAAAAACTCTACAATCTGTTCCATACACTCTCCTTTATTGAAAATTCCTCAAAAACAATAACTATTTTATTTAGAAATGTCAATTTTTTACCTCCCCAACCACTCTTCACTTTGGCGGACAAGCACTTTTTCTTTTTTCTGTGGTTCTGCCATTATTTCTTCTACACATCGTTCCATGCGCATATTTTGAGAACCTTTGATCGCCACCACATCTCCTTGTTGTATTTTATTCTGCAGATACTCCCCTGCTTTTTCTGGCGCATCAAAATGCACAATAGCTTCTGGTGCAAGACCTGCTTCAAGAGCACCTTCTTTTATAAACCGTGCACGTAACCCAACACACACGAGTATATCCACACCTACGCACTGTCTACCGATTTCTCGATGAGCTTCTGTTGAAAATCTTCCGAGCTCAAGCATATCACCGAAGACAGCGATCTTTTTCTTACCTTCAATTTTCTGAAGCACAGTCAACAACTCTTCGTTTGCTACAGGCGAAGCATTGTACGAATCATCTATAATGACTGATTTTTTTAAACCCGGTACGATACGCATACGTCCTGGAAGGAGTGGTATTTTTTCTATCACAGATTGTATAGAAAATGGATGTTCACCAAGCGCTTGGAGCACAGCCATACTCGAAAGAATACCGTTGACCATATGCAACCCTAGTGAGCCTTGTACTACCATCGCTTCTGCAGATACTGGTTTGGTGATAGAAAAAGAAATACCTGAAGGAAGATCTTGTGTGTATACAATAGAATAATCTGAAGCGACAATATCTGCACGTGAAGATGTGCCATATGACACAGTAGGATAATCAGTACCAGCAATCTCTCGTGCGTATTCATCATCGGCATAATACACAACTTTTGCATCAGGAACGAGTGCTTTACGGATGTATGCGTATTCTTCACGCAACATGTCAGGATGTTCAAAACACTCTACGTGAGATGGTAGCTCACCGATAGCGGTCACTACAAGGAGATTGATCGGAAGCCACGAAACAAGACGTTGTATCTCACCTCGTGTCTGACCATCGATTTCCAGAATCACATACTGAGGATATGGTTTGGTGCCGTACATATGCGTCACAATAGCAACAATGTTTCGGAAAATTCCCTCAAGCGAGGTTATTGAATAAGGGCACCCCAGTATTGTGAGAGGTATACCAATATCAGCAGTGAGACTTTGCTCACTTTTACGAACTGAGTGTTTTTTTGAAAGTATGGTATACAACACATTGCGTGTTGTGGTTTTCCCTACACTTCCGATAATTGCAATAATATACGGTTTATGTTTTTTTAACACCCGTAGAGACAATGCAATGAGTATTTTTTTAATAAGATCTTTTAAGGAAGCCATGCTATCTATCAGGTGGGATTTCGTAATAGTTAATTAAAAACTTTGCAACATCGAAAAACGGATCGGATAATGATTCGGAACTATATTGAACACCTCTCGGTTTGACTGTGTACAAAAATACCAAAAATCGCGGATTGTATGCAGGGAAGAATCCAACAAACGAATGGAGGAAGTCGTCTTCACTGTATTTTCCTTCAGATGCAATCTGAGCGGTCCCCGTCTTCACTGCCACACTATAGTTTGGTAGCTTCAGTTTACCTGCTCGGAGATATTCGTCAACACTACGCACCATCATACGAGTCACTTCTTCAGTAGTCTTTTTTTGTATCACTTGTTCACCAGGAGCAAACTCAATGTCCTTGGCAATACCAATTTTATACTTAATCTTTGTTGCAACGTGTGGATGGATCAGATATCCCCCATTTGCAATCGTTGATAATGCTCGCACTGTCGAGATAGGTGTGAGCGCAATACCTTGTCCGAATGAAGCAGTGACATGTTCGATATCTCGAGGACTATCGAGGTTTGCAGTTAGATTTTTTGCTTCGTTAGGCAAATCAATATCTGTTTTAGTATTCAATCCAAATTTATAGAAATAGTCAGAAAATGTCTGATTTCCAACCTTAGCTACAATAAATGCCATACCCACGTTCAAGGACTCTGAAAGTGCGGTTTGAATCGTAGTTACCCCTCGTTCTTTACCATCGAAGTTAGAGATTTTTTTATTATTCACCATTATATAACCCTTGTCATAATATGTTGTATCAGCACTAATCTTTCCGGTATCGATACCTACTGCAACTGACAGAGGTTTAATAATCGAACCCATTTCGTACACATTTTCGACAAGCGGATTTGAGAATACTGCAATATCTTTTTCTGCTTTTGTATTATTTAAATCAAAATCAGGTTTCAATGCCATTGCATAGACAACTCCTGTTTTTGGATCAATCACAATACCACCTGTATATTGTGAACCATATTTTTTATTTATTTGTCCGAGAATGTTTTCAAGATATGTTTGAACTGTTGGTTCAATCGAGGTAACCACATCGCCCTCATGAGCATCGGTTACACTTTTTTCTATATTTGAAAAAATCTGTGCAAAAAAATTGACATACGCACCCTCACTTCGTTTTAATGTTGATTCATATACTCGTTCAAGACCGTACCGACCTGCAAATTCATCCCCTTGGTACCCCAAAAAACCTATCGTATGTGACGCGAGCGAATTGCCTGGATAAAATCTCCATCGATCTTTGTATGGACGTATACCTGCAATAGACAATGCTCCGATTTGTTCCCCTACAGCATAGTCTGTACGTTTTGCAATTTCTTCATACGAGTCATTTTTCTTCGTTGCCTTTTGCAAAAACTCTGTTTTATCAAGCGGAAGAATCGACGACAGTTTTTCAAATACTATTTCCGGATTCTTTAAAATTTCCGGATTGACTGCAATAGTGAAGCCAGTTTTTAATGTTGCAGCAGAAACCTCTTCACCTAGTTTACTGGTGAAGAAAATAGTTCCTCGATTAAATACATTGTTTGATGAACGCGCATATTGCCTATCCGCCTTGTCTGTATACACATCATGTTCTGTGACTTGCAATATATACAGTCGAGCAATAATAACCAGGGCGGCAAAAACAACAACAAGAGATAAAAAGCGTATCCGCGATAAAGAAGAGTGAGACGACATACACACAGTATACTATAAACCAGATGCGTCACGCGAGACAAAACCAACAGACTGTCGCGTGATAAATGTTTTATCTTGAACTTCACTAAAACCTAGGTTCTGCGCACGTGCCAATGTAATATTATTCTTCAATCCAATCAAATCAAACTCCTTTTGTCCGATAGATAATGCGAGTTCAGAACTTTTTGTCTCAATATCTTCACGTGCAACAACATTGTGAATCGTAGTAGTAATACAGTAGATATAAAAAATTGCTGAAAAAAATATAATACCGGAAAAACCCCAAAACATAACTTTTTCGTCAAATATTCTGTATGTTGTGTATGTATTCATGGTATTTTTTAATTAATTCTTTTCAATGATCCTTAATTTTGCACTTCGAGAACGAGGGTTCTCATATACTTCTTCTTCGTTTGGTGTAATTGGCTTTTTTGTAATCCGTATTCCTTGTTTTGACGCCTCGAGTGATTTGAAATGCTCTTTTACAATTCGATCTTCGAGACTGTGAAATGAAATGATTGCGAGTCTCCCGTGTGGTGCAAGGGCATGAAAACTTTTTTCCAAACCTTCTTCAAGCGCATAAAGTTCATCATTCACTGTGATACGTAACGCTTGAAATGTTCGTGTCGCTGGATGAATCTTGCCATGATGATAAAACTTGGGAGTAGAGGCGAGGATTACATTCACCAAATCTGTCGTAGTTTCAATCGGAGACAGCTCACGAGTCCTCACAATTCCCTTTGCAATGCGCCCTGCAAACCTCTCCTCTCCATAGGAACGAATAATGGTCCTAATGGAATCCTCATCCCATGTATTCACGATGTCATGCGCATCATATTCCTCTTCACCAAGTTCTTTTTTAAATGTCATTCGAAGTGGTTCGTCTTGCCTGAACGCAAACCCTCTCCCTGACTCTTCAAGTTGATTTGAAGAAAGTCCAATATCGAGAAGCACTCGGTTGACCTGTGAGATACCGAGGTCAGTGAGGTGCTTGTCGATATCTCGGAAACTTCCAAGCACGTACGTGATATCAAGAGAAAGGTCTTTGAGACGGTCCTGTGAGCGATCGAGTGCATCCTGGTCGAGGTCAATTCCGATAAGTTTGATTGTATTACCAAACTTTTCAGCGATTGCTCGTGTATGTCCTCCATTACCCAAAGTCCCATCTACCACCACATCTCCTGGTTGTATGTTGAGACCTGCTATAACTTCTTTTAAAAGAACTGAGCGATGAATCATAGTACCCCGACCTGGCCAAGCTTTTCGGCCAAAGTATCCGCTTGCTTTTCAACGACCTTTTTATATTCTCCCCACGCTTTTTCATTCCAAATTTCTACTCGATTTGAAACTCCGATGATCACCACTTTGTTTTTGAGTGACGCTCGGTCTCGAAGAAAATCTGGAACCAATATTCGCCCGATAGAATCGACTTCTGCCTCAACCGCGCCACCAAACATAAAGCGGTTGAAACTTCGATTATCAGACTGCAAGAGAGAAGAGGTGTTGAGTTTTGATTCAATCGTCGACCACTCTTTGAGCGTGAACACAAAGAGACAGTTGTCGAGTCCTGGAGTAATCACAAGCTTTTTTCACATTTCAGAACGAAATTTCGCCGGTAGCGAAACTCTATTCTTATCATCGATGCTGTGTGTGTATTCTCCAATCAACATGTCGGTTTTTAAATCATTACTCGAGAGATACTCTCATGAAAATATCTCATACCACTTCTTCCCACTTCCATAGTATTTTATACCACTTTATACCACCACACAACACTTGATACTGTGGATAAGGCACTGGAACACAGAAAAAGCCTCATCAGAGTAAAGCAATGAAGCTTTTTCTGTGAGGCTTGTTTTTTGTCAGGAGGCTCTCATCTGAACCTGTAGTACAGGAGAGCAGGGAAAGATCGTGTCATTCCCCTGATGAGTTTGAAGTGTACTTCAATCCTCTGAGCAATTCCGCTCAAGATTGTGCAAATCTGTTCTTTCTCAACATCAGTCAAGGTCCGATAGACCACACTACCATTATTGGGCAAGGGATCATCAGAAAGCATTGGGCCAGCCGTAACAGTTGGCCGTGTGGATTCCCCTTTCAGAAGTATCCCGATGCAGACCCGAGGAGTGGCTGGTGCCAAACCCCGAAAAAACTTGCTATCCGTTTCCATCGAAACAAAGTAATACCCCTCATTTGCCAGATTAACTAGCTCACTGAGGAGGATTTTCCGCTTTTCACTGTTCATAAAACTCCTTTCTAAGTTTTTAGTTATATACCACGTATTGCCTATTGTCAAGTACCAAAATCTTGTCTCAGTGTAAGTTTCCTAGGGCCTTGCACAAGAATTAGAAAATAAACACGGTAACCCGTGTATTATTTTGTTGATTCCGAGCAGTTCGCTAGCCCAACAAGGCTAGATAGATTGCCATAGGAAACTTATGCTGAGTAAGAGATTTTGTACTACTCAACTCTTGGTCTCATCAATGGAAACGTCTGAAGTTCTCGAAGTGGCTTGTCTGCCAAGAATGCAAAGAGTCGGTCGCCATACGCAAAACCAAATGTTGGTGGCATGCCGTATTCGAGCATTTCAACAAATTCATAATCTGGCATCATCGCCTCTTTGTCACCTGCGTCAATGAGTTTCTGTTGAAGTTCAAAACGTTCTCGTTGATCAATCGG
>CAZVIO010000036.1:6407-8417 GCA_964627615.1 uncultured Candidatus Saccharibacteria bacterium
AATTCTTTCTGTTGTATGTCCAAACCGTCATGGTGCACAATCGGATCGTTGAGTTCTGAGAATCCATTTGAACATTCTGCTCCCGCAAGGATAAGTTGTACTCGTTCAGTAAGAAGAGGGTTTTCTGGTTTTGCTTTTGCAAGTGGAGATACAAGTTTTGGCACATCAATGAGCCATGCGGGACCAGAGATTTGCTTTCGGCAATACTTCCACAACGTATCAGTCAGACGCTCTTTGTTTGTCCCATCATATTTTACGTCAAGCTCTTTCAACTTTGCTTCCATTTCTTCTTTTGACGCAGAAAGTATATCGATACCTGTTTTTTCTTTCACAACCTCAACATATGAAATTTTTGGCCACACACCAGAAAGATCGAAAGAATGCCCTCGAGTAGTAAATGAAAGTGTACCGAAGCTTTCTTGAGCAACATGTTTGATTAAACGTTCGGTAAATTCAATCCCTTCAAGATAGTCCATAAATGAAGCATAAAACTCCAAGTTAGTGAATTCTTGCGTGTGCTCTGGACTTGAACCTTCATTTCTGTACACTCGTCCGATTTCAAATGTTTTTGGAAATCCTCCAGCCATCAAACGCTTCTGCCAGAGCTCCCCTACTGAGATACGCAAAAATACCGGCAAATCATAGTCGTTGTGGTGTGTTTTAAATGGTTCTGCTTCTGCGCCTCCTGTTGTCGTTTCAAGTGTTGGAGTCTCCACTTCCAAAAATCCTTCTTTTTTCAAAAATTCTCGAGTAACATCCCAAAATTTACTTTTCTTATATACAAGCGCACGCGCTTCATCATCCATCAAAAAGTCGAGATATCGCTTTCGATATCGCTCATCAACATCAGTGAGACCGTGCCATTTTTCAGGAAGAGGAAGAAGAGTTTTGACTCCCATAACCCAACTCTTCGCGAGCACACTCGGCTCACCTCGTTGACTCGTGAGTGCTGTCCCAGTTACAGAAATGAAGTCACCGATATCCACTGTATCAGCAAACAAAGAAAGTGTTTCTTCGCCAAGTTCATCTTTTTTAAAAATAACTTGAAACTTTTCTGTTCCATCAAAAAGTACAGCAAAAAGAATTGCACCTTGTCCACGCAAAGCCATAACACGTCCCGCCACAGAAAAAGGTTCTTGTGTGCGTTCTTTGTCTGCAAAATTAATTTTGAGGTCAGATAGTGAAAAATCTCGAGGGATTTTTGCCGGATACGGATTAATACCCCTCTCTTTTAAGAGTGCTAATTTTTTGAGTCGCACCTCACGTATTTCATCTAGAGAAGCCATTTGTTAATTTAAAATTTGAAATAACTTATTTAATTTCAACAACTTTATATGTCACTGTGCCTGAAGGGGCGGTAAATGTAAACTCATCTCCTTTTTTCTTTCCAATAACAGCTTGACCGAATGGAGACTTGATAGAGATTTTTCCTGATAACGCATCAGCTTCTTCAGTACCAACAATCACATAGTTTGCTTTTTTGCCGTTTTTCTCTACAACAATTTCAGAACCAACATTTACTGTACCTGTTGCCTGTTCTGTAATAATCACCGCTGACTTGAGGATACCTTCAAGTTTTGCGATACGGTCTTCAGTAATAGCTTGAGCATCTCGAGCTTCATGATATTCTGCATTTTCTGAAAGGTCCCCAAGAGATTTTGCATATTCAAGCTGTTCTGCAACTTCTTTTCGTTTTGTACTTTTCAAATATTCAAGCTCTTTTTTAAATTCATCAAACTTCTCTTTTGTAAGGTATTCTTTTTCGTTCATGTGTATGTGTAGAAAATGTTAAGTAATTGCCGATACTATACCAAAAAAGCCCTGAAAGGTCAAAAACGCGCTCAATACAAATTTTAAAACAACACGTATAAATCGTTGGTACGATTTTACTATGCTCGTTAATCAAGAGAATACTACACGTCCGACAGCTGCCCTCTCGCAAACTCGTCGAGGAGTACCTCTCCTCAAACAGTGCTTCGGGCTGACGCTGTCCTCCTTTGGATTACCAAA
>CAZVIO010000037.1:0-8184 GCA_964627615.1 uncultured Candidatus Saccharibacteria bacterium
GCTTCGGGCTACGCTGTCCTCCTTTGGGTTAACAAAGGAACCGTGTGTATTCTCTAATTAACTGTGCATTGTTGATTTAAAATTCTATTCTCGTTGACGCTTAATGCGAGAATACGAGAAAAGCTCAGGGGTTGCCTGAGCTTTTTGGTTGAAATCGTTAAGGTCAGTCAAAGCTGCGAACTGCAACCTCTTCATCGTCGAATACTTCGAAACGTTGGTACAACTTCATCAGCTGTAACGTATGTCTCACACGATGAGGAAGGTTAAGAAGTTTGAGTTCACCTTCTTGGTTACGAACAGACACCAAAGCTGAATGAAGTTCCCCAACAGCAGAACCATCAATAGAAACAACCTCTCTCATATTGATAATTATTTTATATTTACCTTTCCTAGAAAGAGCTCTGATCTCCTCCCCAAACATTATAGAACCATTATCTAAGGTGATTCCTCCTTTTACATCCACCACTGTCACATCGTCAATTTGACGATAAGTTAAAATTACTGGCATTCCCTGTCTCCTTTCTGTTAAAAACTTAACAATAATTTTTAAAAAAAGCAAGAAAAAAACTCCTTCACATAAATATGCGAGGAGTGTAAGTGGAAGCGGTCTCTGAAATAATCGAGCGCCGCTTCCTGGTCAAACGAGAAGGAACGTGGTGCAGAGGGTGGGTATGCCCAAACAGGGACTAAATCACCCACCCTCCGCGATGGCCCCAACGACAGGCCCTATATATAGAATACAGGTATTGATAAAACGAGTCAACTTATAAAACAAAAAACTTCCAAGGCAAAGCCGAGGAAGCGAGTGTGCTCATGAAGAGCGGGTGAATGAAAGCAAGCTTTCATTCGGGGGTGTCAAAGCGAGCTATGACGAAAGGACAGTGTAGTCGATTGAGGAAAAAGGATTGATAGGAAGGAGAAGTGCAAGCACATCTACTTCCGAAAGATCCAAACTCAATGAACTACATATACATAATACACCCGGTGTATTTCTTGTCAAATATACCTGGGGATAAGAAAAGCAAATTTAGATAAAAAATGCCCCGCTATGCACAATGCATGCGGGGCTAACGGCTCGGAGGTCATGTTGTCACATTCAATTAATGACCAACCTTGGCGGTAAAAAATCTAGAGCGGGAGGGCGTAGGAACTCAATCCCAACACCTCCTCCCGCCATGCAGTCTTGCAAGATTTCCTCTTGGCAAGGAAATCGCATTGTGCATGGATACGTATCTAGTACTATACTATCACGCCTTATATTTATTGTCAAGCATTTACACCAACACATACAGGTGTCCAAAAAAGTGGCTTTGGAAGGCCGTCAGTGGTACTATACTCATATGGAAAACGAAAAACTTCAAAACCAGAGACATTCTCTTGCCCACTTACTCGCCAAAGCAGTGTTAAACCTATACCCTGACGCTCGAGCAACCATAGGACCTGCAACAGACAATGGTTTTTACTATGATTTTGAATTTACCACTCCAGTCAAAGAAGAAGATTTGAAAAAGATCGAGAAAGAAATGAAAAAAATTCTTCCCCACTGGAAAGGATTTTCTGGCACAGAAGTGTCAGAAAGCGAAGCAAAAAAAATATTTGCAACAAATCCATATAAACTTGAACTTATTGATGGGATTATAGAAAAAGGAGAAAAAATTACTCTTTACACTTCTGGTGAAGGACATTTTGAATTTACCGATCTTTGTCGCGGTGGACATGTGGATGACATGAGCACAGTCTCACCAGATTCTTTCAAACTCGAAAAACTTGCTGGTGCATACTGGAGAGGTGATGAAAAAAATACAATGCTCACTCGTATCTATGGACTTGCATTTGAGACAAAAGAAGATTTGGAAAAATATGAATGGCAGATGGAAGAAGCGAAAAAGCGTGACCATCGTATTATTGGTAAAGAGATGAAGCTTTTTACTCTTTCTCAACTTGTTGGATCAGGACTTCCACTTATGCAACCAAATGGAATGATTATTCGAAAAGAAATCGAAGATTATCTCTGGAGTCTTCACAAAAACAAAGGGTACTCTCGAGTATGGACTCCTCATCTTGCAAAAGAAGCACTCTACGAAACATCAGGTCATGCATCAAAATTTGGTGATGAACTTTTCCGTGTGAAGGGTGGCGATGAAGATTTCTTTATGAAGCCAATGAACTGCCCTCACCACATGCAGATATTTGCCGATAATCAGTTTTCATATCGAGACATGCCTGTGCGATACTTCGAGCCAGCTACGGTGTACCGCTACGAAAAAGCAGGTCAACTTGCAGGACTCACACGCGTGAGAGCAATAACTCAGGACGATGGTCACCTCTTTTGCCGAGTATCACAGATAGGAGATGAAGTGAGCACGATTGTATCTATCATCAAAGAATTTTATACAACGATGAACATGATGGAAGGATACTGGGTACGCCTCTCTATTCGCGATGAAGATGTTAGCAAATGGCTTGGTACTGATGAAGTATGGGAAAAAGCAGAGACAGCGCTTAAAAAGTCTGCGGAAGAAAATAAACTCAACTACAAAATTGGTGTCGGTGAAGCGGCATTCTACGGACCAAAGCTCGACTTTATGTTTAAGGATGCTATTGGTCGTGAATGGCAACTAGCAACAATCCAGTGTGACTTTAACCTTCCAGAACGATTCAACCTCGAACTTACAAACGAAAAAGGAGAAAAGGAGCGCCCTGTGGTAATTCACCGAGCAATTTCAGGATCTCTCGAACGCTTCATGGGTGTGATGATTGAACACTACGCAGGCAACTTCCCTCTCTGGCTTTCACCGGTACAGGTCAAGGTAATTCCTGTCCGAGACACACACAATGACTATGCACAAAAAGTTCACAATCTACTTATCGCCGCTGGAGTACGATCAGACTTTGACGATCGAGACCTCAACCTTGGTAAAAAGGTACGTGAAGCAAAAAATGAAAAGATTCCGTATTGGATTGTACTCGGAGACAAAGAAATCGAGAATCAGAACGTAACCGTAGAGCACAGAGACCGTGGTCAGCTCGGTGCACAGTCAGCAGAAGAATTTGTAGCAAATCTAGTTGAAGAAATTAAAAAAAGGGCATAATATACAAACCATGAAAAGACTATATAAAAATGAACATGATGAAGTTCTCACAGGAGTGATCGGTGGTGTAGGTGAATATTTTGATATAGATCCAACCTTGATTCGTATTGGATTTGTAATACTGGTATTTGTAACAGGTGTGTTTCCAGGAATTATTGCATACATCATTGCATACTTTTTAGTTCCAGGCAGACCGCATCAGATATCAACAATAGTTACTCCTCCTCCAATGAAAACCCCTGAGACACCTGTCGCAGAACCGAAAACAACACCAACCCCAGAAGAACCAAAAGTTGAACCAAAAATACAAGACACACCTTCAACACAATAAACAAAAAAGCGCCACGAATGTGGCGCTTTTTTGAAAATATAAATTAAATATCAATCGTTGCGGCTTTCGCATTTGTCTGAATAAATGACTTTCGAGATGGCACATCAGAACCCATCAAAATATCAAATACTTTATCCGCTTCTCGAGTATCTTCAATTGTTACTTGTTTGAGTACGCGACGAGCAGGATCCATGGTAGTTTCCCAGAGCTCGTCTGAGTTCATTTCTCCAAGACCTTTGTATCGTTGAATTGAAATCTTCTGAGTTTTTGCAACTTCACCCTTTCCTTTTTTACCTTTTGTTTCTTCTTCAGTTTCTTCAGACTCCTCTTCAACTTCATCTCCTCCTTCGATCGCTTCTACTTCAGGCACATCAACATCGCCCACTACGCTGCGCTTTTCGTCATCTGAATACGCATAGTGAATCGCTTTACCAATTTTGATCTTATAGAGGGGTGGTTGTGCAATATAGATGAATCCTCCATCAATAAGTGGTCGGAAGAACCGGTACATGAGTGTCAAAATAAGTGTACGAATGTGTGCACCATCCACGTCCGCATCGGTAGCAATAATGATTTTGTGATAGCGCAACTTTGAAATATCAAAGGTGTCACCAATCGCAGTACCAAGTGCAAGCACCAAGTTTTTAATCTGCTCTGAACCAAGCATACGATCGAGACGCGCTCGTTCAATGTTGAGAATCTTTCCTCGAAGTGGGAGGATTGCTTGTGTTCGTCGATCTCGACCTGTCTTTGCTGTACCTCCCGCAGAGTCTCCCTCTACAATAAAGAGTTCAGAGTCAGCAGCTTCCTTCGCCTGACAATCCGCAAGCTTTCCAGGCAATGCCATGCCTTCCAGTACACCTTTTCGAAGTACTGAATCCTTTGCCGCTTTCGCCGCTTTTCGCGCTTTGAGTGCAAGTACTACTTTGTTGATGATTGCTCGTGCATCGTCTGGATTTTCCTCCAAAAACTCCGCAAATCCTTCTGAAAAAACAGTGTTTACTGCACCCTGTGCTTCCACTGATCCAAGCTTTGCTTTTGTCTGTCCTTCAAACTGAATCTCTCGAAGTTTTACTGAAACAACTGCAGTGATACCTTCAAGCACATCATCTCCAGTGAAGTTATCTTCACTTTCTTTAATTAAATTATTTTTTCGAGCGTAGGTGTTAAGACTTCGAGTAAGTGCTGTTTTAAAACCAGTGATATGTGTACCTCCCTCTGGGTTATAGATATTGTTTGCAAACGGCATGATACGTGCAGAAATATCATCGATATACTGGAGTGCCACTTCTACAGATTCATACTCATTTGTATTTTTTTCAATATAGAACACATTTTTGTGAATCGGCTTTTCTGTAGAGTTGTAGAACTTTACAAGCGAAAGAAGACCTCCTTCAAAGTAGAAGCTCATACTTGGCACATCGAGTCCAAGGTCTCGAATACGAAATACCTTTTCATCATCAATCTTGCCGTTGTATTCTCGGGCATCAATGACAGAAATACGAAGACCTTTTACGAGGTAGGCTTGCTGGCGGAGATGGTTGACCACTCGGTTGAAATCAAAGTCAGTAATCGGGAAAATTGTTTTGTCTGGTTCAAATGTAACTACAGTACCTTTTTCAGTAGTTTTACCGATTTTCTTTACATCGGCTTTTTTCTTACCTTGAGAGTACTCCTGCATCCACATTGCATCGTCTTTGTGTACTACTACACGACAAAAGACAGAAAGTGCGTTTACTACAGACGCACCCACACCGTGGAGACCTCCAGACACCTTATAACCTTCACCACCAAATTTACCTCCAGCATGGAGAGTGGTCATGATTGTCTCAAGAGCTGAGACTTTTGTTTGCTTGTGTATGTCGACAGGAATACCTCGACCATTGTCTACTACTCGAATACGAGCCACACCATTAGGTCCAGGAAGAAGTGCTACTTCAATATCATTTGCATATCCACCCATCGCTTCATCGCGAGAGTTGTCGAAAATTTCCCAAATAAGGTGATGGAGACCATCGGGACCAGTGGTACCGATATACATACCGGGTCGCTTTCGCACTGGGTCGAGCCCCTCGAGTACCTGAATCGCATCCGCCCCGTACGAATCCTTTTTCTTCTTTTCTTCCTTTGCCATAGTGAGACTATTATACCAAAAATGAAGAGGAAGTGAAAGGAAAATATCAGTATTACTTCAATGATATTGCTTTTAAATAAGGATATTGACATACCATAAATTAAATAATATAATTTATGTCGGAGATTACACATTGTCACATAATAAAAGTTTAATAATCGGGGGTAGTGTTATCGCAACAATCCTCGTGTTCACCACCCTCTGGGTAATGAATCCCCGGTCGGACAACACAAAGCACCCGACGGTGATTTACCTCAAGGAATACAAGACCTCTAAACCTGGAGGGTTGTACACGTACAGTAGTGCAGAGAATATGGAGTTCCTTAGTTTTTCGCCAAAAAAACAAGGTTCCTGCACCGACACCGTCGATGTAAAAAAAGAGATGGAGGAGGCTCGCATTGAACTTCGGGCAATGGCGACTAGAGACGTCGTGGTCAAATAAACCCGCTACCGCAACAACAGAAACCTGTTGCTTCGGTAACGGGTTTTTCTGTATCTAATCCCCTATGTCAGACATAGGGAAGAAGTTTTAGTTTCTTGCATCAAGTGGGCTTTATTTGTACACTAGGGTTATGGAAAATACCTATACAAACAATGACCTTTCTCGAACTGATTATGTAGTTTCAAGAGATGAAGAAAATGCCTTACGAGCAGAGCTTGCAAAACGTACAGATGCGGAAGCTAACCGTATCCGACAGTACCTCGCTATGCCTGATCTTTCGAGAACTCTCGGCAGTCCTCTCCACGAAATAAAAGAAAAGGTGACTACCCTCCCCGTTCTTAAAAATTTTGATCATATTGATATTCCTGAAATTCTTTCAACAGAAATTCTTTTTGACTTGTTTGATTTTGCCCCTGACCATGTCGCTCGCAGTAAATCTGACACCTACTATGTCGATGAAAAACACGTACTTCGTACTCATGACACCGTAATGTGGTATTACTATTTAAATCTTCCGGAAGTTAAGGCGAAGATTGCTGAAGGAAAATCCCTTGGTGTGATGTGTTACGGTAAGGTATATCGAAAAGACGAAATCGACCGACGACACATGAACATATTCCATCAAATGGGAGGGCTCTTCTTGCAGCCAGATAGTCTTGGTATCATGCCCCTTGATGAGCTTAAAAAGGTACTTTCTCTGATCGTACAGAGTACTTTTGGTGCTGATGTAAAATATCGCTTCCTTGATGACACATTCCCTTATACCGACCCTTCACTCCAGATTGAAGTAGAAATCAATGGAAACTGGATTGAAATCATGGGTGGAGGTATGCCAAAAAAAAGTGTACTCACCAAAATGGGCATTGAAGGTTACAATGGCTGGGCATTCGGTTTTGGTCTTGAGCGTCTTGCAATGATTGGTATGGAGCTTCCAGACATACGCCTTCTCTGGTCAAATGATGAGCGTGTTAAAAAACAACTTAAACTTGGAACTAAATTTGTTGAGGTAAGTAAATACCCTCCTGTCGTTCGTGATATTTCTTTTATTGTTCCCAACACCTTCATACCTAATAATTATTTTGATCTTGTGCGTGATGTAGTTGGTGACATGATTGAAGAAATGGCGCTTGTGGACACTTATACAAATGATGCAAAATTTGGAGAAGGAAATGTAAGCTACGCTTTTCGTATTATCTACCGATCACTTGATCGTACACTGACTAACGCTGAAGTGGACGAGCTCCATAAGAAACTCGAAGAAGCAACTAAAGAAACTTTTGGAGCAACAATACGCTAGCATCAAAAAACTCACCAACATATGGTGAGTTTTTTGAATCGACTACATCAACTCTGTAATCACGGCCCCCTCTTTCACAAACAAGCTATTGTCTTTTACCACGAAATCAACATCTGAATTTTTAAACACACGTAACAGCTCTACTGCTCTACCAAATCGTCCATCGAGCTCGACTGCGTACAATCCAGTATCTGTAGACACCACAATCACATCATCTCTTCCTGGCAAAAAGTCAAAATCTTTAATATCCTTTTCGAGATCAACTAAACCTTTTGAGGTACATTGCTGGGTAATACAAAAGTAATACGGCACACCTTCTGGATCCCCTTTCCATACTACCGAAACATCACCAGTATCAATCCACAATTCAAGTTTATTACGTTGTATAAGATTTTCTCTCTGGTCGATTGTTGTCGTCGCAGACACGGAAATATTTTTTGTTTTTACAGTGGTTGTTGCATGAAAATACGCAAGTATATCCTCATACTCAGTATTTTTTATTTTTGTCCGTGTACTTGTTGCCTGACCTGAAGTATCACTAAACGGTAGTACCTCTCTCTCTTTGATTGTTGTTGGTAATAAAAATGGGTGAAGTTCGGTAACTAACTGATCACCGACAGATACTGTTTTTTCCCAATATCGATAACTATCTTTCAAAATAGCAACTTTATGATTACCTTTTTTAAGATTTTGCTTGAGTACACTTCTTTGGAATAAACCTGTTTGTTCTATACTCTTATCATCGATATATATCATTGCACCCGAAACCTGAGGATTTACATAAATACCCCCAGTTTGTACAACACTCCATGCATCATTTAACCTATATCCTCTCGCATACAACACCAAAAATGGTATCAATGCGATACATAGAGTCGAAAGGATGAT
>CAZVIO010000038.1:0-678 GCA_964627615.1 uncultured Candidatus Saccharibacteria bacterium
ATAATACCAGCTTTAGCAGCATAGATTTTAATCATACGCTGGATTGATCGGGGAGTGAGCTCATCAGTTTTAGTTTTTTCTCCATTGCCTCGTACAGGCGCGAAGAGTCCTCCACCTAAATCTTTCCGCGTAGCAAGATATGTTTTGAGTGCCTTCCGTGCATCATCAGAAATAAAGACAACGCGGACTTTTTCTCCTTTACCGCGAATCGATATCTCATCTCTCTCAAGCGACATGTCTCGCGGCAGGGAACAGAGTTCTGAAATACGAAGACCAGTCGAAAAGAGCATTTCTAGGATTGCTCTGTCGCGCAGTGACTTCTCATCAGTGCCGCTTGGAGCTTCAAGTATTCTTTTTAATTCTTCCCCCGTCAAGAAATCGATCTGGCGTTCTTTCATCTTAGCTAGATCTATCTTGTCTGGAGCCAGTGCTGTTATTCCGCGTTTTCCGAGATATTTCAAAAACTGACGAATGGCAATGAGATAGTAGTTTTGAGTATTACGCTTCATTGTATTATCGCCGCTACTTCGAGGCCCAAGACCTTTAGTACTGCCAGGCAAGCGATTTAAATACAAGCGGAATTCACGTATACGATCTTCGGTTATGTCACTAACACCTTTAATCTTACCCCATTCAATGAACTTAGATATGTATCAACAAAATCCCAAGGTGGTGTCA
>CAZVIO010000038.1:688-8018 GCA_964627615.1 uncultured Candidatus Saccharibacteria bacterium
GTCTACTGTCTTTAAACTAGAACCTCGCTCGATCTCGAGATGTTCTAAAAATTGGCGTAGCGCTTGATGTGCATCCATACCCGTAGTATAGCTTTTTTGTATAGCGTCGTAAAATAAAACCCCTCTATTGAGAGGTTGCTTTTTATAGGGTTTTGTCGTATAGTGTCCGCATATGTTAACACCAAAGAAAAAACAAGCTGTCATGAAAAAAGTGCAGCTGCATGATACCGACACCGGTTCATCACACGTTCAAGCTGCCGTTTTGGCGGAGCGTATTGAAATGCTCTCAGGACATTTGAAGAAGCATCCAAAAGACAATCACTCACGTCGTGGACTTATCAAACTTGTCTCACAGCGTCGTAGTCATGAGAAGTATGCTGCTACACAGAAAACAAAGGATGGTACAAAAGCAGCTCCTGTAAAGAAAGCAGCTCCAAAGAAAGTGATCTCAAAGCAAACAGCTAAGAAGATTGCTAAGAAAATCGCAAAGAAACCAATGGCTAAGAAAGTTAAGGTTGAAGGCGAAGTAAAGGTAGTAAAGAAAACAGCTGCAAAAAAGAAATAGTCTCTATGCAAAATCCCCTTAATTAAGGGGATTTTGTTTTGCCTATTTTTTCTTTGGAGCTGGTCTCTTGTGAGATGGGTGCCGCATGTTTGGTCCTCCTAGGAGATATTTTTTTGATTCAACTCCCATGTCGGTAAATGCATCTAATGATTCAATTAACTTACTCGATGTTGATTGCGCAAAACACATACCTTCAACTTGAACCTTATTTTTCAAATAGCTAACTAGTGGTACAAAATCTCCATCACCTGAGACGAGTACAATAACATCAACTTTTTCGGATAGTATCACAGCGTCAATTGCTATACCTACATCCCAGTCCGCTTTTTTAGAGCCATCAATAAATATTTGTAAATCTTTTGTTTTGGTTTCGATTCCAACACGAACGAGTGCATCGAAGAATTGTTTCTCGTCTCCGGCTTCGGTAGAGATAACGTATGCAACTGCACGAACGAGATCTCTGTCACCAACTGCTTCTTTTAAGATGGCTCCAAAATTAACTTTATGTTTGTATAAATGCCGTGCGCTGTGGTACAAGTTCTGCGCATCAATGAGGACGGCGACTCTTTGGGCTTTGTGGGATATGACTGCCATATGAGCTCATCTTACCATTAATTAGCTTTATAAAAAAGAGGAAGGATTTGAGTCCTTCCTCTGGTCTAAAAATTACGGAACTTCATTTTTTCTACATAAATGGAGCTCTCCATTACTTCAGATATTTCTATTTTGTGTTTTTTAAATGCACATAAAAGTGAATTCCGGTATCTTGTAATTTCTCGTCTGTACCAATCTTCATGTGCTCTGCTTAGTAAGAGATTGATGACTTTTTCAGTAAACATCTCCAGAAGTTTACATTTGTCTGGTTCTTTCAGCATTTCGTCTAATAAATTTTTATCTACTATCATTTTAATGATTTTTATGGATTTGATTTGAATTTAAGCTATAATAGTCTTGTCATCGTGAGTCTGGTCGCCAAACTCGTCTCACTTTGATAGATAGAAAACCTTTCTTTAATTAGAAGGGTTTTCGCTTTTTAACGGTCAAAAGGTACAATTCTGTTCCATAATTTTGCAAACATGTTCCATATTTTTGATTCTCCGTATGGTAATAATGGTGATGTTAAACATCTTCCAAATGGAAAATAAATAAAACAAATTGCAAGAAATGTAAGATTTGACCAAAATCTGTGCCAAAAATTAGGATGTGTTAATTTTGATCCAATCATACAGAAGTCTAAGTTGTAAAATAGTTCTGGATTTTCAATAAACTTTTCTTGGAACCCTAAATTATTGTTCCACTCTTCATTTCCTGGGATTATTTCTTTTGCTAGGTATGGTCGTAGCATTACGTTTTTATATTTTGTAACGTACTTATATGCGTTTACAAAATTTTTCCATAATGTCTTTTTTGTATCTTGAGTAAATCCCATTATTAATAGTATTTCTGTTGTAATTCCATAATCTTTGCAAATATCCAAACATTTTAAAACATCCACTTCTTTGTTTTGATTTTTATTTTGAGCTTTCCAGACAGTTTTATCAGTACCATCAACTCCAAACCCTATACACCATAATCCAGCTTCTTTTAATAATTCTTTTAGATTTGGTATTAAATCACAAGCTCTAATGAATGAAAGCATGCAAGCGAGACAACGAACACGTATTTCAATTCCAATTTCTTTTTTTATTTCTATAATAGCTTTTAAATAATTTACTATTATGAGAGGGTTCTGAAAGAAATCTAAATTACTGACATAGAATTCTAGCTTTTTATAACCAAAACTTTTAGCCATCTTTGCGAGTGTAGTTAAATCTTCTTTAAATAGATCCAAATTTTTAAATCTTTCTGGTTGATTTTTTTCTGCTCCACAAAACTTACAGTTATAGAGGCATCCTTGGGATATGTATAAAGCAGATTCTCTTTGTAGATATTCCTTCATATTATCCTTGTTTATTTTTTCATAAACATCAGACAAGGATACCTCACTAGGATGTGGAATTTCTTTTTCAGTTCCAATAGTGTTAGCAAGTTCTGAATTACTTCTTATTTGTTGAATTAGTTCATTCTTAAACAATTTCTTAAATAAATCCGGACTCATTTTAGCTATTGGTTGGCCGCCAATCATTACTGGTATCCCCAAGGAGTTAAGTTTTTTAGAGTATTTAATAGCTATTGGAATATACGAAGATCCAATAACTGTTATTCCAATTATTCCATTCTTTTTAAAAAAATCTAACATTTCTGGATTAGTGGTTGTTATCCCAGAGATAGGTTCTTTTGTTTCATTGTAATTATAAAAGAAATTCATATCTTGAATTACTACTTCAGTTGAGTGGAAACTACCTTCTTTTCTTGTAAAACTAGCTCGTTCTATTTGTTCAGCAATAATAGGCAGGGTGGAACCAAGGTAAACCTGCTTTTTCCCATATGGGTAGGGTAATTGATGTAAAAAAACTATTTTTTTCATATTTTTATGTATATTTACCTATATTATAGCAAATTAAAACATATTGTCAAGTAGTACCGTCAATAAAAAAGAAAATAATCTTATAAAATAAGGATAAAAATAGAATATTAAAAAAGTGTGGAAAAAGATTGACACAAATAGAGCTTTTATATATACTCTATCTATGACAAATGAAGTAGAAATCCTTAAAATGCAGCTTGAAAAAGCTGGCCTTTCTAATAAAGAGTCCAGTGTCTATGTGGCGCTTCTCGAATTAGGCCGAGGAACTGTTTCTGAGATATCTCGAAAAGCATTAATTAATCGTACTACTGGGTATGATATCTTGAATAATCTGGTCGCTAAAAAATTGGTCAGTATTTCAGGTAAAGAGCCAAAACAAGAATACATGGCCGAGAGTCCAGAGAAATTAGAACTGTATATCAATGGAACGATAGAGGAGAGGAAATTGGCATTGGATGATATTAAGAAAATCATTCCGGATCTGCAGACACTCTATAATATTGAAGGTCGTCCAAAGATACGATTTTATGAAGGTAAAGATGGTCTTCAGGAGGTGTATGAAGACACTCTTTCGTCTAGTGAGGAGATATTAGCGTATGCGAGCGTTGAAGATATTCGTCCTACGTTGCCACATTACTTTCCTGAGTATTACAAAAGACGTGCAAAGAAAGGTATTCCTATTCGTGCAATTTTTCCTGAATCTCCTGATGCGCGAGAGCGTGCGCTCTTAGATAAGGTGGAGAAAAGACAATCAGTAATCATTCCGAAAGAGAAATTTTCCTTTCATCCTGAAATCAATATTTATGATAATAAAATTATGATCGCTTCATGGCGTGAGAAACTAGGAATCATTATTGAAAGTTCTGAAATCGCCGATGCGATGAAAAAGATTTTTGAACTGGCATGGGCAGAGGCGAAACGTTTGGATTCAGGGCAAGCTGATCGGAAATAAAAAAGCGGGCCATTTTAGATGGCCCGCGGTGCGGTATTTTTTGGGTTATTGAATCATAATTCTTTCTCCTAACTTTTTCATCATATATACTCCGGGGGAGATATGATCTATTTCACTCAAAGCAGTTTCTAAATTTTTCAATGCATCACTATCAGGTGCATCTAAAAAATTTTCTGACCCTACAAAATAAATAATTTTGTTTATATTTTTCTTTAGAACTTGTAAATTTTTTCGGATGAAATTTGCCGTCTTTTCCATAGTATATGTACCATGCGTAATTAAGATGTAACAGGAATCATTTTCTTTAATTGTGTGTAAAAGAAAATTAAGATCGTTTTCATTCAACATCCGTGAATCTTTCATTGCAATTGGTACAAAATGCAAAGAGTTAAATTTTTTTATTGATTTGATATCTTTTTCTAAATACTTAGTAGTATCAGTGATGCCCATTTGTGTATTTTCGTGTGCTTCTGTTGAGCTTATGTTTCCTCCCATAATACACACCATTAGTTCATTTTTAAATTCGTTTTTATTTTCCATGTCGTTTTTATTTATCTGAGAATACCAGTTTTTGGGATATTGTCAATGACCAGTGTTTGACGCTATTTCTAGTTATCAAATTGATTCGGGTATGGTACAGTACCCATATATTAGTAGCGCGGTCTTTTGATAGGTAGTAGTGAAACGAGCAGCTCGCTTCAATACTAAAATCAGGAGATCGCACAAATGAATAACATAGTATGGAAGAAAGAAAATATACTCTCTCTTTAGGGGGACGAGAATTTGTTGCGACGTTTAGTGATCTTGCGATGCAAGCAGGTGGTAGTGTCATGCTCTCGTGTGATGATACAGTTGTTCTTGCAACCGCATGTATCAGTAAAAGTGATAAAGGCAATCCTGGATTTTTTAATCTCACTGTTGAGTATGTTGAACGTCACTATGCTGCCGGAAAAATTCTTGGTGGTCAGTGGAACAAACGCGAAGGACGTCCGAGTGATCAAGCAGTTCTCGCAAGTCGCGTGATTGATCGAACAATTCGTCCACTCTTTGAACATCACATCAAGAACGCAGTGCAGGTGATTGTTACTGTACTTGCTGTCGGTAAAATGGATCCAAAAATTCTTGGAGTGAATGCGGCATCAATGGCACTTACTGTTTCACAGATTCCATTCGCAGGTCCAATCGGTGCTGTTTCAATTACCGTACCGAAAGGAGAAACAGATTTCAAGATAAACAACTATCTTCCAACTGTGACTGAAGCAACAAATGACCTTGATCTTGTTGTCTGCGGAAAAGAAAATAAGGTGTGTATGATCGAAGCGTTAGCGTTTGAATATGGAAACGATCGTCTTGGTGCTGCACTTGATCTTGCTATTGAAAACATAACACTGTTTGAAAACTGGCAAAAAGAAATTGTGAAACAAGAGGGTAAGGAGAAGCTTGTCTTTGCGAAACCAAACTTGCCAGCTGACTTACTTAGTCTCTTCGATGAAAAAGTACTGCCGGTTCTTAAGGGTGAGCTCTTTGGTGATAAGAGTAAAACCGTTATTGCAGAAGCTGAATCAATCCTCGATGCTATTGTTACTGAGCACTACCCTGAAGATAATGCGGCTCGTAATGCTATCTGGGACCACATGCATCATGTGCTCGACGCATTGTTTCATGACGGCGCACTGAAGAATAATCAGCGTGCGGACTTGCGTGCATTCACAGAAGTTCGTCCTCTCTTTGCACGTGCCGGTGGTGTGTCGCCTGTGTTACACGGCACTGGAATCTTTTATCGCGGTGAGACACATGTACTCTCTGTGCTCACACTTGATGGTCCGGATACTCGTCAGGAGGTTGAAGGTATTGAGGCTGCAGGAAAAAAGCGATTCATTCATCACTATAACTTTCCTCCATATTCAGTTGGTGAAACAGGAAGACTTGGTGGTATGAATCGTCGTGAAATGGGGCATGGTTTCTTGGCTGAGAAAGCATTAGTACCTGTTATTCCATCGTATGAAACATTCCCATACACAATGCGTCTTGTATCTGAATCAACATCATCAAATGGTTCCACGTCACAAGCAAGTATCTGTGCTGCAAGTATTGCTATGATGGACGGTGGTGTTCCAATCAAAGCTCCTGTTGCTGGACTCGCTATGGGTCTCATGCAGGATCTTGAGAATGAAAACAATTACAAAATTCTCACTGACATTCAAGGACCAGAAGATCACTATGGTGATATGGATTTCAAAGTTGCTGGAACACAAAATGGAGTCACTGCAATTCAGCTCGACATTAAAGTATCAGGCGTGAGTGTACAGATTTTGAAAGAAGCGCTCTTTGATGCAGAGCAAGCGCGTAAGCATATTCTTGAAACAATTACTGCAGAGATTTCTGCACCACGAAGTGAACTCGCACCATCAGCACCACGTATTGAAATTACAAAAGTGTTACCTGAACAAATTGGTATGGTTATCGGTCCAGGAGGTAAGATGGTGAATTCCATTCGTGACGCAACTGGAGCTGAGATTACAATTGAAGATGATGGAAAGATAATTATCTCAGGACATGGTGACGGTCCGATGCGTGCGAAACAAATGATTGAAGACTTAACTCGCGTCTATAAAGTTGGTGACATTATTCCTGAAGTTGAAGTTACTCGTATTGCTGACTTCGGTGCGTTTGTAAAAATCTCAAGCTCAACTGAAGCGCTCGTACACATTTCTGAAATTGCTCCATTCCGTGTTGAGAAAGTTGATGACCTCTTAAAGATCGGAATGAAATTCCCAGTACAAGTTATCAAGGTTGATGAAGGTAAAGTCGGTGTTTCAATCAAAGCAATGAATCCTGACATGTTTCCAAAACCAGCGCCGAAAGTATAATCATACAAAATCCCGAGGAGCTCCTCGGGATTTTTTATAGTATACTGAGTGCATGTCAGAAGAACAAAAACCATCACCTATCGAACACTCACTCCATAAGAAGAGGCACTTCTCTTAGCGGATATTCAGGTGCGCGCAGCTGCTAAGAGGAGATCTACTCTTTTTCGTCTGATGGCAATCGTTGTCATTGTTACGGCTATTGTTTTGTTTTCAGTACCAACTATTTTCCCAGTCACAGATACAGCAAGAGAAGTTGTTGATACTCAGATTTCAAATACATTGATTACATCAGATATCTCGTACGTGTTACCAATACCCGAAGAATCTGCGTTCCCTGGTTTCAGACAAAAAGTGTTCAAGTCGGATGCTTCCTTTGCTGAACTCGTTATTCAATTAGATGGTACTCGTGTTCCATTTAAAAATCTTCCTCCATTTATCAATGAGCGATTTATTAAAAATCTAGATACTACAGTAAC
>CAZVIO010000039.1:0-1946 GCA_964627615.1 uncultured Candidatus Saccharibacteria bacterium
CCACAATTCCAATAGAAAGTGACATAGGAACGTATTATTACACAAAAAATACTTTTTTTAAAGATGTTGCTATTTATACCCAAAAGACTCAAAAGAACCTCAAGAATGCAAAGGTTTAATTTATCCACAATTTGTTTGACATTCACAATAAACTTGGTATACTTATTTTATAAGTGGCTTCGGCCTCGCCCTTCAGTGGGCAAACAAGGAAAAGTCGTCAAATCATTTGTTTGACGGCTTTTCTTATATCCTTAAAAATATATTTATCAAGATACCCAATTTTTCTTATCAGTCTTTTAGTGTCAATTACTCTAATTTGAGAAATAAGAGCGTGAGCAAGCTTTCCATCAATTTCACCCACTGATGGACGCAATAAATGTACACGTGTAGATGTTGTAAGTGGAGCAATAAGACACGTTTCCAAACTAAAGCTTTTTAATATAAGTACTGGTCTATAATACCCTCTTCCTGTTCCGTCTTGTTCGAACCCTATATTCACTCCAAGAGCACACCACCACAATTCACGCTCATGACAAAAAGGAGTTTTCTTTCTTTCATGAATTTTTGTTTTCTTTTGATTCCAATCATTGAAATTTTTCATGCCTTTCAGTTTTAATACTTCCGTATCACTCCCTTCACAATCGCGGCGATTTTCAAATCGTATTCTGGATAGATTGGTTTGTAGTTTCTGTTGGCAGGCATGAGATACACCTGATTACCTTTTTTCTTGTAGTACTTCATCGTCCACCCACCATCCACTTCTGCAATCACAATATCTCCCTCCTTTGCATCCCCTCGTCGTTCTACAATAACAAGATCACCTTCCTTGATGCCCTCTTCAATCATTGAATCTCCTTTCACTTCTAGAAGGTATGTCGATTCTTTATGTTTAATGAGGTAGTTGTCGAGTGACAGTGTTTCAAGAACCTCTTCTTCAGCAGTGGTAGGAAAACCTGCCTCTACAAGACCCAACAATGGAACTTCATCGAAAGATCTTGTTGGCGCAAGCTTACCTTTGATATCTTTTGTGACAACACCTTCATCAATGAGTTTGTTGATGAGTTTGTATACTGCATTTTTGGATTTGAAACCAACAAGATCCATGATTTCTTGATAGTTTGGCATACGTTTATGTCGTCCATAAAATGCAAAAATTTTATCTTTATATGAATTCATTAGAATATAAAAGAAGTAAACCCAAATGAGCGAGAAAACCATCCTGAACGTGTCTCTCGACGTCGTATCTCAAGTATCTGAGAAAGAATCGCTTTGTGTCGACGAGCTTCTGCTGCATACGACAAACCTTTAATGATCTTTCGATCAATAGTCTCATTGAGCACCTCAAGCTCATCTCGTAATGCTTTTTCAAAATGTTGTTTACTCATGGTTTTTGTTGTTAATATCGCACTTCTTGTATATGTACATGATAGGTGAACACTTGTTCACCGTCAATAAAAATTGCTGTGGATAGCATATTCGAATACAAAAAAACACTCGATTCAAGAGTGGTTCTTTATGATTGGAGGTGTACTCGTTGTACGATGACAATCAAATTGCCGACGCTCGACAAAGAAATTCGCCAAATTTAAATTCCTACATGAGACCTTTGAGCTGATCCTTATACTTTGTCATCACCTCCATCGCAGCAGCCATTTGATCCTTCCCTTCTTTCTGCATTTTTTCTTGCACTTCTACACCAATCTTCTGAAACAGATCTGGATTCTTTTCAATGAGATTAAAAATCTTATCCTGCTCTTCTTGCGGCACACCTTTCATTTTTGACGAAAGCATTTTTTTAAGAAAAAAAGTTTTATAAAACATATAAACTAAAATGTTGTGTTTTAAAAATATATATTTATAATAAATCTAAAATTATTTTAATTATAATACTTGACTTATTAAAAATAGAGTTTTATTATATTGATGTGAGGAAAATAAATTTATGA
>CAZVIO010000039.1:1956-7999 GCA_964627615.1 uncultured Candidatus Saccharibacteria bacterium
ATTTATCTAAAAAAAAGGAGAATATTATGAATATTTTTAAGAAAAAAAGTTTTTAGTGACATATGCGCACTACTATACTATACTTAATATAATATTTCAAAGTTATGAAACGATTTTTTAAATTCAAAAAAGTTCCATACTTTATTTTTACCCCACTTATTCCAATCCTCGTACTTGGATATCTCCTTCATCACTACAACATACCTTTTTCTGAACTTACCTCTCTTTCTTTCTATCAAAACCTCGCAAACCCTTCGGTGCGTATGATCTATATTCAAGAAGGATGGCGCAAAGAACAAGTTGCCGAATCAGTAGGTGCAAAACTCGGATGGGATGATAAAGAAAAAGAAGAGTTTCTGAACGCACACATCGCACTTGGGAAAAAAACTTCTGAAGGTTTTTACTTTCCTCAGCATTACATGGTTATGAAAGATGCTGAACCAGAAGAAGTGAGTGAAATGATGATCAAAGCATTCGATAAAAAAACAAAAGAGATCAAACGGAGTAAAAACACCACAATTCTTAACGAAGACACTGCTCTCATCGTAGCTTCAATTATTCAACGTGAAGCAGGTGGAAAAAGTGACATGCGTTTGATTTCAGGAATTATTTGGAATCGTATTTTTGCCGGTATGAAACTTCAGATGGACGCAACGCTGCAGTACGCAAAAGGAGATGAAGATTTGTGGTGGCCACAAGTAAAATCTGAGGATAAATATATCGTCTCTCCATACAACACATACCAAAATAAAAGCCTACCTCCGACACCGATCGCTAACCCAGGGTTCGCCGCACTCGAGGCTGCATATAACCCTCAAAAAACAAGTTGCATGTTTTATCTACACGATAAGAAACGAAGAATTCATTGCGCAAAAACGTACGAAGAGCATAAGAAGAATATAGAGAAATATCTCTAGTATATATTGAGCTGTTTTTCTCGTATCACTCTCTTCATTTCCTCCGCAATATGCCACCCGAGTTCCACTTCTTTTCCTGATGTAAAGACACTCTGATCACCCTTCATACAATCAAGCAAGACTTTTTTGTATGCTTCATTACTCTCAGAAGCTGGTGTTTCAAATACACTTTCTGTTCCATCTTTCCACACCACCGTGACCGCAGTAAAAGATTCTTGCTGTGCTTTTCCAGAACGCACTCGTATCGGCACACAGTTAAAGCCCTCAAGTGAAGATATGAGCGTTATGTCTATATATGTTTCCGTATCAGAGCCTACTCGCACTCCCTTATGGTTCTGGTACCTTTTGTATTGAGCACGGTATGCGTGTGTACTATCTACAGAAAGTGATTCAAACACCTCTTCCCGCGCCTTTTGAACTTCTTCAGCAGTTTCCCCGTCCTTCAAAGGACGGAGTGCAAGTGCAATCATTTGCAAGATATGATTTTGTCCAACGTCATACACCACCCCGAGCGAATCGTAAAACTCTCCTCGGTTTTCAACCGTTGCAGTCTCGAGTAAATCAATATTGATTTCTTTCATATACTCTGTATTCCATTTGTCTCTGTACTCATCTGTATTTCGAAACTCAATAATTTTCTGGAGTGAGGTCTTCGCCATGTAATGATCGATACGATACACTTGTTGTTCCAGGAAAAGTTCTTCTACGAGCACGTTCAGTGCCTCTGCGGACTCTTTATGTGAGCCAAATGGTTTTTCTACCAATATTCGTGCCCATCCCAAATCCCCTCCACATGGAAAACTTAAACCCGACTGCTTAAGCAGTCGGAAAATATGTTCGTAGTATTGAGGTGACACAGAAAGATAGTAGAGCTTGTTTGAGCATTGCATAAAATCAATATCATGCGCATCTACTTGAGCAAGAAGATTCATATATGAATCAAGTGAAGAAAAATCACCTTGCACATAGGAAAAAAGTTTTACAAAGTCTTCTCGTTTGTCATGCTCAGGCAACACACTACGTACAAAATCCTCAATATCATTCTTTGAAAAATCTCGTCGAGAAAAGCCGGTGAGTACGAGCTTTTTGGGAAGAAGTCCTTCAACATACAAACTAAAAAGAGATGGGAGAATTTTCTTTTGAGACAGATCCCCGGTGATACCGAAAATAATAATTTGCGTAGGAATATACATGCATGTAAGTATAGCAAATTTATTGCAACTTGCTTTTTATACAGAAGATAGTTAAATAAGTACCAGAAAGGTAAAGGTGATATTATGGTGTTTAAACCAGTTTCTAACGGAGGAAATCCTGGGGAACTTGAAGCTCTCTACAGAATCTACCCCTGGATTGTTGGTATTGTAGGCACGCGAGAAGTCAGCTTAATTGAGCTGATGACTCAAAACAAACTTCCTGACTATCCTTTTGTGTCATCTGCAAATGGATACAATTCAACAGGAAAAATTATTCTTTACAAAGATGGTGAGTATAGGAAAGATGTTTCGTGGGAGGATATCCATACCCATCGTAGAGAACTTGATCTACAACCTACCCACATAAGCTCACCTCAGACAGAAATACTGGGTGATGAAGATGTATGTGTTGTGGTGCACGATCATGCAGATGATCATGACACTACATTCAACGGAATCCACTTGCACATTTTTATGTGCCAAGACGGAAAGACTTTCGAGCAATTCCCGGCTGTCAAAGGTTGGCTTGTCGAACCAGTCATTCGTGGACATCTCCGCGAACTCGGCCTCTTGTAATAGTTCCAAAAAGGGTGCAGAAATGCACCCTTTTACATACCTCAAATCTTGTCTATGGCTATATAAATTGTCACAGGAAAGTTATGCTCGAGCAATATTTTTTGTATACTATATATATGAAAAAAAGTGTACTTATCGCAATGTGTATTCTCTCAGGTTTTCTCGGATTATTTTTAGTCCAAAAAATCAATCTCCCTGCTGCAGATATTGGAAGACATATTAAAAACGGTGACGTGTTTCTCCATGCAGCAGAATATGCAGTATCAAGATCAGCACTTCTCCACACCAACTTTTTTTCTTTCACCTTTCCTGATTTTCCTTTCATTAACCATCACTGGGGATATGGAATTATCGCATACCTTATATATAGTATGTCTGGATGGACAGGACTCTCGTTGTTCTACATAAGCATTATGCTTATTACTTTTTGTCTTCTTTTTTTACTTATATCAAAAAAAATACCTTTATATACCAGTATCCCACTTGCACTCTTTCTCATACCACTCATAGCAGAACGTAGCGAAATACGTCCCGAGGGAATAAGCTACTTACTTATCGCAGTGTTTATTTTTATTCTTGTACGATTTTTAGAAAACAAAATCACAAAGAATTACTTATTTATTTTACCTATACTCAGTATATGTTGGATCAATATGCATATTTATGCAATTTTTGCTCCACTGATCGTTGGAACTTTCCTCTGTGAAAGTCTGATTCGCAAAGACTGGGAGAAAGTAAAAATATTTACTTCCATCACCATGCTCTGTGTATTAGGACTTCTCTTTAGTCCATATGGGCTTTCGGGCGCACTTTATCCATTTAAAATTTTTGAAAATTACGGATATATGGTTGCTGAAAACCAATCAATCTCTTTTCTTCAAACACTTAATTTTATTAACCCAAACTTTTTATGGTGGAAAATATCTGCAGTGATTGCTTCTGTATGTAGTGTACTTGTACTCATGCATCCTCAGAAGAGATCCTTTCCGATTGCACTCGGGTTAATGACTGTTGCATTTGGAGGATTGAGTTTTTTTGGCATCAGACACCTGACACTATTCGGACTCATTCTACTCCCTTTCCTTGGCTCACTCTTTCATATAGTATTCGAAGATTCCCACGTACAAACAGAGAGAGATACCCGATGGGCATGGTCTATTATTATCTCTATTTTTTTAGTACTCGTGATTTTTGTTCGATTCAATGATCGCCTCCCTGGTTCATCTCGATGGGGGTTTGGACTCTACCCACGCAATGCAGATTCAGCACTTTTTGTAGAAAAAAATAATATTAGCGGACCATTTTTTTCTAATTATGATATTGGAGGTCTGCTTATTTTCTCACTGTTTACTCCAGAACGAAAAGAAAGAGTATTTGTAGATAATCGTCCCGAAGTATACCCTGAATCATTTTTCTTCGATACATACAAACCGATGCAAGAAAATCCTACTGTATGGGAAGAAAAATCAAAAGAATATAATTTCAATGCAGTATGGTTTTATAGACTTGATAGCACTCCTTGGGCACAAGAATTTCTTATATCACTTGTTGGTAACCCTCTCTGGGCACCTGTGTATGTAGATGATTTTACTATTATCTTTCTCAAACGTACTGAGAAAAATAACGCAGTGATTACTCAGTACGAACTCCCTCGCAGTATGTTTAGTGTACAATAAAGAGATTACACCCTTTGTCCCAACGTCACATCTCGGAAATAAGAGAAATCACTCTTTCATTTCACTCGAAGTTAGTTGGAAATAAAACAACATGAAACTTTCTATTATTATCCCTGTCTACAATGAAGAAAAAACTCTTGAGCATGTTGTACTTCATGTGCACAATGCATTCTCACATACAGACCATGAAATACTTATAGTGGATGACGGATCGACAGACTCCACACCAAACATCGCATCACATCTCACTTCCGAAAACATCTTTTATATCCACAAAGAGAATGAAGGAAAAGGAAGTGCCGTACGTCAGGGCTTATTGCATGCTTCCGGAGATTATATTGCAATCCAAGATGCAGATCTAGAATACCAACCTGAAACACTCTATACACTTTGGTCTTCGATTACTCATCCTGATATGGTGATATACGGCAAACGTTCACGTAATCAAGGCTACATACTCAACCGTATTGCCAATTATCTTCTTTCATCTTTATGTAATCTTTTGTATAGCAGTAGTCTCTACGATATTTACACATGTTATAAAATAATACCGTCTCACCTCGCTCGACAACTACATCTTGTATCAAATGGTTTTGAAATTGAAGCAGAAATTACCGCAAAAATTCTTCTGCAGCAAAAGACTATTCTCGAAATACCAATCTCGTATCAACCACGAACACATACGCAAGGTAAAAAGATTAGAGCGATCGATGCATTGCGAGGTGTGTGGACACTCGTACGTTATAGATTTAACTAATTTTCTTTAGTGGGTGGAGGTGTGATGCAATACCGATTGCTGCTGCAATAATCAGAATATTTTTAATAATATATTGACCCTCGAGCGTTGGAACAAGGAATCCAGACCATGTGACTGATTGAAGGAGAAATAATGGCATGATCGTTGTTGCCATGTGAAAAAAAAGAAGTGGGATCACTGCACGTTCAGCACCACGAAGAAGAAACATCACCCCGATCAACATCTCAAGTACACCAAAAATAATAATAAATAATGAAAAAGGCATCACTGGTATAGTATGTTCAAAAAGCGCTTGTACCAGTTGACTCGCAGGAGAAAGACCGAGAACCTTGAGTGCACCAAACCAAAAAAATACTACAAATAATCCGAATCGAGATAATGGCTCCGCCATACTTCGACAAAATCTAATAATAAGAAAATCAAGTGCGTGAATCATATGTATAGTATACAGCAAAAAAACCAGAGGGATGTAGTATCCCAATCTGGTTTCTGTGTATTACTGCGGCAACTGCGGAGGTATAAACCCAGCAGTCATCGCAGATTGGCTTTGTGCCAATACGGTCTGGATAGTTTGAAAGAACACGAGGAGTGTGTTCTCAAATCCAGAGAAAATCTCGGGAGTTAGGAACTGAAGCATGACAATCAGCAAACCTAATCCAAAAACAGAGAATATTTTCATATTCGTGTTCTATGAGAAGGACAGTATACTATGCGGACAAGCATAGTACGCCGGCTAATTGCCAGGCTACCCCTCTCTTCCCTTGCGACCACACATGATCGAAAAAGAAGAAATGAGGTTCCTTTGGCGAGATTTCAATGAACAATCCTACATATATATGATACCACACCTTTTTATAAACACAAGTCTATGTATCCGTCCATAACATATGAGACTTTTCTTCTGTTAATGTACCCATAATATAC
>CAZVIO010000040.1:0-1978 GCA_964627615.1 uncultured Candidatus Saccharibacteria bacterium
ACACAAGTGCGGTATCAAATACTTTATCAAGGACGTATGATAGTCTTGCGCCAACAGCGACGTTATATACAGCTATAGTAAGTCCAACACTTGTAACCCCTATTCCATTTACGGTTACATTCTCCGAATCAGTAACAGGTTTTACTCTTTCTGATATTTCAGTTACTAATGCATCGGTTGGTAATTTTCAGACATCGAGTAGTTCAGTGTATACATTTGATGTATCTCCAATAGGACACCCAACATTAAATGTTGATGTGACGGTTTCTATTCCTGCAAACAGTGGGCAAGATAGTGCGACAAATGGGAACACAGCATCTGATTCAGGTGTTCCTTATGCAATGCGTTTTGATAATCATCGTCCAACAGTGGCACTTACAACTAATACAGTCGACCCTGCAAGCACCTCACCAATCTCTGTTACTGCCACATTTTCTGAATCCGTCACATCCTTTGTCGTCGGAGATATTTCAGTTACCAACGGTACAGCAGGAAATTTCAGTGGATCAGGTACAACATATACATTTGATATTACTCCATCAGGGCAAGGTACTGTAACTATAAGTATTCCAGAATCTATTGCCCAAGATACTGCCTTAAATGAAAACCTTGTATCAAACTCTTTGTCACGTAGATATGACACAGTACAACCAACCGTAGTGCTGACGTCTCCTGTCAGTAGTACTGCAAGCACCTCACCAATCTCTGTTACTGCCACATTTTCTGAATCCGTCACATCCTTTGTCGTCGGAGATATTTCAGTTACCAACGGTACAGCAGGAAATTTCAGTGGATCAGGTACAACATATACATTTGATATTACTCCATCAGGGCAAGGTGAAGTAACCGTTACAATACCTGTATCAAGTGCTCAAGATGCAGCGGGAAACACAAGTGCGGTATCAAATACTTTATCAAGGACGTATGATACGGCAGGTCCAACTCTATCTGAAGTTACACCAGTGTCTGATTCAACCAGTGATACTACACCAAGTTATACATTTAGCTCATCTGAAGCGGGAACTATTCGGTATAGTGGCAGTTGTACATCAGATACTACAACTGCTATATCAGGCAATAATACTATTGTATTTAACACCTTATCACTTGGTTCTTATAATAATTGCGCAATTGAGGTTGTTGACGCTCTTTCAAATGTGAGTAGTCCTTTAATTGTTAATGCGTTTACTATTATCGATGGTACAGCTCCTACTATTTCTTCGGTGTCTTCTGATATAGCAGATGGGTCCTATACAATAGGACAGGTAATTGATATTGATGTTACTTTCTCAAAAGAAATCACTTCTACAGGAAATGTTACGGTTACACTCGAGACAGGAGCAACTGACCGAACGTGTACATTTTCTGTTTCAAATAGTACTACCGGAACATGTAATTACACAGTACAGGCAGGAGATACTTCGGCTGATTTGACAGTAGCTTCTATTTCGGGGACAATCGCTGACCAAGCGGGTAATATAATGGTTGATTTTGTTCCACAAACTAATCTTGCATCAAACAAAGCAATAGCTATTGATACTATAAATCCTACTATAGCTAGTCTTTCACCTACAGATGATGCTTCAGGTGTCGAGTTGAGTACGGATTTGGTAATAACTTTTAGTGAAGTGGTGTATGTAGGGACTGGGCGTATAAGTATTAAAAAGATTTCAGATGATTCAACTGTAGAAGATATTGATGTTGGTAGTGGTCAGGTTACTGGCACAGGAACACAAACGATTACAATAAATCCAACAGATTCTCTTGGAGAAGAAAAGTCTTACTATGTTACTATTGACGCAAGTGCTTTTGATGATCGTGCGGGTAATGGTTATGCTGGAATTGATAACACTACAACATGGAACTTTATAACACGAGGAGCGCCTGCTGTAAGTTTGTCTGTATCAAATGGCCCAATATCTGCAACCCCGTTAATTACTCCAGGGTATACACCACCACGAATGCAGACAGTGTATCC
>CAZVIO010000040.1:1988-5359 GCA_964627615.1 uncultured Candidatus Saccharibacteria bacterium
CCAGATGGTCGTGTTGTGTACCATGATGAGATCGCCACTTCGTCTGCGATAATAAGTTCGTCAGCAGTAATCAGTGGAGGAGGTGGTTCAAATATACCAATATTGGTTGAATCATCTGATTTTACTACTACATTACGTCCGCAGATGGTGCATGAAGAGGTTAGGGCACTCCAGCAATTCCTTAATTCACAAGGTTTTGTGATTGCTTCAAAAGGGGCTGGTTCGCCTGGTAATGAGACAAATTATTTTGGCACACGAACATATAATGCCTTGGTAAAATTTCAACAACAACACGCTTCAGAGATATTGGTACCTCTTGGGCTTGAAAAACCAACAGGCATTGTTGGGGAAGTGACCCGAAGTGTGGTAAAGAAAATACTACAAAATACAGAGTAATGATATACTGTATATATAAAAAATAATATATACATATGGCAAAAGGAACATCACATCAAAAAGAAAAAAAGAAACCAAAAAAACCAAAAGCTAAGTAAGTTTGCAAAAACCTTCTCTGTATATAGAGAAGGTTTTTTGTTAGAATGTATCAATGTTTGATTTTATTGATATAAAAACGATATATACGATTATTCATGTCTTTGGTGCGATCATTGGAGCTGGAGGTGCATTTGTGAGTGATGGAATGTTTTTCGACACCATCAAAGATGGGAGAGTTGCAAAACGTGAACTTGATTTTATGAAGCTTGGTGGAAAGTTTGTGTGGACAGGGCTCTTTGTCTTACTTGTTTCAGGCATACTTCTTGTCTCAACCGATCCCGCCCGCTATTTAGCGTCAGATAAATTTATTGCCAAAGTGATTATTGTTGCAGTCATTGTTGTAAACGGTGTGGTATTTCATACGATTCATATACCTCATATCAGAAATCACCTTGGGATAAAACTGAAAGAATCAGAAACATTCCTCAAAAAATCTTCATTTATTATGGTAAGTGGTGCACTCTCTCTTGTGTCCTGGATTTTTACTGTTATTCTCGGTAGCTTGCGACATGTTCCGTATAATGTAATCAGTATACTCTCGGTATACCTTCTCTGTGTCTTATGTGCGGTGATAGCGGCATTAGGTATGAAAAAAGTAATGTTGCGGATTAAATAATACATTGTCTAAACTTCAGTTTACAATGACATCGGAAGTCTGGAAATGGCCAGGGTTTGCCGGGTGGCATTTTATTACCTTACCTAAAAAAGTCTCTGCAGAAATTAAAAAATTGGGAGTGTCCTATGGAGCAGGGTTTGTAAAAGTAGAAGTCACGTTGAAACATTCAACGTGGACTACCGCACTCTTTCCACATAAAGATTCTGAAGGGTATCTACTGTCTATAAAGAAAAAAGTCCGAGAAAAAGAAAACATCTGGGAAGGTGATATGGTGTCTGTCAAAATTAATGTATGTTCGAATGGGTAGGTTCTTCCTGGAGTAAAGGGTGTGCAACGGAACTTACGGTTGCTGTGGAAATGGTAATAATACCAAGTGCGTGGATTACGGAAGCTACATTGTCTGCATGAAAAAGAAGCCCCATCTCACCGAGTAAATAATTCCAGTCGTGAATCGAAGAATCTCCTCCAAGCAAGTCGAGCTGCATTTGCAGTGCGTCACCGGCATATACAGATATATTAAGGAGATTTTGTCCTACCCAGAATAAGCAGAGTGCTGCAGAAAAGTATTGTTTATGATAGAAAAAATAAAAGGTGATACTGAGTGGAAGTAAGAGTTGAAAACCACTTCCCATAAACACATGGATAAATTCTCCAAAAAAAGAAAAGATTGTGTGGCCTGCTTCATGAAATATAAGGTTGATTGAATCAATAAAGTGCCACTCTGTATATGTGGAAGCATAATACCAAAAATATAATGAGGCACACAAACCTACAGTCATTCGTACATATTTCATATCTTTAGTATAAATGGAAGTGCGTAAAAAGTCTCTGTGATATACTTATTTCCATGACATCACAAGAAATCAAAGACGCACTTGCGCAACTTATTGAGGGAGATATTGATATAGAAGAAAAAACATTACGTACATATTCACGAGACGCAAGTCTTTTTGAGATCATGCCTCAGGTGGTGATTTTCCCGAAGCACGCAGTGGATGTGGGAGAAATCGTAAAATGGGTAAGAGATAATAAACAAAAAGATCCAACTCTTTCTATTACAGCTCGCTCAGGAGGTACAGATATGTCTGGAGGATCTATAAACAACTCAATTATTCTTGATTTCACTCGCTACATGAATGCAATCAGAAGTGTGAAAGATAAGGTGGGGGTGGTGGAACCTGGCTGTTACTATCGTGATTTTGAAAAAGAAACACTCAAACAGAACTGGCTTATGCCGTCATATACCGCATCAAGAGAGATTTGTGCTGTAGGGGGGATGGTTGCCAACAATGCAGGAGGGGAAAACACCGTAAAGTATGGAAAAGTAGAAGAATTTCTCGCTCATCTGAAAGTGGTGTTTACTGATGGAAATGAATACCTTATTAAACCACTTACAAAGGTTGAACTCGAAGCAAAAGTTGCTGAGCATAATTTTGAAGGTTCGTTGTATCAAAAAATTTGGCAACTTATCTCAGAACACAAAGAGAACATAATGGCAGCAAAGCCAAATGTTTCTAAAAATTCAGCAGGATATTATTTGTGGAATATTTGGGATGATAAAACACAAACTTTTGATTTGTGTAAACTTATTGTGGGTTCTCAGGGTACGCTTGGTATTATTACCGAAATTGGATTTAAACTGGTAGAAAAACCAGCCTATGGAAGTTTACTTGCTATTTTCATGCCCTCACTTGATCATCTGCCAGAAATCGTAAACGAAGTGATGGTGTATAGACCAGATAGTTTTGAGACATATGATGATTATAGTTTAAAACTTGCGGTTACATTCTTTTTTGATTTCTTTGCACAAATGGGTTTTGTAAATGCAGTTAAACTCGGACTTCAATTTTTCCCAGAGGCACTTCTGATGCTTACGGGAGGTATTCCAAAACTTACTCTTCTGGTGCAGTTTACCGGGGACACAAAAGAAGATGTACATGCGCGACTTTCTGAGCTTCAGAAAAAGCTTAGTCATTTGAAACTTAAATCACGTATTACAAAGAGCCCAATTGAAGCAGAAAAGTATTGGGAGATTCGTCGACAAAGCTTTAATATGCTCCGAAAACATGTCCACGGCAAGCGTACAGCACCGTTTGTAGATGACATTATCGTCAAACCACAACACCTTCCTGAGTTTCTACCGAAGGTAGAAGCGATACTTGATAAAGCAAAACTCATCTACACTGTGGCGGGACATGCTGGGGATGGAAACTTCCATATTATTCCACTGATGGATCTCAATGCTCCATATTCAGAAGAT
>CAZVIO010000040.1:5386-7412 GCA_964627615.1 uncultured Candidatus Saccharibacteria bacterium
CCATATCTCGAGATGATGTATGGCTCAGAGATTATCGGTTTGTTTAAACAAACAAAAGAAATTTTCGATCCAACATATATATTGAACCCTGGTAAAAAAGTAGGTGGAACTTTTGAGGATATTAAAAGAACACTTATTCGGAAGAATAACTAACTACTCAAAATTCATTAAGGAGGGATACATGTGCTCCAATCGAGTTTAATCGTTCGGCAATATTTTCGTATCCGCGATTAATTGCGTATACATTGCGTAGGATTGAAGTACCGGTGGCACCAAGCATTGCGACAAGAATAATCATTGATGGTCGTAATGCAGGAGGGCATACTACCTGTGTTGCATGTAATGGTGTAGGGCCATTAATAAACACCCTGTGTGGATCAGCAACAATGATATCACTACCAAGTCGGTTTATTTCGTTGAAATAGATTGCTCGACTTTCCCACATCCAATCGTGAATCAACGTTGTGCCTTTTGCTTGAGTCGCAATAGGTACAAAAAATGGTAAGTTGTCTGAATTTATACCTGGATATGCAGAGGCGTGTATCTTGTCTTTTAATGCGATAAGTTTTGAAGGGTAAATAGTAATATCACATAGTTTCGTGTGTCCATTTTTCGCTAAATATGTCGTTTTTTGAGTATATTTCAACCCCATTTTTTGGAGCTTAAGTAGTTCAAGAGAAAGGAATTCGATGGGGCATCGTGTGATGGTTAGTTTTGATTTTGTTACAATTGCTGCAGCGATAAACATCATCGATTCAGTTGGATCTTCACTGTTTGAATATTCTACAGGTTTATTGATTTCAGTTACGCCATGAATAGTGAGTGTGCTTGTACCAACACCTTCTATTTTGACACCGCATTTTTGAAGGAAAAAACATACCTCCTGTACTTGGTAGTTTGGTGGAGTAAAACGGAGAGTGGTGATACCTGGAATAAGTGCAGAGGCAATGAGTAGGTTTTCTGTAGCAGTATCTGAAGCTTCAAATAATACAATATCAGCAGGCTTTAGTTTTTTTGTGGTAATTTCATAATAATTTTGTTTGGTAGTTATTTTGGCACCAAGTGATTCGAGACCGTATCGGTGTGCGGCAATAGTACGTTGACCCATTTTACATCCGCCAGCGTGAGGGATGGTAAAGCTTTTTTCGTGGTGTATCAGCGCGCCTATAAGCATGAGCACTGATCGTATACGCGTTGAATTTATAGTATGTAATTTTTCAAAGGTAAACTTTTTTGGTGGTTGTATGTGTACTGTGTTTTTATCAGTCCAATCAATTTTGACGCCTATACATTCAAATATTTCTATACTACGACTAATCTCTTCAATACGTGGAATACCATGCAGTGTTGTTGTGCTTTTGTTGAGAAGGGAAGCACAGAAAAGACCAAGAGCGCCATTTTTAGATGTGTTTGTTTGAATAGTTCCTGATAGTGTTCTTCCACCAACAATCTTAAAGTCATCTGTTGTGTTTTCTACCTTTACTATTGTTTTACCAAGGAGGGTACTTATCTTAGAGAGCAAATCAGCTGTGAGATTTTGTTCTCCTTTTTCGATTCGAGCCACGGCGCTTTGAGAAGTCTTTAGTTTTTTAGCAAAATCACCTTGTGTTAATCCTGCATCTTCACGCATTTGTTTTATAATAAGACCTATTTTTTCAGTACTTTTTTTGTATGACATGGTTTTGTGGATAAGTAATTAGATATATCATATATGATATATTATTATTTACAATAACCATCTGTGGATAATTAAAAAACATGAATATTCAAAAAAATATTAACCTTGCACTATATACAACATATAAAATTGGTGGACTAGCAGATTATTTCGTTGTTGTAAAAACAAAAGATCAACTAACTCAGGCGATATTGTATGCTCGAAAAAATAACCTCGCATACTTTGTACTTGGTACGGGAGCAAATATTTTGTTTGGGGATAAAGGATTCAGAGGATTAGTTATTAAAAATGAAGCAGAAAATGTGTGTTTCAAAGATAATCGACTTATTGTAGAAAGTGGAGCAACCA
>CAZVIO010000041.1:0-7010 GCA_964627615.1 uncultured Candidatus Saccharibacteria bacterium
AGCGACTATCAACGAAGAAATCGAGCGACTTCGACATGCATCTACCCAAGCACTCCTCACTCGTAAAGATGTGATTATTGTTGCATCAGTATCATGTATTTATGGTCTCGGAAGTCCTGTGGAATATGAAAAGGTGAATATGAAGATAGAACAAGGGATGAAAATCACTCGTGCAGATTTCATTCGTCGATTGGTTGATATTCATTTTGAACGCACTCCCGCAGATCTCACTCCGGGAAGTTTTCGTGCGCTTGGAAACACGGTTGAGATTATGCCCGTGTCGGAAAAGATTGTCTTTCGTATTGAACTCTCACCTGATGGTATTACTGAAATCTTGAAACTCGATCCGGTGACTCGAAGTGTGCTTGAGACTGTACGTGTATTTTATCTTTTCCCTGCAAAACATTTCATCAGTAGTAAAGAAGCGTCAGAAAAAGCATTTAAGACTATCAAAGCAGAACTTGCATCGCAGCTCAAGAAGTTCGAAAAAGAAGGAAAGGTGCTCGAAGCAGAGCGTATCAAACGTCGTACCACCTACGATCTTGCAATGATTAAAGAGATGGGGTACTGCAGTGGTATTGAAAACTACTCACGGCATTTCTCAGGTAAACTTCCGGGAGAAGCGCCTGATACGCTTCTGTCATATTTTCCTCATAAAGCAGATGGGACACCAGACTTTTTGACAATTATCGATGAATCACACGTAACCGTACCTCAACTTGGAGGTATGTATGCAGGTGACGCATCTCGAAAAGAAACATTGGTAAACTTTGGTTTCCGACTTCCTTCTGCAAAAGATAATCGACCATTGAAGTTTGCCGAATTTGAACAGGCGGTGGGGCAAACTATTTATACCACTGCAACACCGAGTGTATATGAAAAAGAACATAGTCAAAATATGGTCGAACAAGTTATTCGACCAACAGGACTCACTGATCCAGAAGTGTTTGTACGTCCGATTATTGAAAAAGGTTCGTATAAAGGACAGATTTTTGATTTGATTACTGAAACAGAAAAAGAAATTAAAAAAGGCGGACGTGTGATTGCGACAACTCTCACTAAAAAAATGGCGGAGGATTTGACGGAATTTCTGAAAGAAAAAAAGATAAAAGCAGAGTATATCCATAGTGATATTAAGACTATTCAGCGTATCGAAATTCTTACTGAGTTTCGTCGAGGAACTTTTGATGTAATCGTAGGTGTCAATCTTCTTCGAGAAGGCTTGGATCTTCCTGAAGTAACGTTGATTGGTATTCTTGATGCTGATAAAGAGGGATTTTTGCGTTCAGAGACTGCATTGGTGCAGATTATTGGTCGTGCAGCACGAAATGTTGAAGGAAGAGTGATCCTGTATGCAGATACTATGACTGGGTCAATGGAACGAGCGATGGCAGAAACAAAACGTCGTCGAGATCTTCAGATTGCATACAACAAGGAACATAATATTACTCCAAAAACAATTATTAAACAGATTAAAGATATTACGGATCAGCTTCAGTCGAAGCATGACAAGACGGTGCTTGGTATGATCGCGCTTGATCAAAAGATGATGGGAGGTGAAAGTAAGCTCACTCGAAAAGGTATTGAAAAACTGATCAAACATAAAGAACGTCAGATGCAAGCTTCGGTAAAGATACTCGACTTTGAAACTGCGGCACTCTTGCGTGATGAACTCAAAAAGCTTATTGAAATGAAAGATAGTAAAGCAGAAGAGTTTAGTGTGGTGATAAAACCAGAGCTCGGAGTGCCCGGAAAAAAGAAAAAGAAAAAGTAAGGACACCTGGTTGACTTTAAAGGTTAGACCTGGCATTTTATATTGCAGAGGAGACTGAAATGCAACTTGTGGGAATCGGCATGGACACTGACAGTATGCTTTCGCTTGATGAAGCATTTGATACTCTCTACCGTACTTTAGGTGATTATTGGAAACGCGATGTGTATGAACACGTGAAAACTGTAATTGTACACAAACCGTCTCTTCGTCGTTTTCATCAAACAAAAGCCCACCACTTGAACACCGCTAAATATCTTTCTGTGGTAGTGGTGTATAATCTGGATGAGTTTGATCCTGCTACCGTTGCTGTTGAGGTGATGATTGCTTATCTCGCTGTCTTAGTTGATGTAGATAGCAAAGTGAGGGATTTCATCAATGAGGTTTCTCTTGGGTTCTTCAGTGAGGCTGATAAAGATGATTCTGAAGTTATCCTCAGGGGGATTGCCTTATGGCTTACAGGGGATCCTGAGGTTCGTCAGCGCATGAGTCAAGTAAGTGTTACTATGTGTGAAAATATTGACCGAATGCTTCGAGGTTCATATGTTCTTCAGGTTGCCTACGGTCTTACGGTTTGCTAGTTCGCCCATTAAGGCATCCTCTCCCAGGGTGCCTTTTTCGTATTCGTATGGTATAGTATGACTCATCTAACACCCTGCGAGCAATCGGCGGGGCTGAAACTGTATACAACGTATGAAAAAATCAGAAAATAAAAAAGAAGTAAATGACAAAATAATAGTCCGGGGTGCTCGAACACATAACCTCAAAAATATAACTGTGGAAATGCCACGGGGTACTATGAACGTATTTACTGGTCTTTCTGGTTCAGGCAAATCATCCCTTGCATTTGATACGATTTTTGCTGAAGGTCAGCGTCGGTATGTGGATTCTCTTTCATCATACGCACGACATTTTTTGCGACAGATGCAAAAACCTGATGTAGATGAAATTGCAGGTCTTTCACCAGCTATTTCGATTGACCAAAAGTCACGTTCAAACAACCCGCGTTCGACGGTAGCGACTATTACTGAAATCTACGATTACCTTCGTATTTTGTATTCACGTATTGGACATCCACACTGTCTTGTTTGTGGTGATGAAATTAAAAAACTTTCAAATGAAGAAATTAAAAATTTTCTTCTCGAAAAGATAGCGCTTCAAAAGACAGCATTTAAAAAAGTACGACAAGAAAAGAAGGTGCCTATGCCTATGTATGCAGAGATTTTTGCGCCGATTGTACGTGGACGAAAAGGTGAATATTATCAACTTCTCTATGATCTCCTTGGAAAAGGCTATTCCCATGTGCTTGTAGATGGGAAACGCCACGCACTTCGTGAACGTATTGAGCTTTCAAAAACAAAACGACACGATATTGATGTACTTGTAGACAGTATCAGTATTCTCGACTTTATCGACAACGAAGCGGATGCGCAAGAGCGTCTCGCAGAGTCACTCGAAAAAGCGCTCGAAGAATCAGATGGTTTGGTAAAGGTGCTGTTTCGTGATATGGGCCGTGAACAAGATGAAAAGGATTATAAACCAGAAGAAGTGTTCATGTCCTCAAAACTTTCATGTCCAAAAGATGGGTATTCATATCCTGAAGTAGAGCCACGACTTTTCTCGTTCAACTCTCCTTATGGTGCGTGTCCAGAGTGTAATGGTTTGGGTACTCGACATTTTTTTGGAAACGAACAGTGTCCAAAATGTAACGGTGCACGTCTTCGCGAAGAAGCTCTCCATGTACTTATCGGTAAGAAAAATATCGTTGATTTTGTTGCGCTTTCAATCAAAGATGCAAATCAGTTTCTCGAGGAACTTAAGCTTTCTGATCGAGAAAAAAATATTGCGAAGGTGGTGCTCAAAGAAATCAAATCTCGTATCGATTTTATGATTAATGTAGGCATCGAGTATTTGTCGTTAAATCGTCGTGCCCACACACTTTCAGGTGGAGAAGCACAACGTATTAGACTCGCATCTCAGCTCGGTTCTGGGCTTGTAGGGGCACTCTATGTGCTCGATGAGCCGACAATCGGTCTCCACTCTCGGGACAATGACCGTTTGATTCAAACTCTACTTAACCTTCGTGATCTTGGTAATACGATTATTGTAGTAGAGCATGATGAGGATACTATTTTCGCATCAGATTATATTGTCGACATCGGTCCAGGTGCAGGTGTTCATGGGGGGAACGTGGTGGTGGCTGGTTACTTGGATGAACTTATTACTGCAAAGAAAAATACATCAGGTTCAGTCACACTCGATTATTTAAGAGGTGACAATTTTGTTGAAGTACCAGAAAAGAGACGTGATAGTCCAAAAGGTGAAATTCAAATCAGAGGAGGAAAGGTGTTTAATATTAAAAACCTCAATGTTGATATTCCGCTTGGACGTTTTGTGTCAGTGACTGGAGTGTCAGGGTCAGGAAAATCTTCATTTGTGTATGAAATCCTGCATAAAAATCTTCTTGCTCGACTCGAGAGAAAGTATAGAAGTGCTGAAACATTTAATGCAAAAAGTTTTACTGGTACAGAGTATCTTGGTCGCGCGATTTTGATAGATCAGAGTCCGATTGGTCGTACACCGCGAAGTAACCCCGCGACATATACAGGTGCATGGACATTTATCCGTGACTTGTTTGCAGAAACCGCTGAGGCACGAGCACGAGGATGGAAATCAAGTCGATTCTCTTTCAATGTGAAGGGTGGGCGATGCGAGACGTGTCAGGGAAATGGAGAAATAGAAGTGGAGATGCATTTTTTACCGACCGTGTATGTACCGTGTGATGTATGTAAAGGTAAGCGTTTTATGAAAGAAACGCTTGATGTGAAATACAAAAAGAAAAATGTGTACGACGTGCTCGAAATGACGATCGAAGAAGCACTTGCATTCTATGAGGATATTCCCGCTGTCTACGATCGTCTGAAGAGTCTCTCTGATGTGGGACTTGGGTATCTCAAACTCGGTCAGTCTGCAACAACACTTTCAGGTGGAGAAGCGCAGCGTGTGAAAATTTCTTCAGAGCTCTACCGTCCGCACCTACAGAAAACTATCTATCTTTTGGATGAGCCGACTATTGGTTTGCATTATGAAGATGTAAAAAAGTTAATTGAGATTTTACAGAAACTGGTAGACAAAGGAAATACCGTAGTAGTGATCGAGCATAACCTCGACCTCATCAAGTCTTCTGACTATGTGATCGATATCGGCCCTGAAGGAGGAGCAGGAGGAGGAAATATTGTAGCAAAAGGAACTCCTGAAGAAGTGGCAAATGTTGAAAAAAGTTACACCGGGAAATATCTCGCAAAGGTGTTGAAGGATTATAGAAATAGGAAGAAATAGCTCTCCTTACAGAAGCAGTACACCTTGTTAATCTTTTGATTACAAAAGCTCTAACAAGGTCTTACGAAGACGTAACACATCTTCTCACCTCTTCGGTGAGTCTGCCGATGAGGCAGAAGCTAGAGATATGAAAAAGCGGGCACCATGTGGTGCCCGCATTTAGGGGTTGTGAGAAAGAGGTTTCTCGGGAGGCTACTGGTCGCCCGTGTTGGTTTTTTTACCATTTGGTGCCATTCTGTCTTCAATTCGAGCTAGCCGGGCGTTGACGCGAGTCATCCATCGTTGGATGACTGCGGTGTCCGGATTTTCGGTTGGTTGTGCTGTGTACTTCTTGTTTTTCAGGATGTAATCCCGAACGAAATCAGATGCAGTTCGGCTTCCAGATTCTCTGCAGACAGTCTGGAATGCGGCGAACTCAATTTCATCTAATCTGAAATTAATGACCCGATTACGGGGGTGTGGTCCTACAGGCTTTCGTGCCACAGGTTCTCCTTGAGGTTTTGGGATTTTTACCTATCCGTATTGATTAATAACATTTACTGGACTTAAAGTCAAGTATGTTGTAAATAAGTATTTTTTAACCTATAATCCATATATGACCCGTCAATCTCTTATCGATTCAATCAAAAAATTTCCAGAGACACCAGGGGTGTACTTTTTTCGACGTACAAAAGGAACTTCGAGTGATATTTTGTACATTGGTAAAGCTACTTCTCTCCGTGATCGCGTAAGAAGCTACTTTTCAAATGATATCTCTGAGACTCGAGGTCCAAAAATCGTTGGCATGCTTGAAGAATGTACCGATATTACTTTCGAAAAAACAGATTCAGTGCTCGAAGCACTTCTCCTCGAAGCACACCTCATTAAAAAATACCAACCAGAATACAACACAAAAGAAAAAGATAATAAGAGTTTTTACTATGTTGTCATTACAAAAGAGGATTTTCCTCGGGTGCTTCTCGTGCGCGGGAGAGATATTCTTGTAGGGACTCTCGGAGGGAGTAAGAAAATCGACTATGTAATCGCACATTCTTTTGGACCATTTCCATCAGGGCAAACGTTGCGTGATGCGCTTGGTCTCATTCGCAAGATTTTCCCATTTCGCGACAAATGCGCGCCATGTGTTGATGAGAAATGTAAACCATGTTTCAATCGACAGATCGGTCTCTGTCCTGGTGTGTGTACAGGAGACATATCAATAGAAGACTACAATACGACGATTAAACATATCGTACACTTTTTCAATGGTGAGAAAAAAACAATTCTTAAAGACTTGGAAAAACAGATGAAGGTGTATGCAAAAGAGCATAAGTTTGAAGAAGCAGGGGAATTAAAAAAACAAATATTTGCACTGATGCATATTCACGATGTGTCACTTATTAAGGAAGAAAATTTTGAGGCAAAGGCCCCAAGTGGTTTTCGTATTGAGTCATACGATATCGCGCACATGTCTGGCCAAAATATGGTGGGTGTCATGACTGTACTTGAAGATGGACAGATCGAAAAAGGAGAATATCGAAAATTTAAAGTACAATACAATACAGGTGCAGATGATACGAAAGCGCTCAAAGAGGTGATTACTCGCCGTCTTGGACACAATGAATGGCGATTACCACAACTTATTGTTGATGGTGGTGTTGCCCAGAAAAAAGCAATCGAGAGTGTGCTCAAAGAAAATATGGTGGGGATCCCAGTTGTTTCCGTAGTCAAAGATGAGCGACATAAGCCAAAAGAAATCCTCGGTGACAAAAAATATCTGACATATGAAAAAGAAATCTTGCTTGCCAATGCAGAGGCGCATCGATACGCAATCGGATTTCATAAAGCACTCAGAAATAAAGGGATGCGGGGGTAGTTGACAATATTTATATACCATGCTATTATTGTAAATGTAAGGTAT
>CAZVIO010000042.1:0-3370 GCA_964627615.1 uncultured Candidatus Saccharibacteria bacterium
GTACCATTTTTTAACGCTTTTGTAATTTGTGTTGTCCATGATTGAGCTTTGACTGGGATAGAATCAACTTGATAAAGTTTGGTGCCAGCCGAATCTGATATTTCTACTGTAATTGATTTTAAATTACTTGAGGCTGTACCAGAAAGCTTTGGTGAATCAATTGAAAACCCAGTCCTATCTATTGTCGCCGAATACTTTATCGGGATGAGGCTTTTGATGATCACATGTCTTCTGGCAATTACCGTATTCTTGGAATAGTATGGATCCTTCATAATATTAATATCGCTATCGACATCAGAAACTGAACTCATTACAATAACAACATTATAGTCAGCCTCCTTATTGTCGGTGTTATAGCTGTGTGAAAGACTCATCTTAAAAGCACCCTTTGATACTCTTGGTATAATCTCTGAGGTAGCATCTCCATAAAAAATTATCGCCCGTCCTTTATAATTTGAAGGAACCTTAATCTCTACATTACCTGTAAAGCTCAGTTCATAAGGATTACTTGGTTCCACTAACTTCAAATTAACTTTCACACCTGAAATTTTCTTTGGTAGTCCCTTATTGCAATCAGTAGTGCTTGAAGCATTAGAACTCGCCTGGCTTTTTTCAGGTTTTGTACATGGGTATATATAATTTTTAGGTAAAGTGAGTTTAAAAGAGGGACCACTTGGAATTGCATATGCAAGGGATGGTATGAGCACAAAGCAAGCAAGAAAGAGAAAAAGGTATTTTGACATAGTTATTTATAGCAAGATTATTTCTATAGTATCGCATACTTTGTTAGGCATTCAAATTGAGGCAGATGATGAACGAGTTCACCCGTTGTCATGTATTTCACACGTAATATTGATTGGACTTTTGTGTCGGAGGGGTAGGGGTGTTCACCCACAGGACCGACCTGTGGGGAGTGACAAGAATATCAGAACACAATCTTTGTGGAAATATTGTCCTTGTCCCCGTTCTCAAGTGGCTGATGGGTTAGATTTAGATTGTTGCATTAGTAGATTGTTACTTTATAGGGGGTCTTCTCTGAATCACCATAACCCTTGAAATAAAATTCTCTGTATTTATCCCTGGCATACCCATTTTCCATATTAGTAGCATCAAAGCTGGAAATATCAACTTCTTCAATTCTGATTATTTTTCCTCCTGCAAAAGGCGAACAAAAATATGCATAGGTAGAATCTTTTCCGTATAAGGTAATAGGCCGCCTCATTACGGTGTCATAACTTTGAAATGTAACAAATGTTTCTGGATCTGCATCTCTGATTATTCTTTCTCCACAGTAGACGTGTGAGGCGTCAGCAGAATATGGCGCCGCCAATACTTTAAATGTATTAGGGTCCACTCCATCCAACTTAGAATCAAACAAGTATACGTTATTATTAACTTCATAATATAAAGAATAGTTGGTTTCTGAATCATACAATAGTCTGTATGAACTTGGATTATCGGAAATCAATTTTTCTCGTAAAAATAGATGGTCCCTGTCAGCACTTAATTGATTAATGAGAGGATGTTTAACCTCGATTATTTTGAAAGTTATAGGATCTGCACCCTCGATGACTTCTCCGTTTATATAAACCCTAGACTTGTCTCGAGCAAATCTATTTTTCAAAACCTCAAAACTATCAAGATCTGCTCCTTCAATTTTTTTATATGGCGATGGTACACAATCAATACAATATGCGACGTATACTTCACCATTATATTTACCATAAGGGGAGCCGATACTTGTTATATCTAGAGGTTCTGCTAGAACTTCATCGGGAGTTGTTTTTGGTGGTGTTTGAGGCTGGTTTGGTGTGGTAAGTATATTATAGCCAATATAAGAAACGAGACATAACGCAAGAAGCAATACAAGAACTTGTTTGATAGATTTTATTTCCATTTAAAAATTATATCATAGGGAATATATAAGCTCCGCCTAGGCCGGGACTAGGCGTGAATGTTTGTTTCACCATGTCACAAAATAGCTGACAAGGTTTTCGATTCCCCCTGCGCGTCTCGCTTTGCTCTCTGCGGAAGAGGGGGGATTCGAACCCCCGATGGGGTTTCCCCCATGCATGTTTTCGAGACATGTGCCTTCAACCCCTCAGCCACTCTTCCGTATTTTATTTTTTGTACTTCTCTACTTCTTGAGATATTAAACTAGCATTTTTTTCATTTTTTCGGTAGTATAGCGTCACAATATTGAATGTATATGTAAATGTCTTCAATAGTGAACCGGCCCCATCGTCTAACGGTTAGGACACAGGGTTTTCAGTCCTGGAATCGGAGTTCGATTCTCCGTGGGGTCATGGTTGAAGTTTTCTTCACAAAAAAGCACCAGAAATGGTGCTTTTTTGTGTTTAGAAAATTCACCATGACCCCAAGCAAGCAAAAGGCTTTGCTTGCGTCGGAGAATCGAAAGGCGGAGCGATGTTGCTTTGCAACGAGTGAGCCAGGGCAGGAACCACACAGCATTTTTGGAGTGAAACGAACAAAAATACTGATGTGAGTTGCGCCGCTTCTCCGTGGGATCACAATTTTTTAAAGCCATATTCTATAAGGTGTTTTTAACTACCCTATATTGAATTTGGAACCATGCTAATATCATTGATATGGAAAAGATCGATTTATCAGAGAGTAAAGAGGCGATAAAGCCATCCCTTATTTTACTGGATGGGACAAAAGGTGCAGGAAAGACTACCGTTGGAGGATTGTTGGAAAAAAGACTTAATGGTAGTGAATACTTAAGTCTCGATGTAGAGAGAAATAAATTGGAAGACATCAGTATGGACAGAACTGAACAGAATAAAATTGCATTTGAAAACGTGCTTGCTGAGGCATTAAGATTACTGACATCAGGAAACAGCGTTATTGTTGATTGCGGGCTTACTCCTGAGCGAGTGATGAGTCTAGAGTCCTTAGCAGAAAGAACAGGTGTTCCAGTATATAAATTTCTACTTAAGGCTTCTTACGACACGCTTCTCAACCGTGTGAGAGGTCGCGATGCCTCACGAGGTAAAGGAACAGATGTCCCAAGATTCGACGAAGTATATAACATAGTTCATAACAAGGACTTTAAAGGGTTTACAACTATTAATACTGACAACGTGGCTCCTGAAGCAATAGCAAAGCAGGTTATTGAATTAATAAATGATTAGATAACAAGACTCCAAATTTTTCCCACTCCTTTAGCTCGGATACTAACTGGTTCCAATCCCGTCCCGCTCGGGTCACATATACAAAAAACGGCTCATTTTAGCCGTTTTTTGTATATGTGACCCCAAGCAAGGAATTTGCCGATTACTTTGTAGAACATGGTGATATACTACTCCTATGAATTCATACAACTGGTACTCACAGCTAATCAAACCGA
>CAZVIO010000042.1:3380-6678 GCA_964627615.1 uncultured Candidatus Saccharibacteria bacterium
GGTTGTTTGGTCCGGTATGGACCGTGCTCTATGCGATAATCTTTGTCTCGTTTGGGATGGTGTTTTATAAAGCATTCACCAAGGAAATCTCGTGGATGATCGCACTTCCGTTTGCACTCAACCTTCTCTTTAATTTTATCTTCACGCCAATACAGTTCGGCCTCAAGAATAATCTTCTTGCATCAATCGATATTCTCCTTGTTCTTGTGACGCTCATCTGGGCACTGTGGAGTGTGTGGCATGCTGTGCCTGGACTTCGGTGGGTTGCGTATGTAAACATCCCGTATTTGGTATGGGTATCATTTGCGACTGTTTTGCAATTGACGATACTCTTTTTGAATAAATAGAGTGCCCGATTTATCTTTGGATATTCCCATGTCCTCGTAGTTGACACACAGGTCTCATATTGTCGTGTTAATATAAAAGCTATATGGACGATCGAAATCAATCACGGGTGGTTTTTGGCGGAGATGAGGCACAGCCTGTCTTCATGTCGCCCCAGAAGAAGACATCAAAGATGGTGCAATTTGTTATCTCAGCTTCTGGAGGCCGTATTAGAGACAAGGCAGGTGCGGAGAAGACTCTTCTTGCTGTTGTGGTGATTGCCATTCTCATTGGAGTTTTTGCTCCCTCATTGTTTGGGCCGGGTGAGCGTGAGCGCGATGTTCAGCCAGACATGTTGAATGATGTTAAAATTATTTCTAAATAAATGAAATTAAACCGAGGATTTACCTTAATAGAATTACTTGTCGTCATATCAATTATTGGTATGTTGTCTTCTGTCATCTTTGCCTCTATCGACTCTACCCGTGCTAAGGCGCGAGATGCGCGTCGTCTTTCTGATATGCGTCAAATGGTCAGTGCGCTCGAGCTATATGCCTCGAATAATAATGGTAGATATCCAAACACCGGTTCTAATTATTCGAATCCAAGACCGTGGTCTTGGACAATTTCAGCATTGGGAGGTGAATGGATACCTGGCCTTAACTCACAGTATATTCCAAGCATTCCTGTCGATCCGAAGAATACTCATCCCGCATATACGTCAGCGACTGATCCTGATTATACGTATATTTATAATTCAGACGGTCGTGGATACTGTATCCAGATTTCATTAGAAAACCATAGTCTTTGTAACGGTGTAGCGGCCGCGGGTTCACCGGGCCCTATTGAGTACACAAGTCCGACATATGTAGGTTCCTGGAAAGTTGGTGTTTCTGATCCGGTCGTATGTAGAGTGCGATTTGGTTTTGGTGGGTGTTAGGGCTTCAAGATGCCTACTTTTTTGAATCTTTAGTTCTGTGTGCAGAACATCAATTTTTAAAAATGATGTAATATTATAATCACATGAAAAGAACATCTGGATTTACGCTCGCTGAACTTCTCCTTGTTGTGGCTATTATTGGTATGTTGTCTTCGGTAATATTTGCCTCACTCGATACAGGAAGAACGAGGGCAAAAACGTCACAACGAATGCAGGAGCTAAAGAGTGTAAAGACAGCGCTCGATATGTATGCAGTGAGTAATGATGGAAAATACCCAAGTACAGGAGGAACATACAGAAGTCATTGTACTGATTGGGGTGGTTATTCTGCTGATGCGGTCATTCCTGGCCTGGCACCCACATACATTTCATCACTTCCAGCAGATTCAGATATGAACATTGCTGTTGGACCCAATAATGATGAATGTTGCTATATTTATAGATCGGATGCCAATAACTACAAGCTTCGTCTCCACAATTGCCTCAACGTAGGGAATGAGGAAACATTTTCTAGTTTTATTGATCCAAGTAGAGATGGTGGCCCCAACCCATATATAGTAGATGGTTCGAATACTCGGTATTGGGCAATATGGAGCTCCATAATCACAGCTCGATGGTAGCTGACAAAGCGAAGTATGTTTTTTGTATGAGCTTTTTGTTTTGGGGTGGTATGATGGTGATATGAAATCAAGTCATCGAATGAAGAAGGTGGATGCGCATTTTCGTGGACATAAACGGTCCCCATTTTCTTCATATCTTCGTGAGGTGGTCTATGGAGCAGTCGATGGAATCATAACGACATTTGCTGTCGTTGCTGGATTCTCTGGCGCAGCACTTTCAAGTGATACCACGTCACAACTTTCTTTTGCCGTCGTACTCCTCTTTGGTCTTGCAAATCTTTTCGCAGATGGTGTCTCGATGGGACTTGGTAACTTTCTTGCCGTTCGCTCGGAGCAGGGACTCTATCGAAGTCTCCGTATTCGCGAGAAAGATTCCTCTATAGAGAATGGTTCACGAGAGGCAGAGGAGACGGTGCAGGCACTTATTGAGAAGGGATTTTCAGAAGCAGATGCGCAGGCACTCACTGCCATATATAGGAAGAATGAACCATATTGGGTTGATTTTATCTTGAATAATGAACTGAAGATGTCGAACCCGATGGATGAAAACCCACTCTCGACTGGATTTGCGACATTTGTTGCGTTCATTACATTTGGACTCATACCACTCATGCCGTTCATCGTACTTGATACGGTGAATCCCGAGACAGTGTTTCAGATATCAGCAACAGGAGCCTTCATAGCGCTCGTCATCCTCGGTATTTTTAAATGGAAAATTGTCGGAACGAATGTATTTAAATCAGTACTTGAAGTTGTGATCATCGGAGGGCTTGCAGCGACCGTTGCATTTTTCGTTGGAACACTTTTTGCACTATAAAAACATCCTTTTTCTGAGAGTTTTGCACATCGTTGTGAACGTGTTTATCCACCTGTTTATCAACAGAATGGCTAATCCAAAGTCTATTTAGAGCACTCAAAAATCCTATTGACGCACTATCGCTCCAGTGAGAAGCTGTATATGTTCTTCGAGTGTGGTGATTTTCTTCACATATTAATGTATTTGTATAGAGTACAGTGGCTCGGAGGACTAAGCTCTACGTTGTATAGGAAAAAGCACCGAGCCGTCGGTGGTTTTTCTTTTTAGGTTTTTGTTATAATGAGTTTATGATAAAAGATTGTCACGTCGGGATAAAAGGAATTGTCCGTGTGGGTGATGCGTGTTTGGTTTTGCAAAACGGAAGTGGAGCTGATGCATACTGGGATGTTCCCGGCGGACGAGTTGATGACGATGAGTCTCTCGAGGAAACGCTCACAAGGGAACTGCGGGAAGAAGTACCAAGTATTAAAGGATTTTCTATTGGGGAGGTAGTCGGAGCGTATCGTCTTCCTAAGAACATTGTGGACAATCGTGGGCTGGTACTAATTTTTTACAAAGTTGATGCAGAAAGTTTTGAGGTAACACTGAGTAATGAAC
>CAZVIO010000043.1:0-6631 GCA_964627615.1 uncultured Candidatus Saccharibacteria bacterium
ACAACATCAGGACCTGCTATAGAAAAAGTAGGTGATCTTGCATCTATCCTCACCAACCTTTCTCCAGGAGATATTCTCTTTATCGACGAGATACACCGACTCAATAAAACAATCGAGGAGATCCTCTATCCTGCAATGGAGTCAGGCTCTCTTGATATTATCATCGGCAAAGGTCCTAGTGCTCGTACAATACAACTTGAACTTCCTCCATTTACTTTGATCGCTGCAACTACCCGTATTGCCATGATTTCTTCTCCCCTTCGTTCTCGTTTCTCTGGTGGTATTCATAAGCTTGAATTTTATTCAGATGAAGAAATCAAAAAGATTGTAGAGCGTTCTGCGGGCATCCTTGGTGTAAATATTCACCCACAAGGCGCACAGGAAATCGCCAAACGAAGTCGTTACACACCTCGTACTGCCAACTATTTTTTGAAACGTGCTCGAGATTTTGCTCAAGTACATAATACAGAACTCTCACTTGATGCAGTCAATCAAGCGCTTGAGCTTCTCGGAGTGGATGCTGTCGGCCTTACTGCTGCAGATCGAGAAATCCTTGAGACTATTATTCATAAATTTGCAGGAGGTCCTGTCGGGCTCAACACCATCGCCTCATCACTCTCTGAAGAAGAAGCAACAATTGAAGAATTTAACGAACCGTACTTGATGCAAATTGGGTTTATTGATCGTACTCCTCGCGGACGTACCGTAACAGAGCTTGGATATAAGCATTTGGGACTTGTTCCCCCTACTCTTCTTTAGAATTGACATTATATAGTGCATACGATAGGCTCTTGAGAGGAGTAAACTAATGTCAGAAAACAAACCGGAAGAAGTATTCGCTGTGGGTGATGCAATAAAATTCAGACGACAGGATCTGTCGTATGACCAAGTTGACGGTTTAATACGCCTCATTACCTCCAATGATCTCACGGAACCTTTAGTTGTAACTGCCGTGAGAAATTACGAGGATGCGCGTGGTCGTGGTCACAAACAACAAATCACTGCTGAAACAATCGTTGAAAATAAAAAGACAATAAAAACAAGCGCTTTTTGGTTCGAGAAAGCTCATTACGAATGGATTAAGGAGATGCACGGACAGGGATAGAATCCCTGTCCTTATTCGTTTACTTGATTCTTCCCTTTAACTTCTATATTCTACTTACATATGGCAGGACATAATAAATGGTCAAAAATTAAACGACAAAAAGAAAAAACTGATGGACAAAAGTCTAAAATTTTTAGTAAATTCGTCCGTCTCATTACTTCTGAAATTAAAAAAGCAAACGGAGTAGCAACCTCCCCTGGAGTACGTGCAGTAATAGAAAAAGCAAAATCAGAAAACGTCCCGAACGATATTATCGATCGTGCGATCAAAAAATCTTCTGAGCCTTCAGAAGCACTCGAATCAATCACCTACGAAGCGTATGGTCCTGGTGGTTGTGGTCTTGTTATTGAAGCTCTTACCTCAAACCGAAACAAAGCAGCTCAAGAAGTAAAGTTTATTCTTTCTAAACATGGTTTTTCTCTTGCAGGTATCGGCTCAGTAACTTGGGCATTTACTCGAAACCCAGACATGAGTTGGACTCCTTCTACCACTATTCCCCTCTCTGAAGCGGACGGTGAAATTCTTGGAACAATTCTTGATGAATTTGATGAGAATGATGAGGTGCAGGAAGTGTATACGAATGCTGAGTAGCTACTAGATTAAAGATTAATGATTAATGAATAAGATGAAATGCACCATTCTTTAATCCTTAATCTTTCATCATTAATCTAGTATCATGTACTCATGATACTACTCTCAATCGACCCTGGGTTTGAACGGCTTGGTTTAGCTATAATCGAAAAAGAAGGACGCGGCAAGGAAACCCTTGTTTATTCTGAATGTTTTAAAACATCAGCTAAACTCCCTCATTACGAAAGACTACGTCTTATCGGAAATAAAATAAAAGATGTTATAGAAAAATATAAACCAACAGAACTCGCAACTGAAAAACTCTTCTTTAATTCGAATCAAAAAACAGTAATTCCTGTAGCTGAAGCTCGCGGAGTAATCCTTTTTATTGCTGGCACACACAACCTTCCTGTATTTGAGTATAGTCCACCAGAAATCAAAGTTGCGGTTACTGGACATGGAAGAAGTGACAAGCAACAGATTATGGAGATGGTTCCTCGTCTGATTTCTCTCAACAAACCCATTGCTTCTGATGATGAGTTTGATGCAATTGCAATCGGACTTACTCATTATGCGATTAAGCGTTAGCTGTCCACATGTTACTTATTTGCAAAATCCTTCTAATCTGATACAAATATGAGGTCTTAAAATAGATAGTTGATCATTTTAAGTATATTTATATATTATATTTCAAAACATATGGTCATTAATGATGATGAAGTAAAAGACCCTTTAGAAGCTATGGATGAGGAAGATGCGGAAGATGGTGAAATAGATCCAGATAAGCTCGGTCCAGGGTTACATATTGAAGGCGAAGATGAGGTTGAGGCAGATGTTGATGGAGAAGCTCCAACAGACATTGATGATCCACTTATGTTCGATCCACTTCTTGAGGATAAAAAGCCAAAAAAGGATTTTGAAGATGGAGAAGAGTGGTAGAGAGTGGTCAATAGTAAGCAGTCATGAGTCATAAGTTTACAGTCATAAGATTTTAGAAAAAACACCCACAGGTGTTTTTTCTTTCTATTGACTTATGACTATCTACTAGTGATTAGCAACTACCCTAATGAATCGTCGCTTCCCTATTTTATACACCCCTGGTTTACTTATTGTATTTGGGTCTGTAATTTTTTCATTTGTAGTTATTTCACTTATAGCACCCGCATCAACTAATCTGCGAAATTCTCCTTTTGATTCAACAAGATTTTGTTCAACTACTAAATCAATCCATGCTTTACCACCACTTACTTCTTTTATATCTTCTGGTATTTCTCCTTTTGAAAATGTGTTTTCAAAATTATCACGAGCTTTTTGTACGTTCTTTTCTCCAAAACATAATTTTACAATTTCTGAAGCAAGTTGCACTTTGAAGTGTTTTGGGTTTTCACCAGACTGGAGTTTATGTTTAATATCTTTCAAAGTATCAATCGACACATCTGTCACAATCTCAAATGCAGGTAATATCATTTCATCTGACCAACTCATCACCTTACCAAACATGTCTTCTGGAGTTTGGTCGAGAGAGACCATATTTCCTTCACTTTTACCCATCTTTTTTCCTGTTGGGTCAGTGAGTAGTTTCATTGCGATTACAAACTTTTCTTTATTTTTTATTTGCTTAAGAAGATCTCGTCCTGCGAGCATATTAAACGTCTGATCATTTCCTCCCACTTCACCATCAACATCCATAGCCACGGAGTCATACCCCTGCATAAGCGGGTACATAAACTCATGAATATAAATTGGACGTTCTTCTTGCATTCGCTTCTTAAACATATCTCGTTTCAACATTTGATCCACAGTCATAAGAGATGAAAGTTCGAGAACATCTTTGAATGTCATTTTTCCGAGCCACTCTGAATTGAATTTAAAAAGTGCCTTATTTGAACCAGTAAAATCAATAAATCGAGACACCTGTACTTTATACTCCTTAAGGTTAGAAAGTACTTCATCTCGAGTCAGTGGTTTACGTACCGAGGCTTTATCAGGATCACCAATAGTCGCAGTAAAATCACCAATAAGAAAAATAATCTGATGTCCAAGTTTTTGAAATTCAGCAAGTTTACGAATAGGAACTAGATGCCCAACATGTACCGTGGGACCAGAAGGATCAATACCATAATAAAGAGTTAGACGCTCCCCTTTTTTCATCCGCGCCTCTATAAAAGCTTTGTTTGGGAACACTGCTTCAACACCCCGAGTGAGAAAATGTTCTATTTTCTGTTCATCTGTATTTATTTTTGGTTTCTTTTGGAAAAACATATACATATGTTATACCATAAATAATGGTATAATTCTAAGAATTCTATTTTATATGAAAAAATACATTCACCATGGTGTTTCTTTGGCAAAAAAAACCCATCGAAAAGCGAAAATTATAGGGGTACGTAATATATTACTTGGTCTCACCGCACTCGGAGTGATATTTCTGAGCATCTTGCTTATATGGGTATCAACATTCAAACTTCCCACTCTTGAAGATTTTAAGGAACGAAAAACCACCCAATCAACAAAAATATACGATCGAACAGGAAAAGTACTCTTGTATGATATTTTTCAAAACCAAAAAAGAACTGTTGTTTCTTTTGATGAAATCTCTCCTTATGTTAAAGAAGCAACTATGGCAATTGAAGATCAGGATTTTTACACCCACAACGGCATACGACCTAAAGCATTTTTACGTGCGATTTTAGTAAACCTTACATCTTTTTCATATAGCCAAGGAGGTTCAACTATTACCCAACAAGTAATCAAGAAAACAATTCTTTCAGACGACAAAACCCCAACAAGAAAAATAAAAGAGTGGATTCTCGCATTACGTCTCTAAAAAATCCTTACAAAAGATGAAATTTTTGAACTTTATCTCAATGAAATCCCGTATGGTGGAAATTATTATGGTGTAGAAGAAGCGAGTCAGGCGTATTTTGGAAAAAAAGCATCAGAAGTCACTATTGCTGAAGCTGCGTATCTTGCTGCTCTCCCTCAAGCACCAAGCTTCTTCTCTCCGTATGGAAAAAATAAACAAGCACTTGATGAGCGAAAAGATGTTGTGTTACATGAAATGAAGCAGGTTGGATATATTACCGAAGAAGAATATCAGTCTGCAAAAAATGAACAGGTTGTTTTTCTTCCAAAAGAAGAAAAAGGGATTAAAGCACCTCATTTTGTCATGTTTGTAAAAGAATATCTTGTAAACACATATGGTGAAGATGTTCTTGAGAACGGTGGTTTACGTGTTACCACTTCCCTTGACTACTCATTACAGAAAAAGGCTGAGGAAATCGCTTTAAAATACGCACGGATTAATGAAAAAAATGTTAAAGGTAAAAATGCGAGTTTTGTGGTTATAGATCCAAAGACAGGTGAAATTCTTACTATGGTTGGTTCTCGAGATTATTTTGATAAAGAAATTGACGGTCAATACAACATCGCGACAGCAAAAAGACAACCTGGTTCGACATTTAAACCTTTTATTTATGCAGAAAGTTTTAACAAAGGTTACACTCCTGAAACAGTTCTCTTTAATACAGAAACTCAGTTTTCTACCGCGTGTGCTATTGAGAGTATGAGTAGTACACCTCCATGTTACTCACCTAAAAACTACAATGCAAAATACACTGGACCTGTATCACTTCGTGATGCACTCGCCTCTTCTATGAACGTTCCTGCAGTAAAGTTACTCTATCTTGTTGGAGTTCAAAATGCGATTAATCTTGCAAAAGCTATGGGAATTACATCTCTTGGTGACTCAAACCAGTACGGACTTACACTTGTACTTGGAGGTGGTGAAGTATCTCTTCTTGATATGACTTCTGCATATGGTGTATTTGCTCACGACGGTGTTCGTGTACCTTATGCATCTATATTGAAAATAGAAGATTCAAAGGGAACGCTCATTGAAGAATATACTCCTAAAAGCAATCTTGTATTAAACCCTGAAAGCGCTCGACGTGTTTCAGATATTCTTTCTGATAATGTTGCTCGTACACCGTTGTTTGGTGCAAACTCTCTTGTATATTTTGGAGGACGTGATGTGGCGGCTAAAACCGGTACCACAAACGACAATAAAGACGCGTGGCTTATTGGATATACACCATCTGTTGTTGTTGGTGCATGGGCAGGAAATAACGAAAATACACCAATGGTTGGTATGTCAGGAACAATTATTGCTCCTATGTGGCGAGCACTTATGGATGAAGCATTGAAAGATAAACCTGTTGAATCTTTTATTGATCCTGTAAAAGAAGATTCTTATGAAATAAAACCTATTATCCGTGGAAAATGGCAAGGTGGTATTTCAACACTTACTGCTGCAAACTCAACACCAGTAACACAGCAAACGACCGATTTTGTCCCTTATGAATCAGTATCTGAAGTACTTTCAGGTGGTATACACTCTGAACTCCATTGGATTAATAAAGACGATCCACGAGGCCCTATTCCAAGCAATCCAGCATCTGATCCACAGTATGCATACTGGGAATACAGTGTTCAAAAATGGTTGCAGGCAAATGGATATCCTGTTCAATAAATATACGAATTTAATACTTACAAATAGATACGAATGAATTCATTCGTATCTATTTGTAAATATGTGTTTATTTGTATATTTACCTAATATCTGCTATCCCAAAATCTTTTAATTCTCCTAAAATCTGCTCTTTTTTCATAAACAGAGCCATTTTGTACGATGGATGTATTTTTAGTATCAATGTATCTTTTTGAATATCAATCAACTCCCCCGGACAGGTGTACCCTGTATATTTTTGAATAACATACTGTATTTCTTTCTTTTTTAGTTCACTTGAATCAAGTAAACCAGTAGCTCGTTTTAAAAAAGAAGAAATATTAAACATATCAACAATTATACTTAAACTTTCAGATTTGAGTAAATTTCTAGACGGACGAAGAAAATAATTTAAGCCTACCCGAGTGCGCAGGTGAGAATTATTTTAC
>CAZVIO010000044.1:0-2740 GCA_964627615.1 uncultured Candidatus Saccharibacteria bacterium
TACCTCTCCTCAAACAGTGCTTCGGGCTGACGCTGTCCTCCTTTGGATTACCAAAGGAACCGTGTGTATTCTCTAATTAACTGCGCAATGTTGTTTTAAAATTGTATATTCGCTTTCGCGATTGTGTAGCTGTATACATAACTTGAAGTATTTACAAACTATTGACAATATTGTGTAGATGAGTATCCTTTTTGTGGGAGCACATATACAATGAAATCTGATAAGCGACAAGAACACGTGAACCGGCGATACCGCACAAGGCTGGCACTTACCAACATGGACTACAGAGATGGAGAACCTCTGAAGGCCCTCCAATTACTTCTCTCGGTTTTTGACACTTCTCTTTCTTTCGCGAGCCGACTTGCAAACCAACATGAACTTTCGAAAGAAACGATGAAGCATCTGGAGATACAATTGCAAACCATCTACAAAGCCCTAGAGATGGCCACGTACCACACAGGTCTATCTCTCATAGAAGCAGAACATGCGGAACATCCGCTCAAACTTCTTTGGGATCAATGGGCAAAACAAAAAGAAAAAGTGACGGAAATGGCCGAGTGGTTCCTGCAAAAATAAACCACACATCACTAGACGCCGCGCGGAGAAATCCCCGGCGTCTATTTATTTTTTAAGTGTAACCACCTGGACTTTCATATTTGAGCAAAGTTCGCGAAGAGCGAGGAATTTGATTGGAGGCGTACTACTGTACAATGACAATTAAATTACCGATGCTCGACAAAGAAATGTGCCAAATATGAAAGTCTAATCAAAATACTCGGGTGCATGAAGATTAATCCACTCAAGTACATCTTTCATAATAAGTGTCGCCCCCACCTGGTTATTTGCTCTTCCTTTTTCCATCACCACTGCAAATGCATAACGAGGTTTGTCCGCAGGGAAAAAACCAACTGTCCATGAGTTGACGAGGCTTTTTGTCGGACCAAGCTCCGCAGTACCTGTCTTTGCTGCAACTTTCACAAAAGGAAAATTGAGCGACTGGGCAGTACCTTCAGTCACTGTCATCCTCATCCCCTCACGCACAATAGCAAAATCATCTTCTGCAAGTGGTACTGGAATCGAAAGACTTTCATATGAGCTACTTGGCTTGATAACTGTGGGATACAAAAGTTTCCCTCCGTTTGCAATTGCACCGATCGCACGCACTGCCTGAAGTGGAGTTACCTGTACACCATACTGCCCAATCGAGGTGTTGTATGTATCACCTAACCTCCACTCTTCATCAGCACCAAATAAACTTTTTTTCCATGTCGGATTTGGTATCACTCCCGCTTTTTCACCATAACTTTCAATACCAGTCTTTTCACCAAAACCAAACATTCTCATATATTTTTCTATATTTGAAATACCGAGTCCCTTTTGACCTGCAAAACCCCCTCCTATTTCAAAAAAATATACGTTTGAGGACACAGCAATCGCCTCTCGCATATCTACATACCCATGAGCCTTCCAATCACGAAAGACGGTTGGTTTATCAGGATTGTATGGGTTTGGTACAGATAACGAACCCGTTGATAATATATTTTTTTGTGGATCAATTATCTTTTCTGTTAGTGCTCCCATTGCAATAAATGGTTTTACAATCGAGCCTGGCGTGTAGAGTCCTCCAATAACACGATTCAGAAAGGGGTTATTTTTATTATTTAAATATCCTTTTATCTTTTCAGTGTCAGAGCCGAGAGACAATACATTTGAGTCATACTCAGGAAAACTTGCCATTGCAATAATCTCTCCTGACTGCACATCCATGATCACACCCCCTCCTCCTCGATACCCTGCACGAGCAGCATAATCAATCATTGCATCATACATACTTTTTTGTACACCAGCGTCGATCGAAAGGTGAAGATTGTCTCCATCACGAGGATAATCAACAATCTGAAGTGCCGTCTCTGTACCCAGCGCATCTGTCTCTGTCATTTTCGAACCATTTTTACCACTCAACACTGCATCATATATTTTTTCAATACCATCTTTTGGAATATATGTTGTTTGATAATAGAACCCAGAAGTATCTTTTGTTGGATACTTTACATACCCTAAAATTGTAGAGAGTCCTGTAGATGTGGCATACACTCTGAGCGCAAAATCTCCATTTTTATCATTCAAATCATTCCAGACAAGTGGAGTATCCGATCGATCAAAGATCACTCCCCTGTGTGCAAAGATAATCGTATCTGCGAGTCGATTATTTTCACTTTTTACAGCATATTGGCTACTTTCAGCGACCTGTAAAACCCATAGTTTGTATATAAATACACCGCAGATAATAACAAAAAGGGATGAGAGTAATGTCAGAGACCATTTTGAAATCGGTTTCTCAATACGCCCCTCAAACTGATGCACATCAAAATCGGGTAAATTTTGCGAATCAAGAAAAATCTCATCCGGTGCGATGTCTTTGTATTGTTTTTTTGAGTTAAAAAAGGATGTAAACCACGAAATCATAGACCGTATTATACACGACAATTGAGAATACGTTATGTACGTATATATGATTTTAGGAGATACACCACAGCACAAAAACAAGCAGCAGAGAGGGTGTATACATACGGTACGCCATACAACACATCAGCAATACATCCGTACACCAACAGTTCATACGCAGGTGAATAATAGATCCCATACGCAACAACACACAGTGCAACCAACCACCACGGTAAAAAGAAAAAACTTACAACTAAAAAGATACCCAGTATTGTATGTACATTCATATATTATA
>CAZVIO010000044.1:2750-3100 GCA_964627615.1 uncultured Candidatus Saccharibacteria bacterium
AATTACCGATACGCACAAACTTTGATTGAAAAATTGCTTTAGGTACTCGCGCGTATACTCGTTTAAATGAATTTTGTGAAGTCTCATCAAGTGCGTATACTGTCGCTACAATACCACTGTCATACGATGGTTCACTCAATGTATCCCCTACCACAATATCAAAATCTTTAGGGACATACAGTGCAAAGTTTCCTCCTCCCATTCCAGTAGTCGCCACCGATACACCTGTACGACTTACTACAAACTCTTGTGTCTGATCTCCTGAAGAAAAAAGTGTGACATATGCATTGTATTGCGTTACTTGACGTACACGCCCGATAACAAGTGCGTCGTTTGCGTATACCAAATCT
>CAZVIO010000044.1:3110-6326 GCA_964627615.1 uncultured Candidatus Saccharibacteria bacterium
AAGCACTCCATCCTCACTTCCTTTATCTACGACAAATGTATCATACGGTGTAAATGGCGGTTTTGAGATCACCCGTGCAATAACCGCTGACGATGATTTTGATGAGGATGCATTCATCAGTGTTTTCAAATCTGCATACTCAATCAACGCATGATCAAATTGATATTCTTTTACTTTCAATACATACAACTCTTCACGAAGTGCGTCATTTTCTTTCTGCAATGTTTTTACTCTTTCAAAATGTCCAAAGAAACCAGAAGTAGAGCGTGAAATACCATCACGTATTACCCACAACGGTTTTGCGAGGATCAACACTGTAGTTGTGAGCGCACGAGGAAATACAAACTGAATACACCCTAAGCCTGCACAACAGAGGAGTATGATAATCACCACTTTTCGTATATTGTTTTTAGGTTTACTTTTTAGGAGGGAGTTCATCTTCATTTGCAATAAGTACTTCTTTATACATTTCTATATTCTCTAGTATAACACCAGTACCCCGACATACCGCAGTCAACGGATCAGGAGCAATATGAACAGTGATTTTTGTATACTCTTCAATAACCGATGCGAGTCCTGGAATAAGTGCTCCTCCACCAGCCAAATAAATACCTCGTTGCATTACATCAGAAACCACTTCAGGAGGTGTGATCTCCAGCACTTCCTTCACAGCTTCGACAAGAGTGTCGATTGATTGAGAAATCGCTTCTCGAATATCTGAATCAGTCACAATCACTTCTCGTGGAAGACCAGTAATAAGATCTCTTCCCTTGATAGAGGCTTCCAGCGGTGTTGCCCCCGGTAAAATTGCTCCAATTTTAATTTTAATATCTTCTGCGGTTTTTTCACCAATTAAGATTTTAAACTCACTTCGTACATATGAAATAATATCTGTGTTGAGTTTATCACCTGCAATACGAAGATTTTTTGATCGCACAACACCACCAAGTGAAATCACTGCGATATCCGTCGTTCCTCCACCAATATCAACAATAAGATTGCCCACCGGTTCCATAACAGGAAGTCGAATACCGATTGCTGCTGCCATCGGTTCTTCGACGATATGGACCTCGCTCGCTCCTGCATTCTTTGTCGCATCACGTACCGCACGAATCTCTACGTTTGTAATACCAGATGGCACACCCACCACCACTCGAGGACCAATCAGTTTTTTATGATCTTTTTGTGCTTTATTTAGTAGGTAGGTAATCATTTCTTCAGTCACTTCAAAATCAGAAATTACTCCATCTACCAGCGGTCGTACAGCAACAATATGCCCTGGAGTTCTCCCGAGCATATTTTTTGCATCAGTACCTACTGCCACCACTCGACCTGTCTTTTGATTTACTGCAACCACAGAAGGTTCATTGATGATGATTCCTTTTCCACGAACATACACAAGGGTATTTGCAGTACCTAGGTCGATACCGATGTCGTTTGAAAGGATATGTCTAAATCGTTCAAGTGCGCGTAACATACCACCATCATATCAGACCTTTTAAAATCAACATACTTTCAGATTTAACAAAAAAATTGCAGAATAGTGATAAAATAAAGACTTTTTGAGGGTATTTGACATAAAATATATAACATGTTATTATAATACACGGAATGCTCCCCCACAGACAGTGGGGCAAAAAAATGGCTTAGGAGGCCACTAATGTTTTTAACACATAACCTCGGCGAGAAAATTACACTGCTCCCGGAGGAGCAGTGGCAAGATTGTTTCGCGGAAGACCGGCCGATCGGCTCGATCGCCGGGAATAACATCTTCATTACCCGCCGCGGCCAGGACGAGAACTCTAGCCTGATCATCGGTGATGGCCACTCCGGCAAGTGGCTGAGTGGGGAGGAACTCCCCACTCTCGCGGTTGTACTGGAATTCTTTGAGGAGGAACTGGTGCGGAAGTCGGAGGTCCTGCTCGCAATGGCCGGGCAGATCAAAAACATCCGCAACTACGGCCAACCCACCCCGATTCCTCCACCGGTCATGCCGGCATGGGATCAGAAGACCTCCTAATCTAGGTTGGTCAAACCGCGCGACGTGTCCCCTACTAAAGGGACCTCGCGCGGTATTTTTTTATACCAAAAATTACAGGCTTTTTAAAAATTCATCTTCATCAACAAGTTGCGACTTTGTTTCTGTTCGTTTTTTAATTTCAAGCTTCCCCGCCTGCAATGTTTTTTCTGAGATCACCACTCGTGTCGGAATACCAATCAGATCTGAATCTGCAAATTTTTCTCCCGGTCGAAGATCACGATCATCATAAAGAGTTTCCACACCAAGAGTTTTGAGTTTTTCATAAAACACATCCCCTGCTGCTGCAACTTCAGGAGAGTTTCCGAGAGTAACCAAATGCACTCGAAAAGGCGCTACCGCTTCTGGCCAGATAATTCCTTTTTCATCTGAAAATATTTCTGCAAGCACACCCATAACACGACTCACTCCAATACCATAACAACCAGCAATAATAGATTTCTTTACTCCAGCTTCATCTGTATAATACACATCAAGCGCATCCGTATACTTTGATTCAAGAGGAAAAATATTTCCCACTTCAATAGCACGTTTTTCTACTAAATCTTCCTTTTTCAAACCCATTTGAGCTAAGTTTTCATCAGTATACACCTCTTTATTAACTGCAATTTTTTTGCCTTCATGGAGATAGATTGTATCTTCTCCAACTTCACTCAATGTCTGAAATTCATCACTAAAACGTTTTGTAAAAATACCTCCATCAGCATACGTACGATATGTAATATCACCAAGTCCGAGACGAGCATAAACCTTGTGGTATGCCTCAGCAGCCTTTTCATACAACTCCTCATGTTCTTCTTGTGTTCGAGCAAAAGAATACATATCTTTCATTAAAAATTCTCTACCACGAAGAAGTCCGCTTTTTGCACGCAGTTCATTTCTAAACTTGGTTTGTATTTGATATACGTATATTGGTAAGTCTTTATATGAATTTATGTAGTCACTTAATGCATCCACAATTGGTTCTTCATGAGTAAGACCCATACCCAACTCTGTTCCATTTGAAAGCTCTGTTTTAAACCAGTTATCAACCTTATTGTTATCCCAACGATCAGTCTTTTCAAAAATTTCTTTTGGTTGAAGTGTTGTCATTTGTACTTCTTGTCCACCAATAGCGTTCATTTCTTCTCTAACAATCTGTGAAATTTTTTCAACCACTCTTTTACCTAATGGCAAAA
>CAZVIO010000045.1:0-3615 GCA_964627615.1 uncultured Candidatus Saccharibacteria bacterium
AATCTGACCATCTACCCACACATTATCTTCAAGAAAAATAAGTCCATTTGAAGGAATCGCATAGTTACCGAGTAATGTCTGACCACCTCCTCCAGAAGTACGGATACTCCATGAACCCCACCCTGTTTGATTTTGCACATTAGAACAGTTGTTACCTACTGCCTGAAGAGCAGTCACACGGTAAAGATCAAATGTGTCATTTGTTTTAAATACAACACGATATCCCTGATATCCTGATGCGGCAAAATATCTTCCTGATGTTTGTGCGCCAGATTTAATTGATGCAAGATCAGTAGTTAACCCCACAAAATCAACCGCCGGAATTGGAAATTGTCTTCCAGACTCGAACACGTCTGGACGAGCTGGGACACTGTTTGGTGGTGCCTCGGCAGAACGAAATGTGTCATTTACACTACCACTCGGCAATGTTACATGAGTATGTACCCCAAACTCATTGTTTCCTGAGTGATCTGGGTCATCATACACATCTCGTGATGACGAAATCACATTATGAGCAAGACCATCAAATCGAATCCCTCCGTTTGAATGAATCGGGCCATACACCTCTGTACCCTCTCCAAAGCGAAGACTATCATTACTTACCACGGCATATTTCGCAAGAGAAGGGATTGCAAAACGGGCAGTAATTGAACGTGCAACAGAAGGATCATCTGTGATACGACCTGTTGATTTTACAGTCACAATAGTAAACCCTGGCTGTGGTGGTGTAATCGTTAATGTAAATGTTCCGATTTGATTTCCATCTTTATCATAAAATGGACGAACAGATGGTGTGCTCGTACCTGTGCCGTCTTGGTAGTCAGTTGGTGCATGTGCAAGATGCCATCGATAATAATCGATTCCAGATTCTGCAATCTGGAGAGCTTGTTCGCGATACAATGCAAGACGCGATGCTTTGATATTTAATCCAGCCCATGAGACAAGACCTCCAATAATAACTACCGCAATACTTCCAAACACAAGTGCTTGGACAAGAAGAGAGCCTTTTTGTAGTTGGTACTCAGTGGTGTATATCTTTTTCATAAGTTATCTTTAAGATTACGGAGTGTTGCTGTAGTGGTCACTATAAGCGGTATTGGTGTTTTATTTGGATCTTTCTCAATAACCAACGTAATCTTTACCATTCGAATATTTGAAATCACTACCGGTTGGCTCAATGGCGATGTGGTGCCGGCAAATGTACTTGGATAATACGTAAACAAAGTTGTTGTTGCACTGTTTGCAATATGTGAGACAACTGAAGAAACTTTTTCATTTGCCTCTACATATGCAAGCGGACTACCTGTCGGAGACAACTCCCCACGACGAAGCGTTGTGCCAGACATAAAATATCGTATTCTCTCTTTATTCCCATCATTATTGATATCACTATAAAACGTCAATGCAGATGAGCTTGCGACAGTTATAGGATAACCTCCGAGAGAAGATGGTGAAGCTTCTCGTAATTCAGCAACCATTTTCTTAATCACATGACGAGCGTCAAGTTGCGCCGAGAGACTGTTTTGTGCAGAAAAATTTAAGGTAAAAATATCACGCTGAAATGTTCCTACTGCAAGTGCAAGTAGGCCGATAATCGCAGAACTCACAACTATTTCAACAAGAGTGACACCTTGTGTATATTTCATATTATTCACTCACTAGTATAACATCTTGTAACTTCCAACCACTATTAACAATCAATGGAATTGTCTGTGTCTCGTAATTTGTTTTAGTCACTCGAAGACTATAGGTGCCGTTTGAAAGCCCTGTAAACACCACTTGACCTGGTGGAGTACATGAAGCAGTAAATGTAAAAGCAATGTCAGAAATATTTGGGGAACGACTTGTGTCATCTGTATGAAGATAAAGTTTGTATCTTAAATAACGTTTTCCACTCGCTGAGGAATGTATTGTACGATTTGCGGTTGTAAAGTACGTTGCATTTGTACCATCTGGTCCAACATAATCCCATGTACCTCCATCATCATTTGTTGCAATCTGAAAACGCACCGCATTTGCACCTGTACTTGTTGCCTGATCCATTGGAGACCATACAATTTCTTGAAAATTTGAGACTCCACCAGTATCAAAAGAAGATGACGTGAGTGTCCCATCTGTTTGATATTGCCCAAGAATATATTTTAACGTTAAATCACCTGCTGGATTATTGATTTCTATATTTCCATCACTACTTAAATATTGTGATGTATTTGTTGATGTTGCTTGCCCTCCACCTCCAGACCAATTTGTTTGTACCAACGAACCTTTACCTGTCACACGTGTCGCCAATACAGCACCACCCGAAGAAAGAAGCTCAACCGTAGCATCAGCAAGTGGGAGTGATGAAGCACTATCACGTACCGCCACAAGCACTGTTTGGGGATCTTTTGGTGCAACAACAAGATCTACTTGTTGTGATGAATTAGGGGAAAGCAAAAAAGAAATGAGAGGATTTGCTCCAATCAAATCATATGTACCTGACGTCATTGCGAGTGCATAGGTGTCCCACTCCATATTTGATAAAGAAAGAGATCCAGAACCACCAGTTGAGTGACTCTGATTATACTTGAGAATAACCGGGTTGGTACCCACTGTTTTTGTACCCGTGAGCGTGAGTGGGATATTGGTCACTGTTCCACAGTTTGATGCAAAACTATTTACAGATAACGTACTTAGTTCATCGATAATAAAACTTTGTGCTGTTACTTGTTGCAACACCACAGTCGCATGAGGTTTAGTAGGATTTGGATTCGCTACTGTAATCGGATACGTACGTTCCGTAGAATACCCCGATTTGGTTACTGTAATTTCATACGCATTGATACCTGGAGGAGCATCAACAATTGCAAGTAGCCCATCGTTGTTGGTTACATCATCAATCAAGATAGTGATTGTTGCAAGATTATTTTCGATATGTACGTTTGCTTGTGGCACCGGATTACCATTTGCATCAAACACTCGAATGAACAATGCACCGTTTGTTGAGGCTGTCTCAAGACTTTTTGGAGCAACACGTGAAGTCACACTTACTGGTTTAAAATTACGACATAACACACACCCAATTTCTATTTCAACAACCTTAGAATCTGCAGGCGAAAGATCATTGGGACTACCTCCCAATGTACCATCAAATGGATCATCAAAGTTTCTTACTGTAGTAGTGGCAACAAATGTTGTTCCATCTCGAACCAGCGTCTGCACGTGAGTCAACAATCCATCAGGAATACCTCCGTCAATACCCACACTTGCGTATGGTAGATTTTTTACAATTTCAAGTTGTTCATTGGCAAGGTCAATTGCTGCAATTTTTTGTCGTGATACAGATACCGCCTGGTAAATGGATGTGTATGCATTGTATACACCAACAATAATAACCGTAAACACAGAAACTCCTACCAGAAGCTCAATGAGTGTAAAACCTTTTTTGTTTTTGGATAGATTTTTCATTCTTTCTCTTAACAAGCACCTATGAACCAATAAAATTGCTTTGGATGCGAGACGCAAGAAGGTTTTGGAGCGAGCCGTAAGTAACGAAACCTGAATTACAACAAAGCAGATGAAGTGATTTTATTGTGTTCTGTTATATAGCATCCGCCAAACTGTAAGTCGGAGCCA
>CAZVIO010000045.1:3625-6155 GCA_964627615.1 uncultured Candidatus Saccharibacteria bacterium
TGAAATCGCAAATATTCCCACTGCCGCACCGATCACAATCATCAATACAGGTTCAATCACAGAAGACATGTCTTTTGTTTTCTGATCTACTTCGTCTTCATAAAACTGTGCGACGCCAACCAACATATCCCCTATCTTTCCTGTTTCCTCACCAACCGACACCATTTCTCCTACGAAGATAGGATATAGATCTTCATGTTTCAAAAAGATTGCAGACATTAATTCTCCTTTCTGGATCACTTGCTCAATATTATCGAGCACAGCTTTATAGTATGTATTCTGTATAACCTCTTTTGTTACGGAAATAGCAACAACAATATCAACACCTGAACTAATCAGTGATGAGAGTGTACGTGCAGTACGTGCTGAGTTCACTTGTTTAACAATGTCTCCAATCACTGGAGTATGGATCGCAACATAATCAGACAATCGCTTTCCTTTTTCTGTTTTTAATCCATAGTACACACCAGCACACAATGCGATAACTCCACCAATCATTACGAGAAAATAGTTTTTCATGATATCACTGATACCAATAATGATTCGTGTAGATAACGGAAGTTTGATACCAAGCCCTTTGAACGTCTCTGTAAGTGTCGGAACCATATATACCATCATCAGCACTCCGATCACAGCCATGAGAGAGAAAATAACCGCAGGATACATCATTGCTCCTTTGATTTTCTTGTTCAACTGATATGTCTTTTCCATCTGATTTGAAATATTCTTGAGTGCAAGAATAAGGTTTCCAGACTCTTCACCTGCGCGCACCATTGAAACAAAGAGCGTTGAGAACACTTCTGGATATGCTTTCATTGCTTCAGAAAGAGTAACTCCTTTACTGATTTCCTCTTCAAGAGAGGTGAGGATTTTTTTGAACTGACCCTTTGACTGTCGACCCATAATAGATATTGCTCGAGTAATCGGAAGCCCTGCCTCAATCATAGAAGAAAGGTTTCGTGCAAATACAATCTTGTCATGGGTTTTTACCTTTCCTGAAAATGGCATCGAAAAAGACGCTGAGAAAAACTTTTGAGTGTGCACCTCAGATGATGAGAGAACCTGTCCTCCTTCTTTTTTTATATCTCGATATAACGAAAATTTATCAGGAGCCTCTTTTACCCCCTCATATTCTTTACCTTCTGCATTTATTGCTTTGTATGTAAATGTTGTCATATTATTCTGAAATTACACGAAGCACCTCTTCAATTGTCGTTGTACCTTGCACCGCTTGGAAAATACCGTCTTCGATCATAGTGAGCATACCTTCTTTTTCTGCCTGCTTTTGTATCTCATCTGCAGTACCCCCTTTCATAATAATCTCTTTAATCGCTGGTGACACTTTTAGGATCTCGTGAATACCTGCTCGCCCACCATATCCATCAGCATCAGCAGTACCTTTTTTAGGTCTAAAGAAAGGTATTTTTTCCCAAATATCACTCTTACCGATAATTTTTTCAGCACGAAGAGCTTCGGCAAACTTATCGACATTTACGCATTTAGCGAGCGTTTCAATCTCTGATTTTGTCAGGAAATATTTTTCTTTTGATTCTTCAGTGAGACGACGCACCAAACGCTGCGCAATAATAATATTATTTGTTGATACCAATAGGAATGGTTCCACTTTCATATCAATCAATCGAGGAATCGCTCCTGCCGCACTGTTGGTGTGCAGTGTTGAAAGTACAACGTGTCCCGTAAGTGACGCATTGATAGCGAGAGATGCTGTTTCATTATCTCGAATCTCCCCCACCATAATAATATCTGGATCCTGTCGAACAAGCGTACGAAGTCCAGAAGAGAATGTAAAACCTATCTCTGGGCGTACCTGTGTTTGATTGATACGTTTCATTTGATACTCAACAGGATCTTCGATCGTTGAAATAATCACATCAGGAGTATTGAGCATATCGAGGATCGTATACAATGTTGTTGTTTTACCTGAACCTGTCGGACCTGTAGTGAGGATCATCCCTGTTGTTGATTTGATTGCTTTATGAATACGATCAAGACCTTCTCCATGGAAGTGAACTATTTCAAGAGAAAAACCTGATACAGTTTCTCGGAGCAAACGCATTACCGTCTTTTCTCCGTAGTATGTTGGAAGTGTTGATACACGAAACGATACTTTTTCACCGTTCATATCGATCTTAAAACGCCCGTCTTGTGGAAGACGTTTTTCATCGAGCTTGAGACTTGCAAGCACTTTTATACGAGCACTAATCGATGGGGCAACATTTTTAGGCAACACCATCGCATCGTGAAGCAGACCATCAATACGGTATCGTACCAATAGTTCTGTTTCCATTGGTTCAATGTGAATATCGGATGCGTCTTGTAAGATGGCGTGTTTTAAAAGCGTATCAACAATACGCACCACCGGCACATCATCTGCCAATTTTTTCAGGTCACTTTCTGAAACATCTTCTTCCAGATCTTCAACTTTCTTCAAAGAAAGAGCGTCTTTTTGAATAAGATCACCAAATTCAGCCTTCAAACTCTTCTCATATTGATGCAATGCGACCTGTAT
>CAZVIO010000046.1:0-5293 GCA_964627615.1 uncultured Candidatus Saccharibacteria bacterium
CCATTCGATTATTGGTTGTATTCCCTTCACGACCACCGAGCTCGGTTACACGCTCATCTTCAACCACAACAGCACCCCAACCTCCTGGCCCCGGATTTCCTCGCGACGATCCATCAGTAAATATAATTGATTTCATAAAATGTATTATACCAGAACAACTCACACGAGACATGTATTAAGAAGTTAGAAATATTATGTTTTAGTCGTGTCTCGCAGGCTGACGAGCCGAGAGCAGAGCGTCGGTGAGCACACCCAGACAGCGACGGCTAAAAAATAATATTTACTAACTTCTATATATACAAACTACTCAATAACATCCACAATCCTCAACCGTAACTCAGGAAAATTGCGAAACATTGATTTTTCTATATGCGCTACGAGATTAATTTTTTGTCCTGATTCTAGTGTAACCTTGTATTTACTTGGGTCAGAGAAAAATCCGATAGCTTGTACACTCCTTCCATTCTTCTTGTGAAACGTAAGTTCAAGATGATTCTTTTCTTTTCCAAATTGTTTCAAACTGCTGATTACCACATCAGAAATAAGAAAAAGAGGCTTTGGGTTATCGATACCAAACGGCGCAAGTTTTTCTATATGACTATATAAATTCCATTCAATATCATCGATTGAAACTTTTTTATCCACCATACATGCTTCAGGCTCAGTCAACTCATTACGAAGCTCCTTAAATGCATCATTTAATTTTTTCTCTAAATCATGCACCGTAGACATAGACACCGAAAACCCACCTGCACCTGCATGTCCGCCAAAATCAAGAAATGCATCTTTTGCATGCTCCATAAGTGTCATGATATTTGTATCCCCACCAGCCCGACATGAACCTTTAAGGATCACATGACCATCTTCGTCTTTCATTTCTTCTCCTGATCTTCCCCAAAGAAACACAGGGCGATTATGTTCGTCTCCAAATGAGTTTGCGACCAGTCCAAGAAGTGAGGGTTTCCATTTTGGGTTTCCTAATACAATCACATCACCAAGCACATCTTCTCGCTCAGAAATTATTTTTTTAATTTCTTTTACCATGCTCGCAACCACTCCCTTACGTTCATCATTGATTACGTTTAAATGTTCTGCCATCACACTTGCTTGCACCGGATCAGTTTCCCCAAGCATGAGAAATGCATCACGAGGCACACCCATCCGAGACGCAGCATTGATACGAGGAGTAATCATGAAGCCAATATCCTCTTCAGTAAGATGCGTTTGATTTATTTTTAATATCTGACAAAGTTTTTGAAGTCCTGGTCGTGGAGATTTTAGCAACACAACCAATCCATATGATGCGAGTACGCGGTTTTCTCCACGGAGTGGAACCATATCAGATAACGTTGCAAGTCCCACCATATCCAATAGCCATTTTTCCCACCCTTCTGTGACAGAATATTTCTTTTTGAATTCGTCGTGTTGCAACAGCGCACATACAACTTTCCATATCACTCCAGACCCGCACAGCATTTTTTCTGGATATTCACAACCAGGTTGTTTTGGATTAATAATCGCAAAAGCTTCTGGTAGCACTTCATGCGGAAGATGATGATCTGTAACGATCACATCGAGTCCACGTGAATGTGCATACTCAACTTCAGTAACATCTGCAATCCCACAATCAATCGTGATCATGAGTGTCACTCCATTTTTCTTAAAAAGATCTGTTGCATCGTGACTCATTCCATACCCTTCATCATTTCGATGTGGAATATATACCTCATAATTTTCGTACGAAATTTTTTTAAAGAAATCAGATATCACCACTGCACCAGGTATACCATCCGCATCATAATCAGAAAATATTCCAATACGCTCCCCCGCTTCGAGTGCGTGTAAAATTCTCTCTACTGCTTTTGTCATATCTTTCAAAAGATAGGGATTATGAATATCACGAGAAAAATCCGGTGCGATAAAAAGTTCTGCATCAGATTGTTCAGTGATCCCTCGCGCAAACAAAAGTTCTTGGAGAATTGGATGGTGAGTTTTTAGACTTTCTCTTACTACATCTGTTGGTTGCTCCCGGACAACATATTTTTTCATGAGGTAATTGTAACATGCTCAAAAAAACCAACTGATTGACAGATGCGCTAGAAAACGTAATGTAGGAGGTGGAGCAAAATATGCCGAGTACACATCAGTTTTGGCTAATGAATCATGATTTTAACCTGATTAAACAAGGACGAAAGTCTATTGAAGTCAGGGTGGCGGATGAAGAAAGAAAAAGGGTTAAGAAAGGAGACTTCATCATCTTTAACCGCAGAACCACCAAAAGAATAGTAAGGGTCTGTGGTTATCTCTCATTTGAAGAAATGCTCGAACAAGAGGATCCTGAAAAAATTATGCCTAGGTGGAACAAGGAGCGCATTATCAACAGGTTACGCAGAATATACAGCAAGACCCAAGAAAACCAGGGCGTCCTCGTCTTCGAATTGCAGGTCGATCCATGATCGACCTGTTTTCCTACCCAAAAATTCGATATACTACATATATGAATGACTGTATATTTTGCAAAATTATAAACGGAGAGATTCCTTCGTATAAAGTATATGAGGATGACAATTTTTTCGCTTTTTTGGATATTCATCCACAATCCCCTGGGCATGTGCAGGTTATACCAAAAAAACACTACCGATGGGTGTGGCAAGTTCCAAATGTTGGTGAATATTTTGAAGTAGCTCGAAAAATCGCCCTTGCTCAACAAAAAGCTTTTGATACAGAGTGGATACTGTCAAAAATTGTCGGCGAGGATGTGGAGCATGCTCACATCTGGGTGTTTCCAAACAAAGAAGTCAGTGGTGATCCAAAAGATTTTGAAGGAAACTTACGGAAGATAAAGGAACACATGTAGCAAAAAAGCCGCCTTGTGGGCGGCTTTTTAGTGCAACACTACTTACTCACGTCAAATCCTTGACTTTTGAACATACGACAAGCTAGATTAGCCGTTACCTTTCCGCAATTCTTCCAAAAGTATGGACGGTGGAACTCTGGATGTCTTACCGCCTCATCAAGAGGTAAGTCCACAAAAGACATTAACCCAGACTCATTATTTACCACACGAAACAGACGAGTAACCAACTGTTTTTTATCGGTGAACAACCCAATGTTCTCTTCCGAAAAAAACTCGCGCATCGTTGGCACACGCGACAAAGAAATGATATCTTCAAGCCTCTTCTCCCTGATAAGACGAGCAATCTGCTCTGCCGTAAAAGGCGACTGAACAGCTGCCTGCAGAAGATAATTGATTTGTACTAAAGTAAGTTCCACGACAAGTCTCCTGAATAGGATTCAATCATGAATATATTATTTAGTCAAAGCTTCAATTCCCGGAAGGGTTTCATTCACCAAAAAGTCGAGCATTGCTCCTCCTGCAGTCGAAACAAATGAAAACTTACCCATGAGCCCGAGTTTTTCGATTGATGCGAGCGTATCTCCTCCTCCCACAATACTTGTTGCTTTAGAATCTGCGATAATCTGTGCAAGCTGTTCTGTTTTGTCAAAAAATCCTGCCTCATAGTTACCCAGTGGACCGTTCCATACAATAAGAGATGCTTTTTGCACCAATCCTTCAATATGAGCAATTGTTTCTGGTCCCACATCACCAATGTACTCATCAACATCTACCTGGTTTGCTTTTTTTAAAGAAAGTGCGCCGTTTGTTTTTTTAACCGTCACATCTGTAGGGGCAACAAATTTAGGGTTTTCAAGCATATGATTAATTCCAAACTCACCTTCTGATACCAACGAGGTTCCTATTTCAAATCCCTGTGTCTTATACACATTGTTTGCAAGTGCACCAGCGACAACCACATGATCTGCTTTATCCAAATACTTTTGAATCAATGGTAACTTCGTATCAAACTTTGCTCCACCTAAGATAAAAAGAAATGGGTGTGTTGGTGTAAATGCTTTTGAAAGATTTTCAACTTCATGAATAAACAACGGTCCTAGGTATGACGGAAGGAGTGCAGGAATACCTACCACTGACGCATGCTTACGATGAGATACAGAGAACGCATCGTTTACATATATATCACCATAATGGGCAAGCTTTTTTGCAAACTCTGGATCATTTGCTTTTTCTCCATCATCTGACCGAAGGTTTTCAAGCATTACTACATCACCCTCTTCCATATCAGCAATCATTTTTATAGTCTCAGCAGAAAAAAGTTTTTGAGCAAACTGCACTTTTACAAACCCGTTAAGGTAATCAAACATTGGATACAGACTTGTATTACCCTTCGCTTCTGTATGAGCCAAGATAATAATTTTGGCTTTTTTAAGACGAAGTAAATCTATAGTAGGAATAGCCTGATCAATACGATATGGATCAGCAACTTTCCCATCAACAATTGGTGTATTTAAATCTAAACGAAGCAATACATGCTTTCCTGCAATATCCCCTGCATCTTCAATTGTCCGTAGTTTTTTCATGGTAATTTATTTTTTGAGTAAAGATACGAATATATGAATTGAATACTTACGAATAACTACGAATTATTCTTTCATTCGCATATTCGTATATTTATTTTATTAAGTCCACATTAGTGATAATCCCTACAAAATTTTCTACCTTAAGAGATTCTCGTCCCACTAACAAACCATCAACAAAACCTCTTTCTACAATTTCTCGTGCATTATCAGCTGTTACCGCACCACCATAGAGTACTCTTGGTAATGGAGCCATTGTGCCATACATTTCCTTAATACATTTTTGAATATATAACGACATTTCATGTACCTGATGTGAACTCATCGCTTCTTTAGCACCAATAGCCCATACTGGCTCATACGCAATCACTACATCAGAAATAACAGCTTTTGACACTCCAGCAAGACCTGATGCGAGCTGACTTTTAATCAACCCAAGATACTCACCATGTTCATCTCGAGCTGACTCACCGATACAAAGCACAGGAATGAGTTTATTTTCAAGCGCCCGACTGACCTTTTTAGATACAGATGTATCACTTTCCCCACGAACTCGTCTTTCGGAATGCCCGATAATAACATAGGTGACTTTAAACTGCGGAAGGTGTTGTGCCGAAACTTCACCTGTATATGAGCCGGATGTTTCTTCATATATATTTTGCACACCCAGAGCAACCTTTTTCGAAACCAAACCTTTCAAATCAGAAACATATACAAAAGGTGGACAAACAACAACATCAGTATTTTTAGCTTTTAAACTACCTTTTTTAATACCCTCAACTAACTTTTTAGCTTCTGTAAGCTTAAAAATATTCATTTTCCAACCAATTATACGGACTTAGATCTTGCTATTCAT
>CAZVIO010000046.1:5303-5548 GCA_964627615.1 uncultured Candidatus Saccharibacteria bacterium
ACCAGATAATCAAAAAAACACTTGTATATACAAGTGTTTTTTTGATTATCTGGTCTCCTCCCATGAAATTATTTGGTATTGATCCGAAGTCAACGGAAAACTTGGCGGTGGTCCATACAAAAGGTTTGCATCATAAATAATATCTCGACTGTCATAGCCCGTACCATCTGTGTATGCAAAACCGTATCGCAAACTACTTGCAATCATTCCATATAATGTGAGCGAAGTTTTACTGTCATCTGAAC
>CAZVIO010000047.1:0-5374 GCA_964627615.1 uncultured Candidatus Saccharibacteria bacterium
CGATCTGTGTATTGAAGATAATGCTCGGCAACTGCGAACTAATAATGAGCGTGTGTTTCTCATACAGCCCCGCGATATAGTACACCACACACCACAACATAAACAGGATACCAAACGGTACCAAGTGCATCATATACAAATTCACCGAAGGCATACTTCCTGCACGTAAAAACAAGGCAAACCACAAAGAAAAGAAGTAAAATAATGTGTCACCAACAAAAAGAAGCGCGACCTCTTTTTTATTTAAAATAGTAAGACATGCAAGATAAACCCATACAACGTGTTGCTCACCTGATCACCAAAGGAGAACCTTTTGGTGGAGCTCAGACATATGTATACACACTCGCTACACATCTCCCGAAAGACCGATTTGAGTCTATCGTACTGTGTGGGCACGGTGATGAGCTCAAAACTCGCCTCCTTCAAGCAGATATTTCTGTACGTACGATTCCCCATCTCGCCCGTGACATAAACCCTTTATCTGAAATACGTGCTTTTTTTGCATTAATTACTATCCTTAAAGAAATCAGACCTGATATACTCCACACCAACAGCTCAAAAGCAGGACTCTTAGGTGCACTTGCGGGACGCATCGCCCGAGTACCTCGCATTGTTTTTACCGGACACGGATGGAGTTCCAATGAACACCGACCATGGATAACTCGTAAGTTTTTTCTCCTCCTTCATTGGATTACTATCTCCCTCTCAGACCGAACAATCTGTGTTTCCAAAAAAACAAAAAATGATATCTCTGGACTCAATTCATTACGTAACAAAACATGTGTTGTGTATAACGGTATAAGTCCTTTTAATATGCACGACAAATACACAGCTCGAAGCGCACTGCATCATGGAAACCACACACACGGAGCTCACACACTCTGGATTGGAACAATTTCTGAACTTCATAAAAACAAAGGACTCGACCTTCTTATCACAGCACTTGCAGATATTAGTATTCCTTTTTACTGCTACATCATCGGTGAAGGTGAAGAAAGAAAAAACCTTGAAACACTGATTGTTAAACACCATCTGGAAGAGAAAGTATTTTTACTCGGGAAAATACCTCATGCAAAACAGTATCTAAAAGCCTTTGATATTTTTACACTTACATCACGTACCGAGGCACTACCATACACCATCCTTGAAGCCGGCCTTGCGGGAGTTCCGGTACTTGCATCACGTGTTGGTGGTATACCTGAGATTATTACCAGCGGACAAGAAGGTGTGTTGGTACGGCCACATACAGAAGATATATACCAAGGTCTCATGCATCTCCTCACACAAACACAAAAACGCACAAACTACGGAACAGCGCTCCGTGCCAAAGTAGAGAAAGAATTTTCTCTGGAACAACAACTTTCACAAACAGCAAAAGTATACACGGGACAATTTTAATTGAGAGATTCTTTTGTACACAACTTACCCGAGTCCCACAATTTCATTACTCGCAATATCTTTATGAACTGCTCTACTGTACCGGTTCATACCCATCAAAATACCCAAACCTAAAAATTCATTTAACAAATGAGATCCTCCATAACTCATAAACGGTAACGTGTTACCTGTCACAGGTAACAATCCAATATTCATCCCAATATGAATAGTTGCATGTGTCATAAAAAGCACAGTTAACCCTGTTCCAAAAAGCACTTCAAAATTGGTACTTCCTCGCGATGCGATTTTCATCATTCGTGCAAAGACGATAGCATACAACACAAACAAAAGGAGTACACCAATAAATCCCCATTCCTCTGCAAAAGCTGCAAAAATAAAGTCTGTTTGATACTCAGGTAAAAATTGTAATTTAGATTGTGTACCATACCCAATCCCTTTACCCAACACCCCACCCGAACCAACTGCAATAACGGACTGATACGCATTGTATCCAGATCCCCTAATATCAGAAAGTGGACTTACAAAGGTCATAATACGCGCTTTTTGGTACGGTTTAAATACAAAACCCCACAAAAAACCAAAACCAATAACACCAAGAAGACCTACCATTGCGAGATGTTTTTTTGAAATACCTGACACGAGTACCATACCAAGCCAAGTAGCAAAGATAATAATTGCGGACCCAAAGTCTGGTTGCAAAAATACGAGTAGAAATACTACTCCAACATAAAAACCAGAAACAAGAATATGTCTGGTACGAGCGATCTCAACATGACGACGAGAAAAATATTTTGATAACACAAGAATCACTGCCAATTTTGCACCATCAACAGGTTGAAACGTAAAACCACCAACACTAAACCAACTTTGTGCACCTTTAAACACTGATCCTACTACGAACAAAAGAGACAGGAGAAGCACTGACATACCGTAGATAATCATCACAACCCGAGTCCTTCGAAGAAACCTCCAATCAATCATACTTGCGCCGATAAATATACCAAATGAAAGCAAGAATAAGGTTGCTTGTTTGTGAAAAAATGAAGTATCCCCTACAAATGAGTTCATGGTTACCAAACCTGCACACACAATCAAACACACACATGCAGTGAGCAACCAATCAATACCGAGCAACACAGAGGAAAATCGTTTCAACATAGAGATTATGGTACGGCAATAATTTCAATCACATTTGGTTTCAGTACACAAATACTCTTGCTAATTGTTTTGTAAATAGACAAAAGATCAGCACTCGTAGGTGCATTAAAATAACTCTGAGGATTTGATGCGAGTCGAGAAAGTAAATCATTGTTTACCAACGATCCAAGTCCAATCGTAAAGATTGAAATTCCTTTCTCTTTTGCATTATCTGCAGACTGCTCTGCAAACACCACAGGATAATTATTTTGCCCAGGTAGTTTGGGATCAGTAGGGTCACCATCAGTGAGAAGAATCATCACTTTCTTTGAGTTTGACTTTGCTCTACCGCTCAACAACTCCTCTGTTGCTTTACGTAAACCATCACCAATATTTGTGTTTTGTGCACTTGTAGTGCCGATCATGATACGGTCGATAGCAGTGGTAATATCAGATGTACGCGAAGAAAGCACATGGTCAATCGGATACGATGCTTCATTTGAAAAAGATACAACTCCCACTTGATCTGCTGATGTCAGTGACTTAACAAATGATGCAGCAACATTTTTTACAGTCGACAACGGTTCAGGTGGAGTGCGTGAAATACTTGCCATACTGCCAGAGCGATCGATCACAAGCATAATATCAGAAGATACTTCACATACAGCTTGAGTCTGTTTAAACGGACGTGGCCACGTAAAACCAAAGTCTAATTTTTGTCGAATTGAAATCGGGTCAGTATAAGTACGTGAGACACCAATCGCATCACCCCTTCCATCATAGATGATCACAGACAACTCCACTGACCCAGAAGGAAATGCTCCGACATTCTCTATCGTTCCTGAGATCAACGGAGACGTCTCCTCTCGTTCAATAGAACCGTGTGTAATCTTTATATCTGGTTTTTTTTGATCAGATTTTTGCCATACCAATGGTTGTACAAATTCAAACTCTGTTCGTTTTACATTCTTTCCTTCTGTATCAACACTTGGATAAAAAACTAAAAACTTTTTATTTGATGGAACAAAAGTCTCTCCTTCTACTGTTTTTATCAGAGTATTTGTATCATCATACAAAGAGAATACATATGGAGCTCGTCGCACCTCTGAAGCAGTGTTTGGATTTTCAACATACGCACCAGCATTCCAAATAGAACCTGATACATTGAAAGATTCTGACCAATGAATGATTGGTGGTAAAAAATCTGCAGTACACAAAAGCTGACATGACCCCCCACAATCAAGACCTGTTTCATCACCATTTTTAACACCATCAGTACACGAAGGTGCTACGTATAGATATTTAAAAAATACAAAACCAAAAAGACTCAATGTAATAAAAAGTGGCAATGCAAGATACAGGAGTTGTCGTTTAAATGACCAAGAAATCATGTGTATATGATACCAAAATAAAAGAAAAAACTCACATTTCTGTGAGTTTTTTCGCGATCTTTGTAGACTGTAATGGAAGGAGGGGGTTATGCGTTAAGCAACCTTCCACGTTTTAGTCCCGTCATTATAACACGGGGTTTGTTACTGCTGCGCGCTACGTGTACTCCCCCTCCATTACAATTTACAAACAAATCTTATGTCATTGAATACTTAGTTCTGGCGACTAGCTACTTTTCCCCGTGAGGAGTATCATCGCCTCAACAAAGCTTAACTACTGTGTTCGGAATGAGAACAGGTGTGACCTTTGCGACGAATCACCAGAACTAAACACTCAATATTTTGTTTACCAAAAAACTCTGACAATTAATATCAGATAACAGAGCATGAATGTGTTAAACATAACCTCTATACTTAAATAGAGTGGTTCGTAAATTTCCTAATAAGAATCGACTAATTAGTACACCTTGGCTCAACACATTACTGTGCGTACACCGAGTGCCTATCACGTAATCATCTCTTACGGGTCTCAAACGATTCCTTATCTTGAAGTATGCTTCACGCTTAGATGCTTTCAGCGTTTATCATTTCCCAACTTAGCTACTCTGCGGTGCCGAGGGCTCGACAGCAGATACACCAGAGGTCAGTTCACCCCGGTCCTCTCGTACTAGGGGCAAATCTTCTCAAGAATCAACGCCTGCAGTAGATAGGAGACCAACCTGTCTCACGCTTGATATCAATGATTACTCATTGCAATGGACTATAGCTTTCTCGTGATCTGTTTTCTTCTGTGAGAGAGTGAGGAAAAGGTACCCTCCCGGTGTACACTATGGACGTAATTGGCCTACCGCCAAAACTTGTTCGTCCGCGGGAACTATCCCCTTTCCTCTCACAAAAGAAAACAAAATCATGATTGTTGACGTTTAGTCTCTACGGGTATGATGTACTGAATAGTACCGGAGGAGACGCGCGCGCATCTCCTCCTATGGAAAACAAAATCTGCGTGTTGCCGATAGGCACAAACCAAGTCAGTAAAGTCAAGGTCCACACAGAACTACATCTGTCATCCACTATTCAATACATCACTTCCCTCGGTATTATCCTTCTCAGGATTCCACCGATATAAGTCAACTTCTTCCAAATTAGATTAATGATTAAGGATACTAGATTAATGAACGATGCAAATGCATGATTCTTTAATCTTTAATCCAATTTCTTTAATCCAACTCAGACCGCCGTGATGTGATTGTTCTATCTCTTTTTATCAACTAGATAATGGTTTCGCCTGAGTATTACCTCATGCGTAAGTGTCGTTACACTCCCTTATCTTTTTCCTTTTTAAACAAAAATTCCTCTAAGGATTCAGATTGTTCAGTAGTCACCGAAGTGACTCCTGAACGGTCTGAACCCAGCTCGCGTATCTTTTTAATTGGCGAACAGCCAAACCCTTG
>CAZVIO010000048.1:0-311 GCA_964627615.1 uncultured Candidatus Saccharibacteria bacterium
AGCAATAAAATAAAGATTGGGTTTGTTGCCAATGACCAAAACCCTTCCACCTGAATTGCAATATGCTTCAAGCGTTGTCGCAATGGAATCGCTTTGTTATGAATCGAGTGATATATGATATAAGGCACACTTTCTACACCCCACATCCATCGTCGATGTTGTTTATAAATATTTACGGTAGTCTGCCAAAATGTATCAGCTAAGTTTGCATCCATAGAAACAGGATATCCGATCGGTACTACTTTGTACTTACCATTGTTAGCAAAGTACAGATTCCAGATTATACGAGAATCATCAGAAACCATATTTCG
>CAZVIO010000048.1:321-1911 GCA_964627615.1 uncultured Candidatus Saccharibacteria bacterium
GCTGCCAGAAATTCACTTCACGCAATGACTTAAACGACACCGCATGAGAAGAAAATGTAACCAATTGCTCTGGACGCTCTTGCTGAATCATTTGCCAAAACGTACTCGACATCGCAGCGACTCGCGAAAAAGCTGGTGCATCCCACACATTGTTATTATACAAAGGTACAGGTTGGAAGGATGAATGATGAGGATCCTCTGTAGTCAAAAAATACCATGTAAGACATGAGAAATATTGCGGATAAATAACCGTATCAATATCAAATGCAGATACAAGCACATCTTCATGTGCAATACCATGAACATCAAGAACATGTTTCTGTGCTTGCTCTGCAGCATAAGAAATATTAGGACCTTTACCTGAAATCTCTCCTGGTAAATCCTGAGGATGAACAGAAACAATAAAATGACCGAAATCATTTTTATATTTTTGTTCCATAAGACGAGCGTTTTCTATAGACTGAACACCTCCTCTTTCCTCAGCAGCAAGTACAACAATCATTTTTGACTGATCATACTGAGCACTTTTCAGTGACAAAATTGTACTTTCAATCACCGATAATTCTTCCTTAAAGAATGGTAGTAATACCATATGATACACATGATCATGTGGCATATCCTTCATCATACTATTCCAGTCAGTACGCAATGCATGTTGCATACGTTCATAGTTGTGATAGTGGTGAAGCGAAAGATAGAGTGTTTTAAATAACCAGTACGCATCAAATGTGATAATGAAAAAAGCAGCCCAAACTGGCAAAAATTTTGAAATAAGGATGGCAAACAAGATAGTTGACCATGAAAGTATACCCGGGATCATTTCTAGGAAACGATAAAAAACCCTGCTTTTACCTTGCAAGTCACTCGCTTTTCCTATATGAAAATCAGGTCTTTGAGCATAGTCCATAGATAATATACCAAGGGTACGTCTTGTAATAACGTTATTTTAAAACAAATGTAGTCTTCTGCCACACCTGAGAGTCACCGTTAATGAAAAACATCATACCAATAAAATAGCTTTTTTTCAAGGAGTACAGAAAAAACCCTTTTAGGGGTTTTTATGGAGCCACCTCTCGGGCTTGAACCGAGGACCCATACTTTACAAAAGTATTGCTCTACCAACTGAGCTAAGGTGGCGTATTTGATTTTTAATTTCCTTAGACACTAACTGCTTAACAACTACCAAGACAGCTAAGGTTGCATATCTGATTTTTAATTTGCTTAGACACTAACTGCTCAACAACTACCAAGACAGCTATGGTGGCGTATGCAATTTTACAAACAACTACTTTCTACTTTCTGAACTATCTTACTGTATCAAAAAAATCTTATGATTTCAACTCTTCTTCTTTGTTTTCCGGAACCAGTATTTCCTCTTCCTTCTTTGGCTCAGCACTTATCTCCTGTAAAAATGACGATACCGATCCGTTGGCCCGAAGCATACGCTTATTACCTTTTAACTTAGATTGCGATTCATAATACTTCTTGTACACATAATCTTTCATCTTTACGAGCAATTCATATGCGTACGACGGTAAAAAATTAAACACAAAAAGATATGTAATTTTTTTCCATAATTGATACTTACCA
>CAZVIO010000048.1:1975-5027 GCA_964627615.1 uncultured Candidatus Saccharibacteria bacterium
TGTCATAGAATTAAATTACTTAATTGAGAACCGTACAAATCGTGTGAGTTGTATTTTCTCTCCAAATTTCTGAGTACCCTGCTCAATCAAACCTCGAATAGTTACTTCACTATTTTTTATAAACGCTTGATCAAGAAGAACTTGTTCATTAAAGAATGAGTCTAGTTTACCTTCAAGAATCTTTGCTTTAAGTTCTTCTGGTTTACCTTCTACCTCAGGTGCAAAAACCTCAAGTGCTTTTGCTTTAGCCTCTTCAGAAATTTCTTCTTTTGTAAGTACACTTGGATTTGTTGCGGCAACATGCATTGCAATATCATACGCAAGTTTCTTAAACTCTTCGTTTCCAGATACGAAATCTGTCTCACACATGAGTTCAACCATCGCACCTACAGTTTTTGTACTATGAATGTAGCTTTCTACTACACCAGCACCGAGCTCTCGATCACTTTTTTTCTGAGCAGTCTCAGCGCTTCTTTTCTTAAGAATAATCACAGCCTTATCCATATCTCCCCCTGCTTCCTCAAGAGCTTTTTTACATTGCATAACAGACACCCCTGTCTGATCTCGAAGTGTTTTGATAAGTTCTGTTGTGATTTCCATAGAATTTTAAATTAACAAATAAATAAACCTAAAGAAAACAAGTATTACTGAGTTTTTGAAAGTTGCCCCGCTCGATACGCACTAATAACCTGATCGATAAAATATGAAATACTTGCTTTTGATGCATCATTCCCCGGAATTGGGTATGAGCTTTCAGTTAAGTTACAGTCTGATCCAACAAGAGAGATAATTGGAATATTAAGTGCCTTTGCTTCTGCCACAGCTGAATACTCACGTTTTGTATCTACGATAAATAATGCTTTTGGCATTTCTTTAAGATTTGAAAGACCTGTGAAGAAAATCTTCATTCGTTCGATTTCTCGATCAATCAAGAGTCGTTCTTTTTTAGTATATTTTGCAAGTTCACCTTTTTCTTTCTGAGAAAGAAGGTCTTCGAGCTTGTTCACTCGTTTTCTGATTTCAGGAAAGTTTGTAAGTGTTCCTCCCAACCATCGTCCAGCAACGTAAGGAAAACCGAGAGTTGTTCCTGCTTTTTCAATTGCCTCTTTTGCTTCACTTTTACCACTGACAAAAAGGATAGGTGCGTTTTTAGATCCAAGCTCTTTTACAAATTCAAGGGCTTTATCAAGTGAAACTTTTGTTTTTTCAAGATCAAATATTTCAATTTTATTTTTTGTACCAAAAATAAACGGCTTGTGTGACGGATGTCGTCGAGATTTTACGAAGCCAAAATGAGCCCCTACAGCAAAAAGGTTATCTACAGTATTTTGGCTTGAAGTATTGTTTTTTTCCATATGTACGGACTACTATACCAAACTAGGAGGCTATTTGCAAGGATAAAATACTTGATTTTAGATTAAGGATTCAGGATTAAAGAATAATCAAAATCCTCATATTTCTTGTATTTTCCTACTCATTAATCCTTAATCTAACTTTTAATCCTCTTCTTGACCACCTTCCACCACCTGACCATTAAAGTTCTCAAAGGCTTCAATGATACCCTCCATTTCACCTTCTAAAATCTTAGTAATATTATGCCACGATACCCGAATACGATGATCGGTAATACGATCTTGGAGAATATTATACGTACGGATTTTTTCTGATCGGTCGGCAGTACCAATCTGGTCTTTTCGCTCAGCAGAAAACTTTCGTGCCTCCTCTTCATCTTTAAGTATCTGAAGTTTAGCCGTCAGAATACTCATTGCCTTTTCGCGGTTTTTAAGCTGACTTCGCTCTGCAGTCGATCGTACATCAATACCTGTAGGTTTGTGGATAATACGCACTGCTGTTTCCACTTTGTTTACGTTTTGTCCTCCTGCACCACCTGAACGAGAAAATTCCATCTCCAAGTCTGCAGGGTTGATATAAATATTTGTTTTCTTTCGTACAGGCAAAATTGCCACAGATGCAGTCGACGTGTGCACTCGGCCCATTTTTTCGGTTGCAGGTACACGTTGTACTCGATGCACTCCTGTCTCATAGCGAAGTTTTTTGTACACATCTCGCCCTCTGATTTCAAAAGATGCTTCTTTGTACCCTCCGACCGCACTTCGTGATTCATCAATCACTGCCACACTCCACCCTTGAGTTTCTGCATATCGTGTATACATGTGTGCAAGCTCTTCTGCAAAAAGTGATGCCTCTTCTCCTCCTGCACCTGCACGCACTTCAAGAATAATCTCATTTGGAAACTCTTCTTCTTTTTTTTCAGATTCGATGATTTCCTTCATCTGATCCATAAGCGCTATTTTCTGCGCTTCAATATTAGCTTTTTCAGTCTTTACCATTTCTACCATCGAAGGATCACTTTCGAGTACGAGAATATCCTCTTCATCTTTCTGAAGTTTTGTGTACATCTCGTAGAGATATGCTGTTTTAGGATTGTCTTTAAACTGATCATCCATAAATAGAGACTTGAGATTAAAAGATTAATGAATAACGAATAAGAATAAGGGATTGATTTCCCATTCCTCAATCTTTAATCCTATTACTTTAATCACCGAAAGAAAAGCTTAGCTTTTCTTTGAAGCCTTTGCCTGCTTTGCTTTAAATCGTTCTACACGACCAGCAGTGTCAAGAGTTTTCTCATTTCCTGTATAAAATGGATGTGATGCACTTGAGATTTCTACTCGGAACACAGGGTATTCTTTACCATCTTTTGCTTTCCCTGTTTCAGAAGTTTTAACCGCAGACGAGATAATAAACTCAGTACTATTTGAGTTATCAATAAACAAAACGTCTCGGTAGTTCTTAGGATGTATGTCTTTTTTCATTGCCCGAATACTGTACCAAAAAAGGCAGAAAAAGGCAAATAGAGGCTCAGTACGAATTTTAAATCAACACGCATATTTGCTTTGTAGCAAATTGCTATGCTCGTTAATCAAGAGAATACTACACGTCTGACAGCTGCCCTCTCGCAAACTCGTCGAGGGTTACCTCTCCTCAAACAGTGCTTCGGGCTGACGCTGTCCTCCTTTGGATTACCAAA
>CAZVIO010000049.1:0-4925 GCA_964627615.1 uncultured Candidatus Saccharibacteria bacterium
GGGAAATCGACGCTTTTTAATGCGTTGACTAAAAAGTCTGTGCCGGCGGAAAATTATCCTTTTTGTACTATCGACCCATCTGTGGGTGTGGTGCCGGTGCCAGATGAGAGACTCTATAAACTCGCAGAGTTTTCTAAAACTCAAAAAACAATTCCAGCGATTATTGAATTTGTGGACATCGCAGGACTTGTGAAAGGTGCATCGACTGGTGAAGGGTTGGGAAATAAATTTTTACAGAATATTCGAGAGGTAGACGCAATTCTTCAGGTTGTGCGTATTTTTGAAGATGCAAATGTAATCCACGTGCACAATGAAGTCAATCCACTTTCTGATATTGAAGTGATCAACCTCGAGCTCGTGCTTGCTGACCAGGAAACTGTTGCAAAACGTATTTCAAATGTGCAAAAAGATGTGAAGAAAGGTGATAAAGAAGCTATCTTTGAAGCGGAAGTACTTGAACGAGCAAAGGTGCAACTTGAGCAAGGAAAACTCCTCAACCAACTTGAGCTCACAGAGAAAGAATCACTTGCATTGAAAGGTTTGCATCTCCTGACTATGAAGCCAATCATGTATGGATTGAATAAAAAAGCAGGAAACAAAAATCTCGATGAGCTCAATGATGAGCGATACAAAAAGCTGATTGCATTTTTCGAAGAACAAAAAGCACAATACGTGATTATTGATGCGGGTATTGAACACGAACTCAAAGATTTAGAAGGAGATGATAAAGTGCTTTTTAGAACAGAGCTTGGTGGAAAGACAGACGGCATTGATGAGCTCATTAAAGCAGGTTACGCTCTTCTTGATTTGATTACCTATTTTACAACCGGGGAAAAAGAAACTCGTGCGTGGACTATTAAAAAAGGATGGACGGCACCACTTGCGGGTACGGCGATTCACACAGATTTTAAAGACAAATTTATCAGAGCTGAAGTGGTGTTTTGGAAAGATTTGCTCGACTCAGGCTCATATGGAGCCGCTCGTGAGAAAGGACTTGTTCGTACTGAAGGGAAAGAGTATATCGTTAAGGATGGTGATGTTATTGAATTCAGAATTTAACTATAAAAAAAGCCCCGGGCGCAATGCCGGGGCTCAACGGGGCGTTTTCATATCGCCACCTCCTTTATAAATATAATGGTAGCATATGCCCATAAATTGTCAAGTTTTCGGATAAGCCTATAGGTGTTGGAATATTTGTGGTATAATACCCCTATTAATCATTAATATCACCTATGGAACCAAACACACAACCACGTTCTCACGCAAAAGATGTCTTTTTGAATTTGGCATCAATGGTTACTTTGTATGCATCTGCAACTGCATTACTGAATCTTTTATTTTCAGTCATTAATAAGGCATATCCGCAGACATTGGGATATTACTATTCACCGTCAATCAGTCTACCTGTCGCAACACTGATTATCGTATTTCCATTATACATCCTCTTCATGTGGCTTATTGAGAAGGATCTTGCGAGCTCAATCGAAGCTCGGATGATGGGTATTCGAAAGTGGCTTATCTATATCACTCTGTTTATTTCAGGAGGATTGATTGTGGGGGACTTAGTGACAATTCTCTATTATTTCCTTGATGGGGAAGAACTTACTGCTGGTTTCTTGCTTAAAGTCTTGAGTATTATTGTAGTCGCTGGTGCAGTGTTTGGTTACTACATCACTGACGCACGAAATAAACTTACAGCTAACATAAGAAAAAGTGCCACAGTGATATCTATACTTTTTGCTTTAATTGCAATTATTATTGGTTTTTCTGTAATCGGAACTCCACAGTCACAACGTCTTATGAAATACGATCAGCAGAAGTTTATGGAATTGCAAACACTTTCAGGTCAGGTACGTGACTACTATCAAAGAACAGCAACACTTCCACAAACACTTACTGAACTCGCACAGGGTTTCTCATACTCGATCAGCACAGTAGATCCTCAATCGGGCATGTCATATGTGTATAAAGTACGTGATGCAAAAACATTTGAGCTCTGCGCAACATTTAATTTTGATGCCGATGTATCAGTAACACAGGCTACATATTACTATGCTGAAGACCCGATGAATCCTTTAGTGTGGGATACTTATAAAGCGGGAGAATACTGCTTTACACAAATGGTTCCTGTAAACCCAATACAAAAACCAACAAATTAATTTCACAAAAACATCTCGATATATATCGAGATGTTTTTGCAAAACATGTTTTTCTGTTGTACTATATTATCACTATGAAGCGATACAACCACACCGCAATTGAAAAAAAATGGCAAAAAGAATGGGCGAAGAAAAAAGTGTATCGTACGGAAAGTAACTCAAAAAAGAAAAAACAATATATTCTCGACATGTTCCCGTATCCTTCTGGAGCAGGACTTCATGTGGGACATCCAAAAGGATACATAGGTTCTGATGTGTATGCGCGTATGAAGCGTATGCAAGGTTTTAATGTACTCCATCCGATGGGATATGATGCATTTGGTCTTCCTGCTGAACAGTATGCGATTACACACAAGATTCATCCTCGAAAAGCTGTACTTCAAAATATAAAAACGTTTGAAAGTCAGCTTTCTATTATCGGACTTTCATACGACTGGGAAAGAAAAGTAAATACGACGGACCCAGAATATTACAGATGGACACAATGGATTTTCCTACAAATCTATAATTCTTGGTACAACAACGCAAAAAATAAAGCAGAGTCGATTGATGTATTGCTCAAAAAGTTTGCAAAAGAAGGAAATGTGCATATCGATGCTGTGTGTGATGAACATACACCGCTTTTTACAGCTGCTGAATGGAAAAACAAAACTCCTAAAGAACAACAGGATATAGTAATGAAGTATCGTCTTGCATACGAAGGATATGCAGAAGTAAATTGGTGCCCAGAACTCGGAACGGTGCTTGCAAATGATGAGATTGTTGATGGACCAGACGGAAACCCTGTTTCAGAGCGTGGTGGGTATCCAGTAGAAAAAAGACAAATGCGTCAATGGTTTATGCGTATTACTGCGTATGCAGAGCGATTGTTGTCTGGTCTTGATACGATTCAGTGGTCTGAAAATATAAAAGAGATTCAGCGAAATTGGATTGGTAAAAGTGAAGGGTCAGAAATAGAATTTCATATTTCAACTCTCAAGTCTCAAAGTAATCAATTGGGAAAAGTAAAAGTTTTTACGACACGAGCAGATACATTGTGTGGTGCAACGTATATTGTTCTTGCTCCAGAACATCCACTTATTGAGCAACTTTCTTTACATATAGAAAATATAAGTGAAGTTCTAGAATATAAAACTCAGGCACATCGCGTAACGATAGAATCGAGAACTGATAATACAAAAGCAAAAACAGGAGTACATCTCAAAGGTATTTTTGCGTTACATCCACTGAGTGGAGAAAAAATTCCTGTATGGATCGCTGATTATGTACTCGCTTCGTATGGTACGGGTGCGGTGATGGCTGTACCTGCACATGATGAACGGGATTTTGAATTTGCTCAGACATATAATCTCCCAATAAAACATGTAGTAATTCCATCTATTGTTGATAAAAAATTTCCACCAGTGCCTGGTCAAGAATATGTCAAACGTCGTACGATTCATGCGATCGTATACAATCCAAAGACAGATAAATATCTCTGCCTCAACTGGAAACAGTTTCCGTGGACGACTTTTATCGTTGGTGGAGTAGAAGAAGGTGAACATCCAGTCGATGCTGCACGTCGAGAAGTGCAGGAAGAAACAGGATATAAACATATAACATTCAAACGATTTTTAGGTGGACCTGTGCAGGGTATCTATAATGCAGCACATAAAAAACAGAATCGTATTGCATATACACAAGGTGTTGTCTTTGAACTCGTCGATGAAGAGCGAGATGCTGTTTCTCCTGAAGAGGTAGCAAAACATGAAGTTGAATGGCTTCCATTGGATGCACTTACTCCAGAACGAATGACGTGTGCAGAACTTGGTGAATGGCTCGATCGTATTAATGTGCCAGAAAAAGCATATACAAAAGACGGTGTATTGTATGAAAGTGGAGAGTTTTCTGATATGGAATCTTCTCTCGCAAGAAAAGCTATTACAGAAAAAGTAAAAGGGAAGATTGTGAGAAAGTATAAGATGCGTAATGCCATCTTTGCGCGACAGCGATACTGGGGCGAGCCGATTCCATTGTGGACAGATGCAGATGGTATTATCCATATGGTTGATGAAAAAAAGCTTCCACTTACGCTTCCTAATGTCACATCATATATGCCAACCGGAACAGGTGAGTCTCCTTTAGCTGGTGTGCCTGCGTGGATTAAAAAAGGATACGAGACAAATACGATGCCAGGATGGGCAGGTTCTTCGTGGTACTTCTTACGCTACATGGATCCTAAAAACAAAAAAGAAATTGCCTCAAAGAAAGCACTTTCGTATTGGGGGCAAGTTGATACATACGTTGGCGGTGCGGAGCACGCAACTGGACATCTATTGTATTCACGATTCTGGAATAAATTCTTGAAGGATATCGGTGTTGTAAAACATGAAGAACCATTTAAGACGCTCCGTAATCAGGGTATGATCGGTGGTGCTGACGGAAGAAAAATGTCAAAACGTTGGGGGAATGTTGTGAATCCTGATGATGTAGTTAAGACTTATGGAGCTGACACGCTTCGTGTGTATGAGATGTTTATGGGACCTTTTGAAGCAGGGTTGCCATGGAACACAGAAAATATTATTGGTTCACGAAGATTTATTGAACGAGTATGGAGATTGGGGCAGTTAGCAGTGGACAGTCAACAGTCAAAAGGAAAAACAAATAATACAAACTCTAAACTTGATACTATTCTCCATAAAACAGTACAAAAAGTAACGCATGATATAGAAAACTTTTCTCACAACACAGCAATCTCATCACTGATGATTGCACTCAATGAGATGG
>CAZVIO010000050.1:0-4831 GCA_964627615.1 uncultured Candidatus Saccharibacteria bacterium
TTGCATGCCTTATCCACGCCGCCAGCGTTCATCCTGAGCTAGGATCAAACTCTTGGTAAAAATTGTATCTGTCAAAAACAGTTGCAAATTTTATGTAGAACGGAACAAAACAAAAAACAGTAATGTTAGTCGTTGGTTCTACTCTCAGTTGTTCGCTGGGTGGTGAATTGATGAATTGTAAAAGATCGTAGTGTTGAAAGTTTTCACTACTATCCGAAATCAAAAGAAATTGAGAACTTGCATTCTCATTCATTGATGATTCAATGCCGAAGCGTTGAACCACCAGTCTTCTTAATTCAATATTGAAATGTCAACGAACTCTGGTGCTTATACGAGGTATTACCCTCTGTTTTTAAGCCCCCATACAGTATAGCCATATTTGAAAGGAAGTCAAGGAGTCTATACACATATAAATATGGCTTAAAATAGCCATATTTGTAGCCTTTTTTAGTACACAAAACCCGCAGAGCGCGGGCTGTGCCGTGCTTGCGGGTTTAAGATCTAGAGAGCAAAACGAGGAACTTCAGGTGTTTGCGTACTTGTGATGATATACTTTCCGCCACCGAGCCTATGAAGCTCAGTACATATCCCTTCGAACCACTTTTCAAGCCTATTTTTACGAATGAATTCCCGAGTGAGCAAGAAGTGCGCCTCACCGTCCAGCCGGTAATTCCCCAAAAGTTTTTTGACAACTGCAGCATGAACTCCAAGAATCGGTACAACTCCCCACAGCACAACTGCACCCATAGGAACACCTTCACGCTCAAACTCAATCGAGTTCACCGGAAGCCCGTGTTCAATACACATCTCCCGCTCTACCCCAGACAACAAATATTTGTCGCCAACATATTTCCTCCGAAAAGAATTGTTCTGGGGAATCTGCGGATTATAGACCGCACTTACCCCCACAAGCTCATACCCAGTAAGAGTACGCCTCCGTAACACCGCCAAAAGAAAATCATACCGTGGTTCAGACATGACCACCTCCCTCACTAAACCTATCAATTTATCGCATCTTGTCAAACAAAAAACCGGTTACCCGGTTTTTTTGTTTTGTCCAAATGTGGACATCTATTTATTTTTTCGAAAACCTTCGAGAGTCACGAGAAGTGGACTCGCAATGAAGATCGAAGAATATGTTCCCACAACAATTCCCATAAGGAGAATAAACGCGAAGTTTTGTGTTGCAGCACCACCAACGAAATACAACGCGAGAAGTGTGATTGCTGTCGTGAGTGAGGTGTTGATAGATCGAGCCATTGTTTCTGTGACTGATTTACCGACCACTTCTTCAAATGAAAGACCATTTTTTACACCTGCATTTTTAAGTGCGTTTTCTCGTACTCGATCGAATACCACAATCGTGTCGTGCACAGAGTAACCAAGGATTGCAAGAAGCGCTGATACGAACAACAAATCAATCTCTGCACCAGTCTGCTGTGACCACAGTACGTAGATACCTGTTGGGATGATCACGTCATGTGCAAGAGCAACAATAGTTGCAATACCATAATTTAATGGGTTCTTTACTTTTCGGAATGCAAACAAGATGAAAAGAATAATACAGAAAAGCACTACAGCGATCGCTACATATGCTTTTGAACGAAGCTCGTCTCCTACTACAGGAGCGATAGCATTAAATTTTTCTATCATTACTGGATTTGCACCTGAAGAGGTTAATGCACGAATCACCCCATTTTTTTCTTCAGAAGACAGTTCTTTCATTTTGATCACATATCCTTTTTCACCACGTGGAGACACAAGTGTATTTGAAAGTCCAATATCAGAGAGAATAGTCTTCACCTGAGTGAGAGTTGGTGTCACAGAACCTTCTACATCGACATATGTCACCTCAAGAATAGATCCTCCTTTGAAATCGATACCGTAGTTAAGTCCATATTTTGCAATCACTCCAAAAGACCCTGCGATAAGAAGGAGTGAGAAAATAAAAAATATAATTCTTTTTTTGACGATAAACATGATAGTTATTTTAATTTTAAAATTCGATATTACCGTACGTGAAGTCCATTACTAAAGAGAAATCGTTTAAGACCAGAATCTGATTTTGGACTGATAGCGGTCAAGAATGTTCGAGATACAGTGATTGCAGTAAACATTGATACGAGCACACCGATACCAAATGTTAATGCAAATCCTTTTACCGCAGATGTACCAAGCCAGAAGAGCACTCCTGCAGTAATCATTGAAGAAATGTTTTAATCACGAATAGAAAGCCATGCTTTTGAGAAACCATTGCATCACTGATAGTGTTTCCTTTTTTGAGTTCTTCTTTGAAGCGTTCAAAGATAAGTACGTTTGCATCAACCGCCATACCAATAGAAAGAATGAATCCAGCAATACCTGCTGCAGTAAGTGTCACAGGGATGAGTTTAAAGAGAAGAAGTGACACAACAATATACATTAGGAGTGATATCACTGACACAAACCCTGGGAGACGGTAGTAAAGTACAAGAAAGATTGCAAGAATAATAAATCCTACGATTCCCGCTTTTACTCCAGATTGCTGAGCGTTTACACCAAGTGATGGTCCTACAGTCTGAGTTGAAAGAAGTTCAATAGGTACAGGAAGTGCTCCGTAGTTGAGATTTCGTACGAGTGCTTTTGCTTCATCACGAGTAAATGATCCGGAAATCACCGCTTTACCATCAACAATTTCTTCGTTGATTGTTGGAGTAGAGATTGGTGCGCCATCAAGAAAGATTGCGAGAATTTGTCCTTTATTTTCTCGAGTGATTTTTGCAAACAAATCTTTTCCTTCTCCGTTGAATGCAAGACCTACAATAGGCTGTCCTGCAATACCTTGATTTGATTGAGAGAATTCAAGCGTCGCTTTTGAAAGGAGTGCTCCGGTCAAACCTGTTCCTACAAAAATCTCATCAGGTGTTTTTGTCGCAAGTTCTTCTTGTGAAAGACCTTTTGCTTCAGGGCGCACAAGCATAAACTCAAGACGAGGAGTCTCGCCAAGCATTTTGATCGCCTGCTCAACATCTGCTACTCCTGGAAGTTCCACAATAAGTCGATGATCTTTTTGTCCTGTGATAAGTCCCGCCTCCTCTACTTGTACAACAGGTTCAGATACACCAAACACATTCACTCGTCGTTCGATTACGTCACGAAGTGAAGACATTGCTCCAGAGATTTCACTGTCAGAAATCTTTGATACATCTGCTTTATATACAAGCTCTGTCCCACCGTTGAGGTCGAGACCAAGTGTAAATTTATATTTAGAAAACTTTGATTGTGGATTGACCTGTGAGTCATACACAAAAAAACCGAGTGCTGCAATTATGATAATAAGAAATACTGACCAAACGCGATATTTAAACATATGTGGCTTATTATAGGGATTTTGGGAGGAAATGCAACAAAAAGTAAACTTTTTTCCTAGGTCCGACCTAGGGGAACTTCTGGAAGAAGTTTTTTGTAATGATTTTAATTTGTATTACGTAAAGGCCAGGTGCATTGCACACCCAGCCTCATTTTTACCAATTCCTACTCTTTGACCTACGAGCCAACTGCCACTCCTCTACCTGATCCGACACATCATCAGGTAACTCAACCAATGTGTCAACACAACTACACCCACCAAGCTCGACAGAGATCAATCTAATTGCCCGGGGGTCTGCATACAGAGCATTGACATGTAGCTTTTCACCATCAATGACTACACACCAAACTCTTTTTGTTGGTGGTTGACCTTTGTAAGTAACCGGCTTTCCTTTCATACCTAAAATCCTCCTTATTTAATACAATCACAAAAAGTACTTTAGCTCAAACCCCACTTCGTGACAGGAGGGTTTTTACTGTTTTGAGAGCGATTTTAATGTCCAACCAGAATGATCGATTTTTAATGTAGAAAAGGTCGTAGGAGAGCTTTGCTTTTGTTTGATCATAGTCGGTACCAAACTTTGGTGGATCTTTTTGGTAGAGCTGAGCCCAACCAGAGAGTCCTGGTTTAATGAGATGGCGAACATTATAGAAACTGATTTCTTTTTCGTAGAGCTTTACAAGATTCGGAAGCTCAGGTCGTGGACCGATGAGCGAGATGTCTCCGAAAAATACATTCCAGAGTTGTGGTAGCTCATCGATACGAGTGGCTCGCAAGATACGTCCTACTCGGGTTACTTTCATTTTACGCTCAGCACCCGCGCCTTCCCCACTGTCATCTACCGACATTGTGCGGAACTTTATAATTCGCACGAGTTTGTTGTTGTGCCCTACTCGCTCCTGAGAGATGAAGTACTTTCCTCCATCATCAAGTTTTATCGCAAGAATCACAAACGGATAGATCAAAAGTGAAATCGTACCCAGTATGCACGACAACACAATATCAAATACTCGTTTCAAGAAATCATACGTGAACTTTGGTGAGACAGAAATATTTTCAAGAAACCAACTATACGTCACGAGCGAAAGTGGAATACGGTTAAATACATCCTCATAAATTTTATGAGAATCGATGAAGCGTACTTTTGAATACATCAGATTGTAGAGATATGGCAACAATGGACGTACTTTTTCATTCGAAAATTCAATCGCTACTAGTTTTACATTGTTTCTATAAATCGCCTGCACGATATCTTCTTGGATATTTACATCAGAAACATCATCGACATTGATCGACGATACAAACTCTACTGCATATCGCCCTTTATGATTTACCTCCTCAAACAAATCTTTCATTTCAGTACCTGAACCAATCAACAATGCTCGTTCCTTATCTCCTGTATCAAACACTTTTACACCATACACTCTCCAGAATACACCAAGGACAAATGAGATGATCACAAAAAGGAGAAGGATTGTTTTT
>CAZVIO010000051.1:0-286 GCA_964627615.1 uncultured Candidatus Saccharibacteria bacterium
TAGTAAAATGGACAAAAGAGGATTGGGGGTACACCGGCAAGTCAGGACAGAGTCGATATCTACCCAAGAAAGCACGAGAGCATCTTACGGTAGGTGAAAAAATTGCTACAGACCGAGCTAAAAATAAAGGAACAAAAGAAGGAAAGCAGTGGGTTAAACAACCAAAACGTATTGCAAAAAAGACTGCGAAAGACAGATTGAAATAAAAATAAATTCTATATAAAACAAATCCGCCTCCTCTGAAGCAATTCCGGTGGAGGCGGATTTGTTCCTTGAGGGGCGGTTT
>CAZVIO010000051.1:296-1015 GCA_964627615.1 uncultured Candidatus Saccharibacteria bacterium
ATTACATTTCTTATAACAGACTGCAAACAGCACAACCGTTGACGCTACCATCGACGACACCCTGGTTACAGCAAGGACAGTCTTGTGTTTTTGGCGTACTCGTAGTAACCATCCGAGAGTATTAAATCACATATCCAAAATTTTCTCCACCTTCACTCCCCGAGAACCTTTCAATAATAACGTAAAACCAGAGAAATTTTGTTGACTAAACCAGGTTTGAGCCTCTGTACTGGTTTCAAACCATATATAATCACCCGTAGTGTGTTCAAGTGCTTTTTTAAATAAATTACCGATAAATATACGAGCAGTAAGTGGTGTACTAAGTACAAAATCTACTACTTTTTTATGTTCGCTCGTTGTGTATTCTCCGAGCTCCAACATATCTCCGAGGATTACACCTTTTTTGCTACCTGGTAACGCAAAAAAACTCTCTAATGAAAGCTGCATGCTTGTGGGGTTTGCGTTGTAACAATCAATAATAAAGTCGATATTATTTTTCTGTAAAAACTGTGATCGTCGTGCACTTGGAGTGTATTCACTGACTCCCTGCAACGCATCCATTTTTTTTACATCAAAATACTCTGCAATTGATACAGCAAGTTCGACATTCTCTTTGTTATAGTTTCCAATCATCTGAGTGGTGTATGAGGTATTGTCATAGGTAAATGAAAAATAGGTTCCTGGAGTATTTTCTAGGGTGTAGTTAGGGTACAAGATTT
>CAZVIO010000051.1:1031-4758 GCA_964627615.1 uncultured Candidatus Saccharibacteria bacterium
ACCACATGAGTTGGTTTGATAATTTCCAAAAGCTCCCAATGTTCTCTTGGGTGATTTGCTCCAATTTCAAAAATACCAATTTCAGTATCTTGTGGCATCGAGAAAAGTGATAAAGGGACGCCTATGTGGTTGTTGAGACTTCCTTCTGTTGCATGCACGATGTATTTTTTGCTCAAGGTTTTTTTGAGAAGTTCTTTGCTTGTTGTTTTTCCATTTGATCCACCAAGAGCAATAATAGGTATGTTGAAAATTGTTCGGTATTCTCGAGAAAGATGTTGAAGCGTGGTAATTACATTATCTACTATATACACGTGTTCACCTGACAGATCTTTATTTTCTGTTACCGCAGCAAGTGCTCCTTTATCTAATGCATTTTGGACAAATTGGCTTCCATCGAAAGTGTCTCCTTTGATAGCAAAGTAAACTGAACCAGTAACGTCTTTTCTGGTGTCAGTTGAAATTTTATAGTTGTTTTTCCGTAGTATATCTAAGAGAATTGTGAGTGTATCCATGAGTGTATTTCTTTAGTCTGTGTTGGCTCGAACCATTTGATTCTAGCATCTCTTTTAAACCATTGCATTTGACGGCGGGCGTATTGACCGATTTCAATATCAAGTCGCTCAAGCATTTTTTGTTTTGTTATGTTCTTCTGAAGGTAGAGTGCAAGATATCTGTATTCAAGACCGAGTGCTTCCATGCGTTTATATGAAAGTCCTCCTGTGTGAAGTCTTTTTGCCTCAGCAAGCATTCCTTTTTTCAAACGAGCAAGAAGGCGAGTGTGGATTTTTTCACGCAAAGCATTGAGGGGGAGTGTGAGTCCGATTTGGATAAATTCATATTCGCTGTTTACTTTTTTTGCTTTTGGCACATTACCAAGTGCAGTTGCAATTTCAATTGCTCGAATGAGTCGAACAGGATTTTTTGAGTCAATATTTTTAGCACGTTTTGGATCGAGTTTTTTAAGCATTATAAAAAGCTCATCAGTACTTTTAAGAGAAAGTTCTTTTCGGAGGCTTTGGTCAGCTGGTACATCAGGAAGGATAATATTGTCGACAATCGACTGTATATAAAAACCAGTCCCACCACAGATGATGGGTAGTTTGCCTCGTGAGATAATATCTTTGATCGCTATCTCAGTATGTTTTTTCCAAAGCTCAACACTGTAAACTTTTTTAGGATGTACCACATCAAGCAGGTGATGACGAACACCTCGCATTTCTTTTTTTGTAATTTTCCCAGTGCCGATATCGAGTCCCGTATAGACTTGGCGTGAGTCAGCAGAAATAACCTCACCATTGTAGTGACGAGCAATTTCTACCGCAAGGTCAGACTTACCCACGGCTGTGGGTCCGAGAATTACTAAAACTTTGGGTTTAGACATTTGAGTGTAAAAAAACCATTTACGTGCAGGGTCCGGTGAGGCGTTCGCTCATCACTACTTGCCACCCTGCACATAAACGGCTAGCGATCCGTTTGTTTCAAGGCATGCCAACCCTGACGCAAGTCAATCAACAGGTGTTCATCGACATATGTCTATACTAATCCAAAATTGATTTTTTTTTTATTACAGTATTGTTTTACATAATTGCCCGAGTGGTGGAATTGGTATACGCGCTCGACTCAAAATCGAGTCTCGAAAGAGGTGAGGGTTCGAGTCCCTCCTCCGGCACAAATGAAAAAATCCCCGAAAAGGGATTTTTTCGTGCCGGAGAGTGACAGTGTGGGGCACTGTCACGTGAGGGACTCGGAAGACCTCGTTGTTAGCGAGGTTAATTTTTAATTTCTGCTTTAGTGGCTACTATGTGCATATACCCATTTATGTTTCCATTGATGGTTACTGTAACAGATTTAATTAGATATGGTTACATCAGTAACTACTAGATTTATGTAAGTAAAATTTGTTCCCTCCATTCTTTCTTGGTATTATATATGCATTAGAATTCATTCGTAACCATTCGTGTTTTAATTTCCTATATTCGTATGAGCCAATTTTACCAAGACTCAATTTTCTGGATCGACGTTGATAAAATCAAACCAAACCCTTTTCAACCTCGAAAAGAGTTTGATGAATTGCAACTTAAAAGTCTCGCGGACTCTATCCGTCAGTATGGTGTACTCCAGGCACTTGTCGTTACCCGAAAGGAGGTGGAAAAAGAAGATGGTGGTATTGCAGTAGAGTACGAACTCATTGCAGGTGAGCGACGTCTTCGTGCATCAAAGCTCGCAGGGCTACTTCAGGTTCCCGTGCTTATCAAAACAGGTGAAGAAAATGATTTGATGAAGCTCGAGCTTGCTATCATTGAAAACCTCCAACGAGAAGATTTGAACCCAGTTGATCGTGCGCTTGCATTTAAAAAACTTGTTGATGAGTTTGGTTTCAAGCATGTCACTATTGGTGAGAAAATGGGAAAGAGTCGTGAGTATGTCACCAACTCACTCCGTCTTCTCGCACTCCCTGAAGACATGTTGGAGGCGGTAAAAACAGGTAAAATCACCGAAGGGCATACACGACCACTTCTCATGCTCGGAGACCGCCCAGAAGAGCAAAATACGCTTTTTAAGGAAATTATACTGCGTCGTATGACGGTGCGTGAGGCGGAGCGTATAGCACGTCATATAGCCCTCGAAAAGGCACGTATCAAAGGAGATCTTCTAGATCCGATTACAAAAGAAGCTGAAGAAAAACTCGGTCGTACACTTCAAACTCGTGTGTTTATCGAAAAGAAAAATGAAGGTCCTGGTGGACGCATTACAATCGCATATTTCTCAGATGAAGAACTTAAAAAGATTTTGGATATTATCAACACTAAAGCAGCAGAGTCTCCGATAAAAGGAGTACAGGGGATTGAGGCAGAACCAATCGCTCAAACGATTAACACTGTTGTATCAGAAGGAGAGAGTAAAGCAGATCCTGTGGCAGAACTCCCTGGGGATACAGTTGCAATCCTCGATGACCGATCAGTGGATGAAGTAGAAAAAGCTGAAGAGGTAGAAGATGATGAGGAATTATATTCAATCAAGAATTTCTCGATATAACCTCCATAGCTGGTAAATTTCGTTGTTGGACTTCGGTAAAATAATTTGAGCCGTACGTTAGTACGGCTCAAATTATTTTCCTTGTCCGCCTAGAACTTTACTCAGCTCTGAAGCTTCTATTTTTAAGCTCACTTTTTCTTTTCTTCCAAGCTACTTCTTATATGCTTTTTAGCAATTGTGGTCTTCACAACCTCCAGCCATTTGCGTGAAGGTTTTGCGTTTGGGCGAGTTTCAACTTGTACGAGATCGCCATTTTTGAGGGTTGTGGTGATTGCAACAAATTTACCATTGATCTTTGCGCCAGAAATGTGGTTGCCGACATCTGAGTGGATATTATATGCAAAATCAATCGCAGTAGAATCTTTCGGCAGATCAATCACATCACCTTTTGGAGTGAATACAAAAATACGTTCTTCAAAAAAATCTGACTTAATCTCATCTATCACTGTGTCTGTCACAACTTCATCTTTCTGGTACTCTACGAGCTCTTTTACCCATTTAGGAACATCTTCAAAATTTATCTTCTTTGATTCGATGTGAGTGTTACCTTCAAGATTTTCAGAAAAAGGTAATATTTTTTTAACCCACAAAAGGTTTGGGTTGGTTGTCTTCTTTTTTGAACCACCACTTTGTTTGTATGAGATATGAGAAGCAATACCGTATTCAGCCTCTTGTTGCATATCATTTGTTT
>CAZVIO010000052.1:0-4243 GCA_964627615.1 uncultured Candidatus Saccharibacteria bacterium
AGAAAGAGGATGCAGAAGCTTTGAAAAAAGCTGTTGAGGAAGCTGGAGGAAAAGTTACTTTTAAATAACTTATTAAATTACTTCCGAGTAATTAAAACAGGAAAGGCCCAGAGCGTAACGCTTGGGCCTTTTTTGTTTACTACGTTGTCGTCTCTAGGTGTGCAATTGGGTTTCTGGATACCACAAGGGTTCCTGGAGAGAAGGCGTGTGAATCTTCATCGAAATCCTTTCCCCATAAACCTTTCTTTGTGTTGTTTTTAATGATGACTTCAAGGTTGTCTCTGGAACTATTGTGAATAAAAAATATAATTCCTTTGTGCTTAGGTTCCTTGATCACGCCACTTGTGAGTATTGTTAGAATCTGTTCGGTCGAGAAAGAAATTCCTTCGTCGATTATTCTTCGAATCGCGATCGCTCGGTCGAATGATCGCACCCCGAGTACGTTTTTTACAGCATCAGCAAGAGAAACTCTCTCGATACTGGTCAATACTGTGCCGGTACCCCCTGGTGTTGCAGGGGAATCGAAACAGAATTCAGAGTATTGTCGTAGTCGAAGATCTGCATTCTCGTAACCTGCGAAATATAAACTTCTCCATTCTCCGGAGACAACTTCAAGTTGTCGGGTTGTGGTGGTTGGTTTTACCACGAATGTCTCCGTCGGTACAAGGCTGTAAGGAAAGTCCTTGGGTATGTACGTTGAGCGAACAATTTCTCCAGCACAGATTGCTTCCAGACTGGTTTTGGCTGAGATGTACTGAATCTTTCCAGACTTGATTCCTCTACGAATTTGATCAAAAAGCAGCTCAAGATCACCTCTTTGTGTTGGTGTCATTATGTATTTCTCCCGAAATGATTACATCAAATTTAGTTTGTAAAGTCAAGTATAATCGAATCAGAACATTGCTGAGTTTTTTGTAGAAATTCTATCGAAATTATTTGTTGATACAGTTCAGCTGCATCGTGGTAAGAAAACAGAAACACGAATCCAAGGACTCCCCTTGGATTCAATAAGACTGGTATGAAGAAAGAGGATGCAGAAGCTTTGAAAAAAGCTGTTGAGGAAGCTGGAGGAAAAGTAACTTTTCGACCGGAACCGCCGAGCTTCGGCGAGGCCGTGCATAGTAATGCACGCCGGTGAGGTGGGGTCGCGGAAATTTCAATTCGACGGAATTGAAATTATCCGTGACAAAGTTACATTCAAGTAATCAAAAAATTATTTGAATTTAAAAAAGGGACCGAGACATCATGTCTCGGCCCTTTTGATTTTGCCAGTTGCGATGCGGAACAAGTCGCGCACTACTTTGGCAGTTTCTTGAAAGCATTCCTTTATAGTAAAGGAGTGGTTAGCGGGAACAAATACAACCTCCCATTCTCTAGGCGCAAGCACTTGCCAGTATAACCATGTCCGGGGGATGTGCCCGAGGTTGGTACTGATATGTACTCGCGCAAGAGTTGGGTTCGTAGCACCCATCTTTTTCTTGATGAATGCAATCGATTCTTGGATCTCGCTCAGGGTACCCCAACCAAAAGGTTGGGGGGTAGGGCGAAACACCCCGTTTGATTTTCTGTGGATGTACTCTGCCATCTCGTCCGCCATCGGTTGATGAGCGCTTCGGGGAGGACGGTTTGCAGTCAGGATAAATTCACAAAGTAAGTTGGACAAAAAATAGTTGTCCCAGTATGTAAGCAATGCGTCACATCTGGCTTCAGTACCACTGGGTTTTCCGGGTACAATCCAGTTGTACCCAAGAGGAATAAAAAAGTAGAACAAGTTTCGCCTCGCTTTCTCTGTTATATATTAAGACAAATATATTGTATAAAGTCAAGTATAATCGAATCAGAACATTGCTGAATTTTTTTGTAGAAATTCTATCGAAATTATTTGTTGGTACAGCTCAGCTACATCATGGTAAGAAAACAGAGACGCGAATCCAAGGACTCCCCTTGGATTTTTTGTAAGTGAAAAGCTGGTCTTGTTCCGAAGGAATAAGACCAGCTTTGTTAGTTGAAGTATTTGAGGTATATAAAACTCCCGATGAGGGTTGTACCCCCGATACATGTCAAGAACTTAAACGCTCCAAATGGCCCAAGCATGCCACGGAGTCCGAGTATCGTACACGTAAGTCCGATACCCATCATCAGACCAAATCCGAATTGTGGGTTCATGGGTTTCTCCATATAAAATCATACTATGTGAAATGCTATTGTCAATTATCAGAATACAGTGAACCTGCTATAATCTTTTTATGGAAATTCTATCGAAATTATTTGGTGGGGAAGCAAAAGTAAAAATTATGCGGTTATTTTTGTTTAATCCTGATACCGTGTTTGAAATCGGCAGTATTGCAGATCGTGTGAAAGAGGATCCTGCGCGTGTGCGAAGAGAGATCCTTGGACTTGATAAAATCTCATTGATTAAAAAAAAGATTGTTGGTAAAGCTGAAGTAAAGCATGGTAAGAAAACAGAAACACGAATCATGTCCTATGGATATTATTTGAATCGAAACTTTTCTTACCTTGCACCACTACAAAATTTTCTTATTAATGCAAAACCGCTTCAACCGAAAGAAATTGTAAAAAAAGTAACACAGCTTGGTGCAATTAAACTCCTTGTGATTTCAGGTGTATTTATTCAAGATTCTGAAAGTCGTGTTGATTTGCTTGTGGTCGGAGATAATATTAAAAAGTCTCACTTGGAAAATCTTATGGGTGTCTTGGAAGCAGAGATAGGTAAAGAATTAAAATATGCGTATTTTACGACAGCTGATTTTTCATACAGACTTTCTATGTATGATAAGTTGATTCGTGATATTTTGGATTATCCACATGAAAAGATTATCAATAAATTAGGACTCTAGTTTCGTGGTAGGATAAGAGTGTTATTAGTTTAATTTATATTGCTATATGATGTTTCAATCATGGGGAGGAATACTTGAAAACTCGTTTGTAAGTTTGTGGACGGGTATAGTGTTGTTTATCCCGCATCTTATTGTTGCATTGGTAATCCTTGCACTCGGATGGGCGATAGGTATTTTGGTAGGACATGGGGTTACAAAATTTTTGGATCTCCTACGATTTGATGAGGCGTTGAAAAAGACAGGTTTCGAAGCTGTGGTAAAACGAGCAGGTCTTGAGCTTCACGCATCTGCATTTGTTGGTTGGCTTTTTAAAGCAGCAATCGTAATTATCTTTTTGATTGCAAGTTTTGATGTTCTTGGTTTGGTCCAGGTAACTCAATTTTTGAGTCAGGTGGTACTCGGATATCTTCCACAGCTTATCGTTGCGGTACTGATCCTTTTGGTTGGTGTAGTGGTGGGAGATGCGTTGGAACGAGTTGTGGTTGCGTCTTCACGAACAGCAGGACTCACTTCATCTGGCATGCTCGGTAAGGTATCAAAATGGGCAGTATGGATTTTTGCAATTCTCGTAGCACTTTCTCAGATGGGTATTGCAGGGGCATTTATCCAGACACTCTTTACCGGTCTCGTAGTCGCCGTATCTCTCGCACTTGGACTTGCCTTTGGTCTCGGTGGCCAGGAAGCGGCTGCAGATGCAATACGAAAGGTGAGAGAAGAAATCAAGGAACGACGATAAGTACTCACCCTCTTGGTCTGGATTTCTCCATATTGTGAAAGTCCAATAGAAAGCGACCGAAAACCACCCTTTGAGGGTGGTTTTTATGGCCTTTTTCTAAGCCCTAAAAACCCTTTAAAAAACAGTGTAAAAGTCGGTTGACAGGACTCTGGGCTTCGTATATACTAGCTTCATTCGGTATGACAAAAACATTGAATCTAAAAAGCGGCGTTTGAGATAACAAGCTTAATTGATTGTTGCCCAAATTCCGCCTTGTGCGGATTTTTTGTTCCACAGATCGGCTCGATATTTGACAATTAAATCCCGCCACTTACTACTGACCAATGATGGGTCTTTTCGGGTGAGTAGGCGGAACAATATTTTGTTTCTAATTTATATTAGATAACAGAGTATGAATGTAAAAATATAATTGTGGTTTTTAAATTTCCTAATGGGAAATTTAAGAGCATATGGTGGATGCCTAGACTCTAAAAGGCGATGAAAGACGCGGCATGGTGGCGATACGTTTCGGGGAGGTACCTAGCAACCTTTGATCCGGAAATCTCTGAATGGGGGAACCCAACAGCTTTTGCTGTTACTCTACAGATTATGTAGAGCGCACACCCAGGGAAGTAAAACATTTCAGTACCTGGAGGAAAAGAAAACAATG
>CAZVIO010000053.1:0-602 GCA_964627615.1 uncultured Candidatus Saccharibacteria bacterium
CTTCTCGGGATTTTAAATAAAATTCCAAAATTATGGCTAAAAAAATAACAAAAAAACTAAAACTCGTTATCCCTGCGGGTAAAGCAAACCCAGCACCTCCAGTAGGTCCTGCGCTTGGTCAGGCAGGAGTAGCTATCGGTGAATTCGTAAAGCAATTTAACGATGCGACAGCAAAGATGATGGGGGATATCGTGCCTGTAGAGATTACAGTGTATGAAGACCGAACATTCACTTTTGTACTTAAAACTCCTCCAGCTTCAAGTTTGATTTTGAAAGCAATTGGCAAAGAAAAAGGTTCAGGTAAACCAAACACTTCAAAAATGGGAACTCTGACAAAGGCTCAATTGAAAGAAATTGCAGAAAAGAAAATGGTTGACCTCAATGCTCACGATGTGGATGCTGCGATGAATATTATTGCGGGTACTGCACGAAGCATGGGCGTGGACGTGAAATAAGAAACGTCCACGAGCCGGAGGTCGACGGACCGAGGCGGGCTCGCGCAACTTTTCAGCAGAAAAGTATGCGTGAGTGGACGTTAAGTAATATCCAAATTTAGCGAACTCCTTTGTTGGACGTCGGCAATTTGATTGTCATCGTACATG
>CAZVIO010000053.1:612-4214 GCA_964627615.1 uncultured Candidatus Saccharibacteria bacterium
TTTAATTTAAATTTGAATATAAAATGATCATAATTTATTTTTATTTGTTGTTTTTTTAAAAATAATTCAACAAAAGACGCCTCCGGGTGTCTTTTGTATATATATTGAAAGGCACAACACAAAAGACGCTTAAAGCGTCTTTTGTGTTGTTACTTTTTCTTTTTGATATCTCTGTCAGTATACAACTTTGGAAGCATGGAAAGAGGATTCCATTCTTTCTTTAGTTTAGTAATATCTGTAGTTGTTTGATATTTTCCTGAGTGAGCATAATTTTTATCAATAATAGGTCCTGTTTCAAAGAAGATAAGCTGTGCGATACGTCGTCCGACTACAAGGGGGATATGATAGTGCTTTGAGTTGTTGGTGATTTCCATGGTCCATCGGTTTACATACCCAACATCACCCCAGCCTGCACACTTACATACTTCAATAAAGCTTCGTCCGAGTGATGAGCGAGCTTTCATCATTGTGGTGATATGGTTGAGTCCTCCAATAAATTCATTGGTGTGAGCAAGAATCGTTTCTCCAGGAGCAAGAAGGATTACTTTGTCAGTAGGTGCAATATTACCAAAGGTGAATTTATAGTCTGAAAATACTTCTTTTGCCGGACGCGCTCGTTTTGGCGTGGTGCCCCACACATGATCAACATGATCTTTCTCGTAAATATTGAAGATGTTTTGGAAATGTTTCGGAGGTTGTTCGGCGAAAAAGTATTCACCGAGTGTCAGGTCATAACTTGAAGTTGCTAAATTTTCACGAATAAAAGGACTAATAATAATATTACCTGCCTTCATTTCTTCCAAGATTTTTTTATCGCTGAGTGCCATATGTGTGTTGAGTATAGAAAAACGTTTATATAATTGCAATCCTTTACTTAAGAGTAATATCGTGTTCACCTCGTTTGACGTCAAATCGATCAGGGTCTTTATCGAGGTGAATCACTAGTCCGTGTGGTTTAAATGTTTCAGTGAGAGTGTGGGCAATTTGAATAGCGCGTTTGCGTAGGGTTGGGTGAACAAAACGAGTTGCGCGGAGTTCCGCAAGGTATACAAGGTGGGGAAGCGAACCTGTAATACGGTTTGGTAACCGGTATCCCATCGGAATATAATACTGAGCATCCTCTGGTGAAAGGTCTAATTTTTGTAAAGCAGTTTTTTGTGTTTCAAGTAGAGCTTCTGCTTCTTCACGAAGAGTTTGTGGTAGCTCATCTAAGTACCATGGTTCAAATCCATGATCCATAGTGACCAGTGGCATCCGTTGGGTAATTGCTCGATGTCGTTGAATATCTCTAAATGATCCAAAATCAAGGAGGAATTCAAATTGTAGAGTGCCACATTCTGTGAGCTCTTTTGGTATTTCTGTTTTTGCAGGACGCATACTGAGGGTTTGTGTATGTTCAGAAAGAAGTTCTAGGTTAACTGTATTTTGAGTGAGTTTAAAATCAACCCCATCTTTTTTAGTGAAATAATAGTGGTTATTCATCCATTCTTGATTGAAGTTCTCAGTAGCATCATATCGTTTGTGCCCAAAAGAACTTGGGTATGCTTCATTGAGTGCCTCCTCAATTTTTTCTGCGATATCGCGAACTTCTGCAAGTGGGTGGTGGCGAAGACGGAGGAGATGGTCTGCTGCTTGGCGAAAATTCGTATGCCATGCAAGATTGGTGCTTGCACCAGAAGGAAGAAAACTGCGCATAATATCAAATGCGCGAGCCATGATGGCTTTTGTATAAATTTTTTCATCCTCAGCTTCTTGTTTTGGAAAACGTCTTGGTAAATCATTGCTCAGAACCTCAAGTCCTTTCATGTAGAAAGCTCTCCATGTTTCCAGAATAGCATGTGACTCTGGAGTGTGTGCAGGGTCGATAAATGGTTGGTTGGCAAAATCTATATAACGTGTCGATGCTTCTTGACCTGAATACAGTGGCCAGTCCTGGATAGCTTTTGCGACAAGCATTGAGACGCCTTCGATAAACAGTGTACATGTTCCACAATCACCGATAGATTTGTGCCCGTATCCGACATAAAAAGTGGACATAAACTTTTCTGGACCTTTTGCTGCGAGCACCTCGAGGTGTTTCCTAATCCCTCCAATTGATCGCGAGTGAAGTGCTTGAAGCATTGCTTCTGATTCAGGTCGAATCACACTTCCAGTTTCCAATATAAGCACCATGGCTCCATTGGGGAGCTCTTTCTCAACATGTTTGATTGATTGTAGATCCATAAAGTAAAGTATATGATTAACGGTGACTATGGGATTAATCATAACATAAGCAAATATGCTAAAGAACAGAGCGAAATTTATTGTATTTGAAGGTCTTGATGGGTCAGGAAAGACAGAGATGATTAATCGTCTAAAAGTCGATTTTTCTGAGTGTATTTATACACGAGAGCCTGGAGGTTCGCCATTTGGCGAAGCAATACGTCAGGTGTTGTTGAGCGACGTTGCAAAAGATGTTCCTCCAAAGGCAATGTTGCTTGGGTTTATGTCCGCACGATCATCACATATCGATGAGTTAGTTATTCCTGCTTTAGAGAAACATACAACTGTGGTTTCTGATAGATGTGATGGATCTAGTTTTGCATTCCAACTATATGGACAAAACAATTTAGATTTAACTGATTTCTTTTGGGATTTGCGAAAGAGGATTTTTGGTGAATTAACTGTTCATTATATATATCTCAGAATTACTCCGGAAGTTGCCGATGCTCGAAGAAAAAATCGAAATGAGTCAAATCATTTTGATTTACAGCACAAGGAGTATCATGAAAGGGTATTCGAAGGATACGAAACTTTTTTTGATATACTTTCTGCAGAACATAACACGAATACATACATACATAAGATTGATGCGACTCCGGATAAAGAAACTGTGTATGCTTCTGTATATTCATGCATAAAAACATTACAAGCAGATAACTAAAAGATATGAAAGATATTCAAATCAAAAAACTTATAGACGCAGAAAAGAAACGACAGAAAAATGTTATCAATCTGATTGCGTCAGAAAACTATGTATCAAAAGACGTACTTGAAGCGCTTGGCTCAGAACTTACAAACAAATATGCAGAAGGGTATCCACGGAAGCGATACTATGGAGGTCAGGTACATGTCGATACGATAGAGGAACTCGCACAAGCAAGAGCATTGAAGTTGTTTGGTGTATCTTCTAAAAAATGGCACGTGAATGTACAACCCCTTTCAGGGTCTCCTGCAAACTTAGCGGTGTATGTAGGTCTCGTTCCAAAAGAAGGGAAGATTATGGGTATGTCTCTTGATCACGGAGGGCATCTCACTCATGGACACAAAGTGTCTGCAACGGGTAAGTTTTGGCAACAGGTTCCGTACGGAGTTGATCCAATCACTGAGGTGATAAACTACGATGAAATAAAAAAGATTGCACAACAAGAAAAACCGAACATTATTGTTGCGGGTTTTACTGCGTATCCACGAAAAGTTGATTTCAAAAAATTCCGAGAGATTGCAGATGCTGTGGGAGCATTGTTGATGGTGGATATGTCACATTTTGGTGGACTTGTTGCAGGTAAAGCATATTCATCGCCATTTTTGTATGCAGATGTAGTGACCACCACTGTACATAA
>CAZVIO010000054.1:0-3983 GCA_964627615.1 uncultured Candidatus Saccharibacteria bacterium
GTAAAATAATTCTCACCTGCGCACTCGGGTAGGCTTAAATTATTTTCTTCGTCCGCCTAGAACTTTGCTCAAATCTGAACGTTTCAAAAATCTCACAATTAATCAATGTTTGTTTTCGAACGATTTCGCAGACTTTTGTCAGAGATACTAATAATTTTTTTAGACCATGAGCACCAAGTCCTGTACTCAGGACCGAAGCGAAGCGAGTTTGCGGAAGGTCAAAAAAATTATGCCGTATCTCTCAAAAGGCGAGGACTAAATGAGAAAATAAATGTTGATTAATTTAATTACTTACCTCAAATAATTAATTTATTAAATAAAAAACATATGGCATTAATTGGTAAAGCATCACCCGAAGATATGAATCTACACCCGCTTAATTATAAGTGGGCATATGATCTTTATAATCAAGCAGTGCGAAACACATGGTTTCCACATGAAATCGCTCTCAATGAAGACCTTCAGGATTTTGAGCAGATGACTCCTGATGAACAGCATGCAGTGAAGTTTCTTATGGCGTTTTTCAACCCAGCAGAACTCATTGTGAACCGTTCTATTGCGCTCGGTATTTACCCATACCTCAAGTCTCCTGAGTGTCATTTGTATCTTGCAAAGCAGATGTGGGAAGAAGCAAATCACTGTGTGGCATTTGAATACGTACTTGAAACATTTCCATTTGATCGAGAAAAGATTTTCAATCTTCATCTCGAAGTACCTTCAATGCTTGCAAAAGAAAACTACATCAACAAGTACATGAAGCGAATGACTGAAGACAGTCTTGATATTGAGACTGTGGAAGGGAAAAAAGACTTTATTCGAAACCTTGTTGCAACAAATATTGTGATGGAAGGTATCTGGTTCTATTCAGGTTTTATGGTGGCACTTTCATTCCGTCAGCGTAACCAGCTTCGAAACTTCGGCTCAATGATCAACTGGGTACTTCGAGACGAATCTCTTCACTTGAAATTTGGTATGAATTTGATTCATAACATCCTCGAAGAGAATGCAGAACTTTTGACTGAGGAGTTTGCAGCTGAGATTCGCAATATTGTTATTGAAGGGGTGGATCGAGAAGTAGACTACAACAAAGATCTCTTTCCAAATGGAATCCTCGGGCTCAATGCTGACTATGTAAACCAATATGTGCAGTATGTAGCAGACCGACGTCTCGAGGAACTTGGTCTACCAAAACATTATGGTGCAACAAACCCTGCAAAATGGATGTCGACTGCGACAGATGTGTTTGAACTCGTAAACTTCTTTGAAGCTCAAAATACGAGCTATGAGGTAGATGGGCGAGCTCATCAATCAAAGAAAGAAGGTGATACTCCACAAGCACCAACTGCTCCAATAGAATAAACATTAAAAAATGGCTCAGATGAGCCATTTTTTAATACATCAAGAGGTTGAGTAAGAGTAAAAGTATGTTATGTATTAATTGCTTAACTAAAGATTTTATACTAGTATCCTTTACAGGAGGACGGAATGTCTCAAGAGATTAAAGAATCCACATTTCATTTTGGGAGTGTGAACACTGCCTCAGGAAACACCTTCGACTTGAAGGTAGTCGTAGTCTTCCGGGATGGAAGATTTACATTACGAGCAATTCGTGATGGCAAGGGAGGTACGTTTGAGGAGTTACCCCGACGGGTAATGGAAAAACTTTTAACCCAGTCTCTAAAAGAGATTGTGCTTGAGTATTACACGCAATAAAAAATCCCCCCAAGCCTAGCTTTGGGGGGATTTTGTTATACATCTGTATAAAAGACATGATATAATGTCGGCATATTCACTTTAATTTGAAATACACGAATGAAGAAACTACGAATTGGTATCAATGGTGCAGGACGAATCGGACGAGCGTTTTTGAAAATTGCCGAAAAGCGAGATGAGCTTGAGGTGGTGGCAATCAACGACCTTGGAAATATCGACAACATTGCATATCTTTTGAAATACGATACTGCATACGGACGAAGTGGACTTGATGTAAAAGTATCTTCTGATAAAAAAAGTTTGATGATTGATGGGCGAGAGGTAAAGTTTTTGTCTGAAAAAGACCCGTCACTTCTTCCATGGAAAGATTTAGATATTGATGTGGCAGTAGAATCAACAGGATTTTTTACATCATTTGAAAAAGCACGAATGCATGTGAATGCGGGTGCAAAAAAAGTAGTAATCTCTGCACCAGCAAAAGACGGGGCTTCGGCTGCTGATGAAGGAACGATTCTTATGGGTATTAATTGCGATACACTTAAAGATATGGTGGTGACTTCAAACGCATCATGTACAACAAATGGCGGAAGTCCCGTAATTGATATTTTACATAAAGCAATTGGTGTAGAAAAAGCAGTACTCAACACAGTGCACGCATACACAGCAAGTCAGGGGATCGTAGACGGTCCAAATGCAAAAGATTTTAAAGAAGGTCGTGCAGGTGCGCAAAATATTGTACCAACATCGACAGGTGCAGCAATTGCACTTACAAAAGTAATGACTGATCTCACAGGTAAGTTTGATGGTATATCACTTCGTGTACCGGTTATTTCTGGATCGATGGCAGACATTACTTTTATTGCAAAACGAAATACAACAGTTGAAGAAGTAAATAACGCACTTGAACAAGCGGCACAGACAGATCATTGGAAACATATATTTGGTATCGTAAAGGATCCTGTAGTGTCTTCAGATATTCTCGGGCTTCCGTATGCATCAATTGCAGACCTCGGACTTACTCGAGTAGTAGATGGTAACTTGGTAAAGGTTCTCGCGTGGTACGACAATGAAATGGGGTATACTCACTCACTTGTTGAGCATGTGGTTAAGACAGGGTCATTTCTATAAAATTCCTAAAGCTGATTTGTAGTATAATCAATATCTATGAAGAAAGGATTTACCTTAATTGAATTACTTGTCGTGATTACAATTATTGGAATGCTTTCAACAGTAGTACTTAGTTCTCTCAATCAGGCGCGTGCTAAAGCGCGAGATGCTCGAAGGAAACAAGATATTGCACAAATACAACGAGCTGCGATTATGCATTTTGATGCACTCGGTTACTTACCGAGAAATGCGAGTGGTTGGTGTACATATATCTCAAATCCTTCAAACGGTTGGGGTCCAGGATTTCAAGCTGATATTAGTCCAGCGTATATAAAATCTGTACCCCTTGATCCAACACGGGCAAATCAAACAGGTGATTATTTGTATTCAAATATAAATAATCTATCAGGTAATTTTACATTGTGTGCAATATTGGAGCAGTCAACGGGTCAATCTTATGACTATACCGGTTGTGCCAATGGTAGTGTCTATAATTATTGTGTCAGTATATAATCATACATATGAAAATATATTTAGCATCAGATCATGCAGGGTTTACACTTAAAGAATCAGTACATAAAGTGTTGAAAGAGCTTGAGTATGAAGTGGTAGACTTGGGTGCTGAAAAAGAAAATCCAGGTGATGATTATCCAGAGATTATTGCCCGTGCAGCAATAGAGGTCTCAAAAAATCCAGATCAAGACAAAGCAATTATTTTCGGTGGTTCGGGGCAAGGTGAAGCGATGGTTGCCAATAAATTCCCGGGAGTAAGGGCTATAGTTTTTTATGGTGGAGCGCTCGATATTATTACACTTTCTCGAGAACATAATGACGCAAACATTCTCTCTCTCGGTGCTCGGTTTGTTACAGAAGATGAAGCGAAGGAAGTGGTAGGGCTTTGGCTTTCGACTGCATTTTCAGGAGATGAACGTCATGTACGCCGGATCGTACAAATAAAAGAAATTGAAAAAAATATCTAATATGGCTGAAGTAATACCTGCAATCATTGTAAAAAATTTTACACAACTTCAAGAAAAAGTTTCTTTAGTGAAAGAGTATGTAAATGTCGTACAAGTCGATATCGTAGACGGAGTTTTTGTACACAATACGACATGGCCGTATGTAGGAGATCAGGGTGAGCTTGTAGCGCTTGTTTCTGAAGA
>CAZVIO010000055.1:0-885 GCA_964627615.1 uncultured Candidatus Saccharibacteria bacterium
ACATCAAGGAATGCAACTCGAAGTGGACGTTCATGTGTTTGAAAAACAAAAAATAATACTGCGATCACACACACAAACAGTGTAAAAAGTGTATATATTTTCCAGTACGTATGGATATTTTCTTTAATCCAGTTTTTATTCATAGCTATGCTATAGTATAACAACAATTAGACATCAATTAATACACATATGAAAACATTCGAGGAAATGAAATTTAATATCGGCGAGCTTATTGGTATTTCTGCCGACTCAATCACTGAACATCTTAAACTGTATGCTGGGTATGTTAAACACGCCAACCTTATCATTTCTAAAATTGAAGAAATGAGTAAAGATTCAGAAGCTCATGCGTATGCATTAGGTGAACTTCAACGACGTTTTGGGTTTGAATTCGATGGTATGAGAAACCATGAATACTATTTCAAGTCGCTTGAAGGTGGTGCACACGCACCGTCACCAGAAAGTGCCCTTTACACTGCTATCACTGAAGAGTTTGGATCATTTGATGCATGGCTTGCACGTTTTAAAGCAGTGGCACTCACGCGAGGTATTGGCTGGGCAATCCTCTCTTATGACAAGACTACCGGTCGTCTTTTGAACTCTTGGGTTGATGAACAACACTTGGGACATCTCACTGGCCTCTCACCTATTCTCGCACTCGATGTATGGGAACATGCATTTGTACCAGACTACAAAGCATCTGGGAAGAAAACATACATCGAAGATTTCTTCAAAAACCTTAACTGGTCTGTAATTGAAGAAAACTTTTTACACGCAGCAAACTAGTTGACTCATGGTGTATTTATAGATAGTCTGTATTACAGACTATGCGAGACTTTCGTTTTTACCTCTCACCGGGTGAAATTATTGAACTTATACTTGGAG
>CAZVIO010000055.1:910-3056 GCA_964627615.1 uncultured Candidatus Saccharibacteria bacterium
CAACGATTCTCGAGGATGCGGTCTCTGTAGTGAATGCATGTTGTACCACAAAAGCTCCTCCCTCAAAAAAACAACACCTTCCGACATCTCGCCGACGAGCATTACGCGAAAGTCGCGGGAGGGTCAAACGGATCCCTCGCATATGATATGTGAGGGTTTCTTTTTAATATTTTACAACCGAATCATCGCCCGAGTGGACCATACTGGTTCCACTCGGGTTTTGTTTTGTATGAAAACGGTACAAGAAGAAAGCGAAAATCACATAACAACTCATCAACCAAAACACAGAGATATACGGTATATGAATAGTTCCAAATGGAAGTTTTGAAACAGTCTCCGCAACAAACAAATCCCACGAAAGAAAAAGATACGTTGGAACCCCTGGAAGAAGTCCTATAAATCGAGAAATAAATCCTAAAAGTGTAGTCAAAAATCCAAGAAGCATCGTGAGTGGTACAAACGGCAATACAATAAAGTTCGCAGGAAATGCATACACAGAAAGATTACCTGACATATATATGATATATGGCAATACAGAAATCTGTGCACCAAGTGTTGTTGCGGATAATTCCCTTAAACCAAATCGTTCTGTTATATACGAGAGATGTGTTCCAACAATCGGTGCAACATACATCACACCAATAGTTGCCAACACAGACAAATGAAATGATGGATCATACAAGAGCACAAACGGATTCCACATAACCATTCCCCACACTGCAAGCAGTAATGCACGTGACGCATCATAAGTCTTATGAAATTGTTTTCCCAACAATGCAATACTTGCCATGATTCCTGCTCGTACAGCAGACGCCCCACTACCAGCCATCAAAATAAAAAATATAATACCTAACAGTGATGCACCGAATGCAAACCGATTGGAAATAAATTTTGTAACTACCAATATACTTTCTGCAACAACGGTAATATTGTATCCAGACAACACTACAATATGCGAAAGCCCTGCAACACGAAACTCCTCTTTAACTTGTTTGGGCACTGCATCAACTCCCAACAAAATACCTCCCAATAACCCCGCATGTGGGTCTGGTATAACGCTTCGTATGGAATGCAAAAAATGTTTTTTTATACTCAATATGTACCGTAAGAGATGATTACCTTCATGTCTCTGTACAGAGACTGATGCAAATGAAAGTGTATGTGTAATAGAATCTTTAAACAAATACATTTGGTAATCAAATACTCTTCCATCATCTGCCTCAATACGCCCAGGTACACGAAGTGTCCCCGTGGCTACCACATAATCACCGTATGAAAGTTCTGGAAATGCATGCGTATCGATGCGTATATATGTATCTACTTTTTTTGTGGTTGTTCCAAACGATACACGCTCACTCCGTATATCTATACGCTGTTTTTCACCATCCGACACAGGTTCACGAACAACAACACCTTGTACAGTAATCTTTTTTGACTCTAATGTACGTAAGTCTTGTATATCAGGATACGACACACCCATAACCCGAAGTTGACCACACAAGATTCCAATAAAGAATATAAGCAGTACACGAGCACCTTTTTGTATATCAATATTATGCACGTATTGTTGATATACAAAACAAAAAAATATAAAAATCACACTGACGATACAGAGTGCATACGAAACACTTATAAATGAAACTCCTACTCCACACAAACTTGCGATAAAAAACAGTAACATAGGTTACTGTTTTTTAAACTCACTGATAATATGCATCTCATCTTCTGCACTCTGAGATTTTTTAAACAATGCTCCTGACACACCATGTACTCGCGCCTTACATTCATCCCAAGTTCTGTGTACCTCAACCACCCCTCTCACACAACTGACATATGAGTACGCGGGGTGTCCTACAAACAGATTAACAGGATTGTTATCTGCGTAAGAAGTAGCAATCACATCACATCGTTCATTTGCTGGCACACCTGCATGACCTGAAACTTTTCGAAACAACACCTCACGAGTAGTGATCACCTCGTCGAGTGCTTCCCAAAGATCTCTATTGAGCACATCATCTTTTGTTTTTGTTTTCCAATTATTTCTCTTCCATCCTTCGATCCATTGTGTAATACCAGAGATGAGATAACTTGAGTCGGTGTGCACGATTACCTCATCAGCTTTTGTATACATGAGCGCTTCAAGTAC
>CAZVIO010000056.1:0-2544 GCA_964627615.1 uncultured Candidatus Saccharibacteria bacterium
GCATGAGATATCAGCATTACCTTCAGCTTGATTTTCCTGCTACTGCCGCCGAACTACCCGTCGAACGGCCTTATTTTTTTCTTTCTGAAGCTTTTCCAGCTTCTTTTTATCAACCTCAAGGAGTTTTACCTCCAATGCGTTCGATTTTTCGTTTTCGGATGTTTTCTCCGCTTTTACACGGAGAATGGTTTTTTCTAACTGGGTTAAGCACCCAATCGGGTCTTCCGGTCGAGTTTCTTCCCAGCAAGGACCCTTTTTTTTCTCATCCAGTGCAAGTACCGGAAGAGAAACAACTAAGAGAGTCAACCACAGAATCACCGCAAAGACTTTTTTGCTCATTTTGAGCTCCTTAAAGAAAATTTGGACGGATTTGGGATACGTCCTTCCGTGTAATATTATGCATCATTTATAGTATATTTGTCAATATATCCTCTTTCACACTTTTGAGCGCTCTACACATGTATTTTCTGCTATTTTACTCTATACTATAGTCATGACAATTGATTTTGATGAGGATAAACAAAATAAACGAATATCTGATTTAAAAAAACAAGAAGAGGAACGCTTAGCACAAACCATGGCTACTCGTTTCGGACTCCCTTATCTCGACCTTACAGTAGTACCGATTGACATTGATGCTCTTCGTTATGTTTCAGAGCTTGAGGCACGAGAAGCATCTCTTGCTGTGTTTAACGTAGTTGATAAAAAAGTTTCAGTTGCTGTACTTTCTCCAGAAAACAGCCAGGCACAAGCGGTTATTAAAAAAATAGAAAGCAAAGGAAACATAGTTGATTTGTTTATGGTTTCTCATACAAGCCTCGAAAAAGTCTGGTCTCGGTATAAAGATTTATCTTTTTCTTTTGAAACAAAAGGTGGTGCACTTGATATTTCAAACGATCAAATCACCGACTTTCTTTCTTCAGTGCATACCACTGCAGATGTAGCTACCTTGATCAACGAGGTTCTTTCAATGAAAAAAGCTTACCGTATTTCTCGTATCCTTGAGATTATTCTTGCGGGAGCAATTGCAGTCAAAGCATCCGATGTGCATCTTGAACCAGAAGAAGCATACGTTCGTCTTCGCTATCGTCTCGATGGGGTACTTACCGATATTATTGAATTCGACCTTGAAACATTCAAATTACTCCTCTCTCGTATTAAACTCATCTCAAACCTCAAGCTCAATGTGGGTGGTGCACAAGATGGACGATTTAGTATTAAACTTTCAAACACTGAGATAGAAATCCGTACATCACTTATCCCAGGTGCATACAGTGAGTCAGTAGTACTTCGAGTTTTGAATCCAGATGCAATCTCTGTAGGATTGGCGGAACTCGGTATCAACGATCATCTCTTAAAAATTCTTTTGCATGAAATTGGAAGACCAAACGGTATGATACTTAACACTGGTCCAACAGGTTCAGGTAAAACAACAACCTTGTATGCATTTTTGAAAAAAGTACATGTGCCGGGCACAAAAATCATTACTATTGAAAACCCAATTGAATATCACCTTCCTGGTATTGTTCAGACTCAAACAGACGAAAAGAAAAACTATACATTTATCGAAGGACTTCGGTCAGCGCTTCGTCAAGACCCTGATATTATTATGGTGGGAGAAATCCGAGACAAAGAAACAGCAGAGACATCTATCAACGCAGCGCTCACTGGACACTTGGTGTTTTCAACACTCCACACCAACAATGCAGCAGGTACCTTCCCTCGCCTTGTTGACCTTGGTGTAAATCCAAAAACACTTTCTTCTGCAATCAATATTGCAATGGCACAACGCCTTGTTCGAACATTATGTAAAGAATGTAAAAAACAAATACCAATCACAGAAGAAGACAAAAAAGTTATTACTCAGGTACTGGAAACTGTTGTTGATAAAACTCAAATCGAAGGTCTTCAAACAGATCATTATTTTGAAGCGGTGGGTTGTGAGCAATGCAACAACATAGGTTACAAAGGCCGTATTGGTATTCACGAAGCTATCCGTATGACCGATGAGATCGAAAAGGTGATCAATGAAAACCTCAGTGAACGTGAAATTAAAAAAGCTTCTCTCTCTCAAGGGATACTCGACCTCAAACAAGACGGGGTGATAAAAATACTTAAGGGAATTACTACACTAGAAGAACTCACACGAGTGGTTGATATGGAAGAGTAATAATTTGTAAAAAGATTTTGGATTAAAGATTAAGGAATAGAAAAAATGCATTATTCTTTAATCTTTATTCTTTAATCACGCTTCTTTTTTGTGTTGTAGTGATAAAAATGCTTGCGAGAGTTTTATATTTGTGAATAATTATATGTAGATACAAAACAACATCTCCGTGTGAGATGTTGTCATTGTATTAAGGAGTTCCAGAACATAAATCTCTAAGCGACACTTTTAATATCTATACCAAAAGCTAAGTGATTCGCAAAGGATAGTCACAGATAACACCGAAATGTTACCCAGTACGTCCTCGCAGGATACACTCGTAAACCCGTAAGGGCCCAGTCGCTTAGAGATTTATTTCCTGGTACAAAAAAATAAGC
>CAZVIO010000056.1:2618-2896 GCA_964627615.1 uncultured Candidatus Saccharibacteria bacterium
ATTCCCTCTTTCTTGATACTACTCTTCGTCCATCACAGTGGGATGAATATATCGGACAAAATGTGATTAAAAAAAATCTCCATATTCTTTTAACTGCTGCAAAACAAAGAAACCATCCTCCAGAACACATCCTTTTTTATGGTCCACCAGGACTTGGTAAGACCACTTTAGCTCATTTGATTGCAAAAGAGCTTGGTGTACAAATGAAAACAACATCAGGACCTGCTATAGAAAAGTAGGTGGTGGTTGCTGGTTGCGAACCAACCGTTTGGCAGGGG
>CAZVIO010000057.1:0-412 GCA_964627615.1 uncultured Candidatus Saccharibacteria bacterium
AAGAAAAAAAAATCAAGGTGTTTTGTAAGGTATGGATTGACGATTTGTTCTCGAGGAAGCTGGATCGTAAGTCCAGCTGATTCTCCACCAGCTTCAAACGCTCCTTTATTTGCTCCTTCCATAATGCCGGGCCCTCCACCAGTCACAATTGCATAGTTGAGTTCTTTTGCGATACGAAATGCAAGCGCTTCGGCTTTTTTGTAAAATATGTTATCGGGACCAAGGTTTACTCCACCAAAAAAAGTTACTGACCGCGGAAGGTCTTCAAGAAAACTAAAACCTTCTTTGAATTCTCGGCTAATTAAAGAAATGCGCTCATGTGCAGCAGCATGCATTTCTTTCTTTGTTAATGTTTTAAATTCCGTTTTTTCACGGACTATTTTTTGTTTTTCACTCATGAAGATATTGTACC
>CAZVIO010000057.1:621-2877 GCA_964627615.1 uncultured Candidatus Saccharibacteria bacterium
CCATCAGGTCAGAACTGAATCTTTGTTATTTTTTTACGGTACAAACTGGATAGATGCTAGACTATTTTCTATAGCCCCAAAGAGTTTAGAAAATTTTCACGTTCTTCATCAAGAATCTCACGATACTGTCCAGGTTTTGTATCATTGAGGAGTATATTTTGCACACGAACACGTTTGAGATCAGTTACTGTATATCCGAGTTTTTCTGTCATACGGCGAATCTGACGATTTTTACCTTCGGTAAGTGTAATCAAGTCATCCAACAGGAAATACCCGAGTACGATAATGTACCGCATCGATGATTTCTTTTTCTTCACCCTGAGCGTTGGTACTTACCAATCCTTTAGGTTTGTTGTATGCAAGATATACGTATTGATTTGGTTTGCGTTTTTGATTGACTACCACAACATCAGTTTCGGTAACTTTGTCTCCGAGTACAGCGCGCTTGCCGTTTATGGTAACCAATCCTTTTTGTATGATATCATCAGCTCCGCGTCGAGTAGCATAACCCTTGTCTGCAAGGTATTTGTTGATACGAATAGCTTTTTGTTCCATATACTCTACTATAGCACTTTATCCGTCATGTAGGTATGGTATGATATGATTTATATATGAAAAAACTAAATCAAAAAGAGTGGATCGCTGTCGCTGTGTCTTTGTTTGTAATAGGATTCTTTTTTCTCTTTGGAGAAAATATATTAAGTATTATAAATAGAAATGAGCCTTCTTATACAAAAAATATGAATACATCAGAAATCATGATTGAGGATACACTTATTGGTACAGGACAGGAAGCACTACCTGGTCGACAAGTGACTGTGGAGTATACAGGAAAATTTACTAACGGAAAGGTGTTTGATACATCAGTAGGACGAGGACCATTTACATTCCTCTTGGGTGCAGGGCAGGTTATACAGGGTTGGGACAAAGGAGTTGTTGGTATGAAAGTGGGAGGTAAACGAATGCTTACCGTACCACCTGAGTATGTCCCTTTTTTGTTGGGGTTACCCCGCAGGGTGACTGTCTTTTGCGAGGGGGCTCGGGTAGTCGCCTCGTCGTTTATAGCGAGTGAGAGAATACCCCACTGCATACAACACAATGACACTGAGAAAAACAATTGACCATCCATGCATTGTCATGAAGATGGGGTGTGTGCTTTGACTGACAGGCACCTGCTGCGAAGTAATTTTCAAAAGAACCTCCTAATAAAAATCTAACATAATTTTGAAAAAAGTCCATTTTAGGCTATTGTAGGGAGGTGAAACCACTTAATTTTAAAATCGAAAATAAACTCAAAGGAAAGCTTGGGCGAACCGGGGTTTTGTCGACTCCTCATGGAGACATACAAACTCCAGCTTTTGTGACTGTAGGTACTAAAGCTACAGTGAAAGCGCTCACTCCTGAAATGGTAAAAGACCTTGGTGCTCAGGTGGTACTTGCAAACACATATCACCTCTATCTCGAACCAGGAGATGATATAGTTCGTGATGCAGGAGGAATACAGAAGTTTATGAATTGGCATGGTCCTACTATGACCGACTCAGGAGGTTTTCAGGTATTTTCTTTGGGGGCAGCATACGGTAAAGGTTTAGGGAAAATTCTTAAACGTGGTGAAGAGGAACTTGCACTTCCTGTACTTAATGAAGAGATGTCTCGTAAAGCAATCATTGATCCAAATGGTGTGATGTTTCGTTCTCATATTGACGGCTCTTCGCACTACTTTACTCCGGAAAAAAGTATTGAGATTCAGCACAACCTTGGTGCGGATATGATTTTTGCATTTGATGAATGTACCTCACCTCACGAATCAGAACATTATCAAGCAGAAGCACTCGACCGGACACATCGTTGGGCAAAGCACTCGCTTGATTATCATCACTCAAAACCAAACAAAGAAACACAAGGACTGTTCGGTATCGTCCAAGGTGGTAGAAGTGAAAAACTTCGTAAAGAAAGTGCAGAGTTTTTAGGCGCACTTCCGTTTGATGGGTATGGTATCGGAGGATCTTTTGAGAAGGAGGATATGAATAAAGCGGTGGAGTGGTGCAACAGTGTGCTTCCTGAGGATAAACCAAGACATCTATTGGGTATTGGTGAGCCAATGGATCTTTTTGGTGCGGTGGAAAACGGTTGTGACCTGTTTGACTGTGTTGCGCCGACTCGTATGGCGCGTAATGGTGGGGCACATACACGAGAAGGGAAAATTAATCTGACAAATGCCGAATATCGAAAAGACTTCACACCGGTGGATGCAGA